>NZ_JBSFEO010000104.1:0-13167 GCF_053594475.1 Embleya sp. NPDC001921
CAGAGGGGGCAACTGGAAGACCTCGCCCTGGACGAGGACCGCGTGACGGTCACTCGCCTCTTCGAACTCATGCATCAGGTCGTCCACGAACTCTCCCCCGGCTTCCAGATGATCGTCAGCGACCACGCGGACCTGCCTCACGGCTGGTACCAAGAGTCCGTCCGCTACAACTGGCGCAACGGCGAAAAGCTCATCCCGACCACCTGGCTCGACGACAACCCCGCCCCGTGTGCATGAGTTCGACGATGGCCACAGACTGCCTCCGCGCCGATGGGATCGTCGACAAAGTCGCCGTCGGCGATCTCGTTGCCCTTATGCGGACTTCGTGAGCAGCACCCCTCACGACTCGTAGGCTCCGGACTCGTCCCTGAACACGACGGCGAAGTGGGCGTCTCCGGCGGTTTGCGAGCTGTGCGGGGTCTGCTCGCGGGTGGTGGTGGTTAGGTTCGTGTCATGCGATCTGGGAATGTCGTCGACCTGCGGGTGGAGCCGGTCGAACAAGCGTTGGATCTGGTCGAGCACGGCTTGCGGGTGCGGCTGGACCGGGGGTCGGTTGTGCGCAAGCGGCGGTCGGTGGGGGCGGCCACGGATCGGGGGACGTGGGTGCGGATCGAGCGCCGTGCCCTGGAGCGGATCGATGGTCAGGGCTGGAACGGCGTCGAGAGTGCGGCCGTGTTGACGGGGATCGCGAAGCCGGAGTGGTTCGCGGGCATGTCGTGGCGCGAGACCGGCGCCGACGCCATGTGGCGTGTCGACGAGACCGAGCTGGTCACCGAGACCCCGGTGAAGCCCGGCGGCCGACTGGTGGTGGACCCCGACCTGTCGCGGGCGTGGTGGGCGACGCTCAACACCTCGTTGGACGCGTTGGCCGCGCAGGACACCACCCGTGTGGCGACACCGGACACGGTCACCATCACCGCGGACGGGGTGGCGCGGGCGATCCGCGAGACGTTCGGTGACCGGATCGACCCGGCCTTGGACGAGTGGGTGCCCGCGCATGCCGACTTGAACTGGGCGAACCTGACCGGCCCCCGGTGTTGGATCCTCGACTGGGAGGACTGGGGCCTCGCGCCCCGCGGGTTGGACGCCGCGACGCTGTGGGGCAACTCCCTCGCTCTGCCCGCTCTGGCCGAGCACGTGCGCGCGGAGCGGCGCGCCGACCTGGAGTCGCGGTCGGGGCGGTTGATGGCGCTGTTCTTCTGCGCGAAGGTCGTGGGTCGTCACGCGGACCCCGCCGACCCGCTCCTGGAGCCGGCGCGACGCGAAAGCGCGAAGTTGGTAGAGGAGCTTCAGACGGCCCGCTGACGGGCGGCGCGTTCGCCCAGCAGGGCCCGGTAGCGGGCGACTTTGCCCGTGTCGATCTCGTGGTTGAGGGCTTGGACGAGTTCACTCAGGTGTTCGGGGTCGTCGGAGCCGACGGCGACGGTGTCCACGCGGGGCAGGTGGTGGGCCACTCGCAGCGCCGCCTGGACGCGGGACGCCTTCTCGGGGGCGGCGAGGAAGATGCGGGGGTCGACGCCGCCCCACACGGGGTCGGTCATACTGCCGCCGAACGGGCTCATGCCCCGAACCGATGCGGGGGTCAGGTCCCAGCGGGCGGCGAGGGTGTCTGCGGCGTCCAGCACCTGGACCCCGGCGAGCAGTCCCGCCCGGACCATCAGCGCACGCGGCACCGGCATGTCCGCGCTCGAGGCTGCGGGCAGGGCTCGCGGGTCCCACGAGGCGATTCCCCAGGTCCGGCACAGCCCGGCCGCGGCGGCTTCCTCGAGGACCAGGCATGCCGCGGTCAGGGACCGCCGGGCGTGTGGCGAGGCAAGGCGGGTGAGGGAGCGTTCGGGGTTGTGGAGGAACACCGTGTCCGGTGGCATGCCCAGGTCGCGGCAGGTCTGCTCGATCGCGCCCCGCAGCCGGTGGGGGTCGAGGGAATGTTCCGCGTGCCCCGACGTCGGGAAGAAGCCGACCTTGGTGGAGACGGTGAGGCGGGGCAGCAGGTCGCGGACGGTGTTCGCGAGGCGCGTGTGAGAGGTGAAATCGGCGTAGTTGTAGGCGGTGTCGATCGCGTCGATGCCCAGATCCAGCGCGGTTTGGATCAGGGGGCGTCGGTGACGAGATCGGTGTAGCCCGAGAACAATTCGGGGGTGAGCGTCGCGCACAGTCCCTCCCGGGTCAGGATCTCCGCCAGCCGTCGGGTGGGGTCGTCTGCGGGGGTGTCGCCGTCGAGACGGACGGGATGGCCGCTGAGGAGTCGGCGCGCGGCGGGCAGGGCTCGCGTGGTGAGGGTAAGACGTTTCCCGGCGGCGGTGATCTCGACCGTGTCGTCGACCACGGCGACGCGGGGCGGGAAGTCGGTGACGCACACCACCGCGCTCATCGGGGCGAAGATCTCCAGGAACGGGACGTGCCGGGCGGCCACCGCGTCCTGTTCGCGTTCCGCGAGGAAGTCCCCGGGGTCGCGCGCGTCGATCAGGCGCGCCGCCGCGGCGCGGAGCTCCGCCTGTTGGTGGTCGCGGTCGGCGGGCGCTCCCCAGCGGTCGAGGTCGTGGCGAAAGACCTCGTCCTCGCGAGACCGGTCCGCCAGCCAATCCAGCCAGTTCACACCGGTGCGTTGGGCGAACCCGAACGTCATGTGCGTGCTGTGTCCGGCGCCCCGGCCGGCGCGGGTGGCGCGGTGCCAGTGGCCGCGGGGGATGTGCATGACGTCGCCGGCGCGCATCGTCCCCGACCACACGCCGTCTCGTGCGGGTTCGTGGTTGCGTTCGGCGTCGCGGAACATCGGCGCGACCCGGGAGGCGCCGCGCACCTCCCACTCCTTCTCCCCCGCCAACTGCACCACCAGCACGTCGTGGTCGTCCCAGTGCAGATCGAACCCCGAGGCGTCGTTGGTGGTGACGTACACGTTGACCTGGACGCGTTCGCGCGACCACCACTGCATCGCTCGACACGCCACCTCCAACGTCGCGTCGAACACGTTCGCCCCGTCCAACACCAACGTCGCCCCGCCGTCCAGGAGATCACCCAGTCGCCGCATGTTCACCATGCGGATGCTCTGACCCCGCCGGTTCACGTCCTGGGAGAAGTACGCCTTCGGATGCAGTTCCTCGCCGTCGCGGAAACATCGGAACTGCGGGTTGTCCAGGCTGCGGCGCATGACCAGGTCCAGCAGCCTGTTCGGTGTCAGAAGGCGTTCCGGGAGGGAGGTGTCCTCCACGCGGCCGCGGCCGAAGTCCCGGCCGAGCCGGGCGGGGCCGTCCCAACCCAGGGCCTTCTCCACGGCGGTGACCAGGCGGTGCTCCACGACTCCTCCTCGGGGCGGGACGCGTCCAGGGACGAAGAAGGGCCGCGCGACGCACCACCGCGCGGCCCCGCGTGCGGGAACACCCCCACTATTCGGGGTGATTGAGGCCGTCACCGTCCGGCTGTGTGTCACCGGTGGCGTCCGGCGGCGGATCCGAACGGTCACTGTCGTTGCGGTCGTGGACACTCGCCAACGCCTCGACCGCGACCAGCAGATCGTCCTGGACATCCCGGGCGGCCGCCGGGTGGGGATCACTCATGCGGGTCACTCCCTCCGAAAACGGGCGGGCAACACCAAATGCGATGTGACGTGTCGTCAAGGCTCGAACACCATCAGCGAGCACCGACCTCGCCATACTCCGCTCTCACCCATCCGGGCACAAGACAACGACCGGACAACAACCGGCCCGAAACACCCCACGGACGGACGCTCCTCCGAACCGACCCCGATGACCGACCGGCCGCCCGTCACACCAACCCGACGACGACCCGGCATCTCCAGACGCGTGCCGCGAAGACATCGGCTACGACGGCGCAGCGGCAGGGGCGAGCGGTCGGGCGGCCGCAGCGCGGCAAGGGCGCGTGGGAGACCGCGGTCACGGCTGCGGTGGCCTGTCGGGAACCGTCCGGGAGTCTCGACGTACGATGCGGACACGTCGAAACCGTCACGGCGGCGGAAGACGGAAGGCGGCCCAGCGGCAGTCGACGGCGCGGCGAAGGAAGGTGACGGCGGGGCGGCGCTCCCGGTCTTGTTCCTCAGACCGGGGGCCGCATCGGTATGGGTCGTCGGCTATGTCGCGCAGGGGATGGCGATGTTCGTGTCCTTCCGTCCGCAGGTTCGACATGCTCGCGGGGGGGAGCCGACACCTCGAAGGTCGAATACAGTGCCTCGGGTGACGGCGTCTTCTTCGTCGACATCGATCGCTCAGGTGGCCGCGTCCACTGTGCACTCCTCGATCCATCGCGCGATCACGCTGAACGTCGCCAGATACTCGAGTGCCTGCTGTTCCTCCCAACCAACGGCTTCCTCGTGGGCGGCGAGGTTTCGTATCGCGAGGTATGCGCCGGCGGTGGTGAACTTTGCGCCTTCCTGACGGGCCTTCCACGTGGGGGTGCTGCGGTCGCCGGGGAACCTCAACCTGGGCTTCCCGGGTGCCGGTTCCTTGGTGTCGAAGCTCTGTAGGCACAGGTCGGTCTCGCCGATGTCGTGGCGGTCCAGCTTCTTCTGCAGGCGGCGGTTGATCGTGCGCGCGGCTGCCAGGACGGCGTCCTGGTGTGCGTCGGCCGCCCACAGCGGGGCCGCGGACTCCCAGACCCATGAGTGCAGCGAGTCGGCGGTGAGCGAGGGAGACGTCGGGCGAAGGAAAGCGGTGATCTCGTCCTGGGAGCGCGCGCGTCCCAGGGCCTGGATCGCCGCGTGCCGTGCCACCACCCAGTTCTCGCGTGGGTTTCCCGGTGGCTCGTAGTCGCCGAGGGTGGGTACGTAGGCATTCTCGATCAACCGCGCGCACCTCCTGAAGCTCCAGTTCGTCCGATGCCTCAGGCCATTGGTATGGGCCGCTTCGATCGATCTCTTCCAGGTGGGCGTCGATGCCGCCCACGAATTGGGTCAGTTTCTCGACGGCGTAGGCGTGGTCCACGTTCGAAGCGTAGGGGCGGCTCGACACGGAAGTGGCTGGTTTCGGCGGAGCGCCCAGTCGAGCAACCATGCCGTGGCCGGACGTCGTCGATCCACTGCTGCGACAAAACTCGGGGAAATGCCCGACGTGACCGCACGATCGGCGGGATGACCAGCGTTTCATCGGTGGCGGGCCGGGTCGGCCTGCAGGCGATCGTCGCTGCCGGTTCGGGGTCCGCCGGCGACGGATGGGAGCGGGTGCTCGTGCGGCGCAGGGAGTATCTCGGGCAGTTTCCCGTGCACGTGGCGGTGTTGCCTTCGCGTGTGGTGTACCTGGTCGCGGAGGGGAGCGCGGAGGGGTTTCGTCGCGCGGTGCGCGAGGCGTGCACGCGGTGGGGCGGGATCACCGAGCCGATCGTGGAGGTCGGGGTCGAGGGCGGGCTCTCGAACGATGTCCGGAACGTGATCGAGGCGGCGGACGTGCAGGCTGCGGCCAACGTGAATGTCGAGGCCGGGCGGGCCGCGTCGGTCGCCCGGCTGGTGGGGCTTCCTCTGGTTCCGATTGCCGGTATCGACGACGAGGACTTCGGTCTGGCTCCGTGCAGTTGGGGCGCCGTGTTCGCCGACGCAGGGGGTGTCGGTTTGGTCGTGGCCGAGGAGCATGCCCCGTTGTGGCAGGTCGCGGTCGCGGGTGACCTCGACGACGAGGTCCTCGAGCAGGCCCGGTCTCTGTGTGCGGTGCGCAGGCCCATGACCGACGCGGAGATCGGCCCCGCCCAGCTCCACGGGGCGACCCTGCTGGAACGCACCACGAAGCAGTTCCGCGAACACGGCGCGGAAGTCACCGCGCTCGCAGGCGGTCCGATCACCCTCGTCGTCGCCGACCCGGACGACACCCGGTCCTGCGCGTGGTTCTGGAATCTGCGGGCTCTGCGCTCCCGGATCCTGGCGCACTCGCACGTGTTCCTGTTGCCCCGCGCCGGTGTCGAACACTGGGTCGGGTTCGCCGAGCAGCTGGTGGGTTTCGCGCGGGCGTCTGCTGGACGTTCTTCGGAGGTGGCCGTGGTCGGTCCCGGCATCCCCCACGAGGAGTTGCACGCCTTCGCCCAGTCCCTGGGGCTGACGCCCAAGGACGCGCCGGAACCACCCAGCGGGTTCACGCAGCCCGGTGGACCGGTCACGTTCGCTCTCGACCGGGATCCCCGCGCTTGGCTGTTGCACACGCGATCGTGGGGTTTGACGACGGAGGTCGACGCCCACTTCTACGCCGGAGGCACGACGATCGAGATCCCCTCACCGGTGGTGTTCGACAGCACACTGTTGGGTTCCGTGCTTGTGCGCCTGCGCAGTTCGGCGTTCGAGGGGCTGCCGCAGCGCCCCGGTGTCGCCGACATGATCAGTTTGGGCGCCCGCTGGCATCGGGGGCGGATCGAGGTGGCCCGAATCGGCACGAGTAGCTTCTCACTCCCGTTGACGGTGCCCGAGCCGGTCGAAGCCGCTCGCCGCCTGCTGGGCGACGCGACCGAGGAGTGGGGACTGTCCGACAAGGGGCGCATCGCCGAGGGCGTGGTCGCTCGGCAGGATCCAGGTGTCCTGCTGCAACCGGGTGTCTACGAGGCGATCATCGCGCTCTACACCAAGCGTTCCAAAGAGTTGCTCAAAGAACTCAAACGAGCCCGCAGGAACGACAGCGACGACGCCGCGCTCATCGAACTGGCCCAGGCGTGGGGCGGACGCGTCCGCAGGACGCACCGCTCGGTCGCCGAACTCAAATCCGACCAAGGACTGCGCGAACACCGCGAAGAGGTGCCCGAGGTCCTGGAGTTGTTGTGTTCGGTGGGGTGGGCCGAACGCGGGCTCGAGTCACGATGCGGCGACTGCGGGCACAACACGTTCGTCCCCTTGACGGAAACGCACGGTCCCCCGTCCTGCCCCGGTTGCGGCGGCCCGGCGCGATACTCCCGGGGTAACTGGGCCTGGGCAGAACGACCTGAACGACGCTGGGAGATGTAGTCCATCCAGGCGGGCGAACCACGACAGTGGCAGGGGGACCGCCGCTGCGCAGCGGCGGGTGGACACTGTGTTCCCGTGGGCGCGGGTCCGTCGTCGAGTTCCCGTTCGCATGCGGTGATCCGTTGGTCGATCCTGCGGTCACTTGCGGCGATCCGCGCCAGCCGGTGGCGCAGCAGGCGTTCGTGGTGGTGTCGGTGCGGCCGGTGGCGGTGTCTGGGGTTCCGTGCGCCGAAATCGTTATCGCTGCTCCCCTCGAGCACGGATTGCACGGGTCTGAAGGCGGGCGCGGGTCAGTTCGTCGATGGTCGGTACACCGCACACGACACCGCGCTCGTCGGCGTACACCTCGTCCGTCAGGGCGACCCACGCGGTGCGCGGATGGGGGACCACGTCCGTGATCGGTGTGTGCCGATCGCGGCCCAGGTCCAGGAGCAGCGGTGTGCCGAGTTCGCTGACGTGCCATTCCCAGGCGCGGTAGGTGGTGCTCAGGTCGGTGCGTGGGTCGGCGATCAACGCGTGGAGGAGGCAGTCGAGGGTGCGGTAGTGGTGCGCGACGGTGTCGGCGAGGGCTTTGCCGATGTGGTGTCCGCGCTGTTCGGGGGTGACCGCGACGGCGCGGAGCATGGCGATGTGTCGGCTGATCGTGCCGGGGAACCGTCGTGCGCCGCCGCCTTGTGCGAGGGCGGCTCCGATGATGGTGTTCATGGCGTCGACGGCCACCCACCCGGCCCAGTGCGGGCGTTCGTGGGAGGGCTGTGCGTACAGGTCGACGATTTCCGGGGTGGCCAGTACGGCCGACTGGAGAACCTCGGCCACTTCGGCCTTGTCGGTGGCGGTGTCGGTCAGCGGGCGGATGCGCCATTGCCGAGGCTCTTCGGCGTGATCGGTGTCGAGGTTCGATGTGGGTGCCATGCCCGTCAGTGTGGGAGTCGGCGCCGACACGCGGGTCGCGGAGTGTTCCTCAAGGGCGTCCACGAACTGCGGCCCGGTGATTCCCGAACGGATCACAGTCCGAAAGGCGAGGGTGGGGCGCCTGACCGACGGCGCCGGTCGGCGCTGCCCGCTCGGGTCGTTCGTCCGGCGGGAGATACGGCGATCGACGGTGGGGCGGAGGTCATGCCGGGGCGAGGAACGTAGCCGATTCGCGGGGCGGTCCCGGGTTCGTTCGTCTTCTCGTGGGGCGGCACGCGTGCGGTCGTGTGTGCGGCGAGGGCCGTGTCCCGGGGCACGGGCGCGGATCGCCGGGGTGCGGGGGCGGGTGGTTTAGGGCGTGTCCTGCGGATCATCTGATCGTTGTACTAATCGTGGATGGTCGGGGTGATTTGACGGATGAGGAGTGGGAGTGGCTGCGGCCGCTCCTGCCCGAGGTGGGCCGTCGGGGCGGTCGGTGGCGTGACCACCGGCAGGTGATCGACGGTGTGCTGTTCCGGATTCGGACGGGGACGCAGTGGCGTGACCTGCCGGAGCGGTTCGGGCCGTGGAAGACGGTGCACGAGCGGCATCGCCGCTGGTCCGCGGACGGCACGTGGGAGCGGTTGCTGCGGGCGATCCAGACGAAGGCCGATGCGGCGGGCGGCATCGACTGGGACGTCTCGGTCGACTCCTCGACCGTGCGCGCGCACCCCCACGCGGCGGGCGCGCGGGTCGCCCCGCCGCCGCTCCCGGCCCAAAAGGGGGCCCGGAATCGGACCGAGCGGGACGCGACGGTGCTGCGGGGCCTGGCCGACCGCCTGGCGGAGGTGGTGCGGAAGGCGAGCAACTCGGCCGGTCCCGAGGCGGGTTCACCACCAAGGTCCATCTGTGCGCCGACGGGAGATGCCGTCTGCTGTCCCTCGTCCCGACACCCGGCCATTGGGGCGACAGTCCGCAGTTCGAGGCCGTGTTGGAAGGTGTTCGGGTACCGCGGGTCGGGCCGGGCAGACCCCGCACCCGACCCGACAGCGTCAGCGCCGACAAGGCCTACAGTTCCCGCGACAACCGCCGCCACCTGCGGCGACGCAAGATCCGACACACCATCCCCGAACCCGACGACCAAATCGCCAACCGTCGAAGGCGCGGCTCCGCCGGAGGACGACCCACCGGATTCGACGAGGAACGCTACAAGAAACGCAACGTCGTCGAGCGCGCCATCGGCCGCCTGAAACAGTTCCGCGGTGTTGCGACCCGGTACGACAAACGCGGCTACGTCTTCCATGGCACCGTCATATTCGCGGCCCTGATCATCTGGCTCCGCACATGATCCGCAGGACAGAACCTAACCCACTCGGATCATCGGCTTCCGTTCTGCATGGATCCGGCCTCTACGATGCGGCTCGTGTCGCCCCCCACGCGGCACGACGGTGCGCGTGTGGGTCACTCGTGGCCGCGGGCCGTCGGCCGGTTGTGCCGTCCGGGAGAGTCCCGACGGCGGCGTGGGGTGAAGCGACGCGGGGCGCCCGCACGGCGGGCACGACACCCGCCGGCGGGAGCCTGCGGGGAAAGGGAGGCCCGTGATGGACGAGGGCTCCGGCGGTTCGGGGAGGATGACGCCCCCGGTGGTGACCGTCCGGGCGGAGGCTTCGGCCCGTGAGGTGGACATCGCCTCCCGCTATTGGACGTGGGTCTCCTACGGCCTCGGGGAGACGACGCGTTGGGCCGAGACCGTGTCGGGGATCGCACCGGACGCGCGCATGATCGCGCTGACGTCGGCGGAAGCCGTGGTCCCCGGGCATGCGTGCGCGCGATGCGGCGGGCCGCTGACGTTGTCCTCGCGCGCGGCCTTCGAGCGGGTGTACCGCCTCGGGCGGCGGGGCAGCGAGAGTTGCGTCGACTGCGACACGGACGCCCGGATCGAGTTGGACAGGTTCAACGATCCCGTGCGGCAGGCGCGGCAGGAAGCGAGCCGCGAGGCCGCGCAGGCCCGGGCGGACACCCAGGCCCGGTGCGACGCGGCGCGGCGGGCGTGGGAGAGCGCCCGCCGGGACCTCCTCACCCGCAAGTACGCCGACGCCGCCGTGCCCGACGCGATTCCCGAGGCGGGTGTGCGGGAGGAGACGGTGACGTTGGCGCTGCTGCGGTACGCGCCCGACGCCGGCCTGATCGCCCCGCTGTCGACGTGGCCCGTGTCCCTGTCCGCCGCCGCGGACGAGCAGGCGGACCTCATCGCCTCGACCGTGCACGCCGGCCTGCTGGCGATCCACACCACGTCGAGCGTCGACGCGTTCGTGTGGGAACCGGCCTCGTTCGACAAGGCGCTGCGTGCCGCCGAGGGCGTCTACGAGGAGGTGCAACCGGCCGAGCTGACGGGGAGTTACTACACGGCCAGGGCCACGCACTACAGCCCGCACGGGTCCCATCCGATCTCGGCCTCGACCGCCCTGGACGCGCACCTGACGAAACGGCTCGACCCCACCGGTATGACGGCCGGGCGCCGGAAGGAGTTGATCACCCTGGTCGTGGAGGTGATGGCCGACGAGGTGCTGCGCTACTTCGCCGAGCAGTTGACCCGACGGAACCTGCCCCCGGTACCCGAGAACCATCGGGTGCGGCTGCGGGACGCCGCCCGGCGCGGAGCGTCGGTGCGGCCGATGGCCGACCTGATGATGCTCGCCTGGCGGGCGGTCCAGAAGGGCGCCGTCGCGGCCCAGACGCACCCCCGCGCCCCGAAGCCGAATATGACCGTCCACGCGGTCAATCAGCTCGAATCCGATGTGCAGAAGGCCACCGCGGACCCGAAACACCACGTCAAACCGGCCTCGTGGCACCTCGAACTCGCCCCGCTCACACGGACGCTGCTGCTGGCCGTCCTGGACGTGGATCCGTACACCGTCCGCGTGCCCGACCTCGTCGCCTCCCTGCCGCCGCCGATCGTCCTGCCGACGCAACGCGACGGCGACGCCGACCACGAGGACGAGGACGAGGACGAGGACGAGGACGAGGACGAGGACGAGGACGAGGACGAGGACGAGGACGAGGAAAGGACGTGCGAACTCGACGGGGATCGGGCGTTCACCTGGCTGAGCGCCAACATGGACGCCTGGGACGGGGAGGACTTCCGCGAACTGCTCGAACGCCACGTCGAGATGCACGCGGAAGCCGTCCAGTGCGACTGCGGCACGAGCGGGCACGCACTCCTGGCCGGGTTCGGGCGCGACCTCCTCAAGTTGTTCCACGACCTGTCCCCCGTCGTCGGCGGCAAATCGGCAGGCCTGGCGGTCGCCGCCGCCGCCCGTCGCCTCCCGGTCGACGACGACGTCGTCGAGGACTTCACCATGGGAGTGATCCCCGGCGCGAGCCTCTACTACGGCCACGTCCTGCACTTCGACAAGCCCGAACCGCCCCCGGCCCGGATCCCACCGTGGTGCGGGAGATGCGACGGCGACAGTTTCCCGGGCAACATCGGAGCCCGCTGGCGATCCGCCGCCGACGGCGGGTTCTACAAATGCCCCGAATGCCATCCCTACGCTCACATGTGGGGCGGAAAACCGATCGAACGCACGCCGTTTCGAACCTGAGACCGCCCTACGGAAACGCAAATCCACCCGTCCCCTCGCGTCACACTGCGGCGGGCACCCCAGCGCCGTTCCGGTGAACCGCCCGCCCGCACCGAGGCACCGATCGATGCAAGGGCGGGCGGGTCCCCGCGCGAGCCGCGCACTCGCCTCACGGCGTGTCGTGCGCGCCGCGCCCCGCGGGGGGACAGGAGCAGCGGTCTCCGGCTGCAACGGCACCGCGCGGCCGAAGCCGTTCTCGTCCGCGTGGACCGCACCGCGAGTGGGAAGGCCGGTCGGAACCCGACGTGGCGCTTCGCAGCAACCGGGTCCCGGCCAAGTCACCCTCCGAACAGGCCCATCACTCCTGCCGAACGATGCCGACCAACACGCCACCACACCGGTCACATGGCGCATCTCCCTAGAAGATGGGTTCGGGGGCGGGGCCGGGCCAGGTGTCGGGGTCGAGCATCTGCCACAGGGTGTGGGACAACCCGTCGACTCCGGTGTCGTCGACCTGCTTCATCCAGGGCGTGGGGGACAGCAATCGGTGGAGTTCGGGGGTGACGGTCTCCTCGATCAAGGCGCGTAGGGTGTCGGGAACGGGATCGTCAACCAGGCACAGCCATCCCAACGCGGCGCCGACCCTTACCTCCGGGGGGCGGGTCGGGTCCGACCACAGGGCGCAGGTCCAGACGGCGGTGTCGCCAGGGTCGTGTTCGTGGGCCAGTTGGGCAATCGTCAGGACCAAGTCCGCGCGCACACGGGCGTCCTCCTCGATGTCGAGGCGTGTGTGCAGGGCGGTGGAGATCTCCCGGGCCCGACCGGAGGCCGCGGCCAGGACGTACGCGGCCATCTCCCGCACCAGCGGGTCGGGGTCGTCGAGCAGAGCAATCAGGACGCCCGCGTCCGCGGCGACCGCGTCACGGGCGGCCCGGATCGCCCAGTTCTGCACGTAGCCGTCCGAGCCGTAACGCACGTCGTCGTCCGCGTACGCGACCCGCAGCAGACCGGCCCGGGTTCCGTCGTCCCAGAAGGTGCGGCGGGCCGCCGACGCACACAGCCGTAGGCCCGAGGGTCGATCGCGGGTGGACGGGTCGGCCGCGATCCGCAGCAGGAACGGCACCGCCAGCGCCCCCACCGGATAACGACACCCCTGATGGAACATGGCACCCCACAACTTTGATGCCGCCTCCCGCGCCGTGGCGGGATCCGCGGAGCGCATCCGCTCCAACTCGCCCGGCAGGTCGGGCTCACGGGTGAACCTCGCGAACGGCACCCGGGCGTAGCGGAATCCATCCCGAACGTCGAGCGGCATCTGCGCCACCACCACCCGCACATCCTGATCCGTCCCCGGAGCCCGCTCGAACCAATCCTCCTGCCACTCCCACTCGAAACCCTCACCATCCACCGGCACACACCCCTTCGAGAACCCATGCGACACCATCGACGGGCAGCCTGGCCCGAGGGGATCCGGGGACCCTACGGCAGCGTTCCGTCGGACCCGCTTGGCAACTCTATCGAGGCTTATCCAACGCTGGTGACGACGTTGGTCCTCAGGTAATAGATTCCGGTGATTCGGGGGCGCTTCAGCATAAACGTGAGCTTGGTTCCGATCGAGGACGGACCAACCTGCGCCCTTCACCAGACTATGGACTACTTCGATGCCTGGCTACTAAGAGCTCGTCTCATATGGAGAGCTGCGCGAGCTTCTTGTAGCAGGTCAGGGCTGCAGCCAGTCCGAGGAAGGCGGTGAAGTGGTCGCCCTTCCGC
>NZ_JBSFEO010000105.1:0-12849 GCF_053594475.1 Embleya sp. NPDC001921
GAGTACGAGCAGCAACACTGGGCCGACCAGGAGCAAACCACGCAGTCCGCGTGAACAACCGCAAACGGACTCTACAAAACTCGGGTCAGCTCACTTGGCAGGTTATTGGTGGGGGAGTGGCGTGCTGGACGTGGGCGGAGCCCGGCGCGTACGCGCCGGGCTCCGTTTGTTGGGCGTGGGTTGTTTCGGGTGTGGTTACCAGGTGCCGGGTGGGGCTCGCCATCCTTGGGCGGGTGGGTTGACGGTGTTGTCGGTGTTGGTGGTGAGGGTGCGGGTGGTGGTGGAGCCGTCGGGCCATTCATGCATTGCGGCGATGTCGGCGCGTCCGTTGCCGTCGAAGTCGCCGGCGAGGGCTTTGGCGTCCGGGTTGGACCATTGGCCGGGTCCGGAGCGCCATTTCTGGATGTCGTTGTCGAATCCGCCGTCGGGTCGGGTGTGGAAGGTGAACAGGGCGGTGTCGCCGCCTCCGTAGTCGTACATCGCGCCGATGTCGGGGCGGTGGTCGCCGTCGAAGTCGCCGGCGACGAGTTGCACGCGGTTCCATTCCCAGTTGCCCGCGGGCACGTTCCAGGACTTGACGGGGGCGTCGAAGCCGCCGTCGGGGCGGGACTTGAGGGTGAACAGGGCGACGGGTCCGCCGTCGGTGTTGGCGTAGCCGTACATGGCGGCGATGTCGTCGCGGCCGTCGCCGTCGAAGTCCCCGGTGACGTATTTCCCGCGGCCCTGACCCCAGTTGCCGGGTGCGCTCTGCCAGCTCGCGAAGGCGTCGTTGAAGGTGCCGTCGGGTTTGGTGGTCCAGGTGTAGGCGCCGGTGGTCTCGTTGCCGTGGTCGTATGTCATGGCGATGTCGTTGCGGTGGTCGCCGTTGAAGTCGCCGGAGACGATGAGGGCTTTGGCCCAGTCCCAGTTGCCGGGGGCGGTGTAGGCGCTGGGGACGCCTTCGTCGAAGGTGGCGTCGGGTCGCGCGGTGAAGGTGAAGACGCGGGTGCTGCCGTTGGGGTAGCCGTAGAGCGCGGCCACATCGTCGCGCCCGTCGCCGTTGTAGTCCCCGATCGCGTATTTGGCGCGTGCGTTGTCGAACCAGCCGGGGTGGCTGACCCATGCCTGGCGCGGTGCGCCGACGGTGCCGTCGGGGTTGCCGGGGGAGAGGAAGAACGCGGTGGACTCGGATCCGTGGTCGTAGGTGGTGAGGATGTCGGCGCGGTGGTCGCCGTCGAAGTCGCC
This sequence comes from Embleya sp. NPDC001921, assembly GCF_053594475.1. Lineage (NCBI taxonomy): Bacteria > Bacillati > Actinomycetota > Actinomycetes > Kitasatosporales > Streptomycetaceae > Embleya > Embleya sp. NPDC001921. The sequence continues at coordinate 1,225 of NZ_JBSFEO010000105.1, forward strand.
CGCGTATTCGGTGCGTTGTCCCGCGGTGCTGTCGGCGGGGTTGGTGTGTGCGGTGGCGGTGTCCAGGACGGTGGTGTAGCGGATGTAGCCGCCCTGGAAGTCGCTGCGGTGTCCGCCGGCGACGGTGTACTGGTCGCCGGTGGGGAATCCGAGCGGGCCGCCCTCCCAGCCCTGCGCGATCCACGCCTGGCGGTCCTTGCCGTACACGGGCCAGGCCCCGGTGGTGGGGGACCAGTACAGGGAGCCGGTGTCGGCGCCGGCGTGCAGGACGCGGAAGTGTTGGTAGCGTCCGGGCTGTTTGAGGGAGGTGGGCAGCGCGTCCATGGAGGGGAATCCGAGGTCGCCGCGGACGCCTCCTGTGGCCTGCCAGCGGTCGTAGAGGTCACCGGTGATGGTGTGGGCACCGGTGCCGCCGGCGCCGCCGGTCCAGGCGATGGCGCCGGTGCCGTCGGTGGTTCCGGCGAAGATGTTCACCGCGCCGACGGGAGTTCCCGCGCCGTCGAGGATGCGGTTCTCGTCGCTGACGGGGTAGCCCAGCGTTCCGCCGGTGCCGCCGTCGGCGAGCCACTTGGTGCGGATGTCGCCGCGGACGGACCAGGCTCCGGTGGTGGGGGACCAGTGGATGGACGCACCGTCGGTGGCGCCGGTGGCGCCGCCCTGGAAGTTGGCGTATTTGCCGACGCCGTCCGCGTCGAGGGTGATGCCGGTCAGGGGCAGGTTCAGCTTCGTGTCGTCGGCCTTTTGGAGGTTCTTGTACTTGGCGAGGATGGGCCCGCACAGTTCGATCCGGCGCGCCGGGTCGTTCGGTGCGGCCCCGTTGGGGAATGTCTCGCACACGGTCGCGGGGGTGTCGGCGATCAGTGTCGCGGGTTTGAATGCGTGGCCGGTGGCGTCGGGGGTGGTGCCCAGGAAGGTGTAGAGGCGTCCGTCGGGGGCGCGTGACCACAGGTCGGGTTTGCCGTCGCCGTCGAGGTCGCCGTCGGAGGTGAGCCTGGGGTGGGTGGCGGTGTCGAACCCGGTGCCGATCAGGGTGCGTGCGGCGGTGTCGCCCAGCGCGGTGACGTCGACGGTGACTACCCCCGTGGTCGGGTTCGTCACGGCTTTGGATGCGTATTGGTAGAGCTTGCCGGTGACGCGGTCGCGGGCCCACAGGTCGGGGAGTCCGTCGCCGGTGGCGTCGCCGGGGGCGATCAGGTCGAGATTCCTCCAGTCGGCGGTGCCCAGGCGGATTGCCTTGTCGAAGATGCCGACGGCGGTGTCGCCGTGGAGGAGCCACAGGCCGGCGCTGCCGTCGCCGTTGTTCTCGAGGGTGAGTAGGTCCAGGCGGGCGACGCGGGAGTCGGTGAGGTCGTTGTCGACGTTGCCGGGGGCGAGGATCTGCCGTACGCGGGACCAGTCGGTCGTGTACGCGGCGCATGTGCCGTTCGGTCGGGTGGCGTCGACGCACAGGCCGGGTCGCGGGATCACGTCGCGGCTGTTGCTGACGAAGTACTGACCGTTGGCGCCAGCGCGTGCACCGGCGGTGCGATAGCGGTACAGGGCGCCGTTGCCGTAGGCGTAGAGGTCGTCGTAGGTGACGCCGGCGCCGCCGCGGTGAGTGATCAGCGACCCCGCCCAGGTGGGTTGCCCTTCCGTGCCGGCCGGCCCCTGGACGGTCTTGGAGGCGATGGTCCCGCCGAGGGCGGGGTCGGTGCCGGCGGCGTACATGCGCAGTGCGCCGTTGTCGTCGATGGTGAGCAGGTCGATGCGTCCGTCGCCGGTGATGTCACCGGGGGCGGTCTTGTGGATGCCCGCGGGGGCGTAGAACGTGTAGGCCTTTTGCTGGGAGCGGTTGCCGGCCTTGTCGACGGTTTGCGCATACAGGGTGTTGGTGCCCCATTGGACGACGGGCAGGGGTTCGGTGCGCCATTTTCCGTCGGTGCCCGGGGTGGCGCGGGCGGCGCCGCCGACCGGGATGGTGGCGCCGAGCGAGTATTCGATGGTGTCGACGCCGGAGGCGGCGTCGGTGGCGTTGTCGAAGACGAACACGCCGTTGTCGCCCGCGGTCTTGCCGCCGCCCTTGATCGGGTAGTCGGTGCTGGTGATGTCGGGCTGGTTCGGTGGTGTGCCGTCGACGGTGAACGTCTGGCCGGCGGCGAAGGCCGACGGCGTGTCGCCGTCACCGGTCTGGACGGCCCACGTGTAGGTGTGGCCGTCGAGGAGCTTCCCGGGCGGGATGTCGGCGCGGGCCTCGTGGCCGCTGACGCCCGGGGAGATCCATCCGCTGGTGTGGACGACGGGGTTGCCGTTGCCGACCTCGGTGACGACGAAGTTCGCGTCGATGGTCTGGCCCGGGTCGGGGTCGGAGACGGTGGCGTACAGACTGACGCCACCCACCGCCGGGTTGACGGCGCCGATGTAGCCGTCGTTGCCCGAGGTTGCCCCGTTGACCGGGACGGGGGTCATCCGCGGGTTGGTGGGCTGGTTGGGCGGGGTGTTGTACTCGATGTAGATGTAGTTGTCGGCGGCGTTGCGGGAGAACCGCTTGAAGCCGTTGTTGGCGCTGGTTTGCGGGGACTCCTTGCCGTAGATGCCCAGGGTGAGGAATTCCCAGTTCTGGTGGCCGGCGAGGTTGGCGGTGATGTCGAAGTCGACGAGGCGGTTGCCACAGTGGGACTCGACGCGGGAGCTGGGCGCCCAGGCGGTGCCCCACAGGCCGTAGTCGGCGGGTTGGTTGTTCCAGTGGGTGCCGAAGGTGAGGGTGTCGCTGAGCAGGTGCAGGTAGACGGGCTGGGAGACGTCCGGGCTGCAGTCGATGACGGCGGAGTCGACCTGGGTGGTGTTGAAGGTGACCCGCTTGATCAGCTTGCCGTTCAGGCGTCCCTGCCAGTTGTAGTCGACCCGGTAGAAGGTGCGCTCGAGACCGGTCTTTTCGCGCCAGCGCTGATATCCGGCGCCGGGCTGGTAGTCGGTGCGCCCGTAGCCCACGGTGGTGGGGTAGGCGTCCTGGGCCCAGCCGTACCAGCTGACGCGGTCGAGCAGCGGCACCCAGAGCGGGTCGACGTACACCGGGAACACCGTGTCCGGCGCGTTCAACAGATCCGCGTCCGGGGTGAGGGTGAGCGAGGTACCGGCGACGGAGGTCTCCAGGGGCGCGGTGGTGGCGTGCGCTCCGGGGCGTTTGTCGGTGGAGGCGAGTTGGTCCGCCGGTATCGACGTGCCAGGGTTCTCCTGTTCGGCCGCCGCCGCGGCCGCCGCCTTCGAGGTGCCGGCTGGGGCCGGTTTCGGGGTGGTGCGCGAGTCCCACATCGTGGGCGCGGGCGCGACGAACGCCACCTTGCCGTCGGCGGCCTTGGCGGCGAGTGAACCGTCGGTCGTCTCGGTGACGGTGACGCCGTCGGTGGCCATCCCGAGCCTGAGCGTGGCGAGTTGGGGGTTCTTCGCGGCGGCGGCGGTCTTGACGATCAGGGTGTGGGTGAAGCCGCCCTGTTCGCCGGCGGTGACCTTGAGGTCGACTTCGGGCAACACGCCGGGGTAGAGCGCGCCGTCGCCCGCGAGGACGGGCGTGGGCAGGGCGGTGGGCCAGGTGAAGGTGAGTTTGCGGCCGTCGTTGGTCATCGACGCCAGCAGCGTGGTTCCTCCGCCTCCCAGGACCAGGTCACCGGTCGTGCTCGCGGGCCGCACCGTCCCGTCCGCGGCGCGCGCCAGCGTCGGGTCGAGGTCGCGCCAGACACCGCTCTTCTTCGTCCGCGACGGCTCGACCGTCCGTTTGAGCGCCAGGACCCCGTCGGGCTTCGCGGTGACGGTGTCCGTCTCGGTGGTCAACTCCGGTACGGGGACGGGGACTCCGGTGCGCACGGCCTGCGCGGTCGCCCTCGCCTCGGCCGCGGCCTTCGCGTCGGCCGACGGGGCACCCGCGGCGGCGCTGCCCGCGGTCGAGGTGCCTGTCGCGGCGGCGGATGTGGTGGCGGGTGCGTGGTGGGGCGCGGCGCCGGCGGCGCCGGCGGCGCACGCCATCGACAGGGTGACGAGTCCGGCGACGAGTGTCGACAGTCGTCGTGCGTACGGGCGTGGGTGGGGAGGCGGGTGCCCCATGAAGGGTGCTCCTCGGGAGAGTTGGCGGTGCGGGGCGCGAGCGCGCATAGATGCGCGGAACGTACCGGTTGGCCAAAACTCTTCACCAGGTGACGCAGATCACGTCGACTCATTCAAAATGTCGACAAGGAATCAAGTCTCTCAAGGGTGCTTTCGAATTGCCGAACTATGCCTGCCAACGGGTGATTTGGTCCCGTGGGAGACTCTCGAGCGGCCGGTTGGGTTGTAGTGACGAAGCACACATCCACCCATGGGAACTCCCTTTACCCGCAGGGAACTTGCCGCGTACGGTGCGCTCCGTCTGTGATCTTTCGCCTGCTCGGGGGCGGGATCCGTCCTGTCCTGGTGGGGGTTCGTCATGCGTGGTTGGCCGTGGGGATCGAAGTCCCGACGCGTACGAGGGTCGCGGCGCACGGCGCGTCTGTTCGTGACGGGTGCGACGGTGTTGGCGTTGACGGCGAGCGTGGGCCCGGCCCAGGCCGTCGACTGGATCAAAACCTCCCCCGACCCGAACATGTGGTCACCGGGCAAGCTGCCGAAAATGCCCTCCGTGGGCGGAAAGAACGCGACCAAACCCGACGCGCGACCGATCCCCGGCGACGGCCACCCCTCGTGGAAACCGACCGCGACCACCTGGCCCAAACCGGCCGAGTCCGAGACCACCATGGCCCCCGCATCGTCCTTCGTCGCCCGGGGAGGCTCGTCCCTGCTGGCCGCCCCCGCCGGCGGCAACGCCCCCGGCACCCCCGTATGGATCACCACCCCCGCCGCGACCGCCCCCGGCCCCCTGCGCCCGAACACCCTCGCCGTCCCCGCGACCGGCGCGGCGAGCTCTCCGGGCCGGGTCAAGGTCACCGTCGCCGACCACGCCGCCGCCGAGAAGGCCGGCGTCGACGGCGTCCTGATCACCGTCCGCCCCACCGACACCACCCCCGCCCCCGGCAAGGTCACCATCGGCGTCGACTACGCCGGATTCCGCGACGCGTTCGGCGCCGACTGGTCCTCGCGACTGCGTCTGGTGTCGATGCCCGAGTGCGCGCTGACCACCCCGGACGTCCCCGCCTGCCGCGTCAGGACGCCGGTGGCGGGCGGACGCAACGACCGTGTCAAGAACCGCGTCCTCGCCGACGTCGACCTGACCGCCGCATCACCCACCACCGCCAAGTCCGCGAACGCGCCCGCTTCGAGCGGGGCGATGGTGTTCGCCGCGACGGCGGACGCGTCGGGCCCCTCCGGCGACTACAAGGCGACTTCGCTGTCGCCGTCGGGTCAGTGGTCGGCGGGCGGCAACTCCGGTGCGATGAACTGGTCGTACCCGATCGGCGTCCCGCCCGCGATCGGCGGCACCGCGCCGACCGTGAATTTGGCCTACAACTCGGGCGCCGTGGACGGCCGCACCACCTCCACCAACAACCAGGCCTCCTGGATCGGCGAGGGCTGGGAATACTCGCCCGGCTTCGTCGAACGCTCCTACCAGTCCTGCGCGCGCGACGGCCAGGACAAGTCGGGGGAGAAATGCTGGTCGAACCAGAACTCCCTGACGCTGTCACTGAACGGCAAGTCCTCGACCCTGATCCAGGACGACACCGACAAGTCGAAGTGGCGTCTGGAAGGTGACGACGACTCCCGCATCGAACCCCTGACCGGTGCGGTCAACGGTGACGACAACGGCGAGTACTGGCGCCTGACCACCGGGGACGGCGTCCAGTACTACTTCGGCGTGGGTCACAAGCCGGGCGGCAACAACGCGGATCCGGCGACGAACTCGACGTGGTCGTCCCCCGTGTACGGCAACAACGCGGGCGAACCCTGCTACAAAGCCTCCGGGTTCGACGCGTCCTGGTGCCAGCAGGCCTGGCGCTGGAACCTGGACTACGTCGTGGACCCGCGCGGCGGCATGGTGACCTACTGGTACAACGCCGAGACCAACCGATACACCCGGGGCGCGGTCCTGGTCGGCTCCGGCACCCTGACCGAGTACACCCGCGGCGGCACCCTCGCCAAGATCACGTACGGGTCGAAGACCACCGACACCACCCCGCCCACGGCCCAGGTCCTCTTCGACACCGCCGAGCGGTGCCTCAAGAAGGACGGTTTCGACTGCGACCCGGCCAAGATGACCAAGGCCAACGCGTCCAAGTGGCCGGACGTGCCGGTCGACAAGCAGTGCGCGACGTCGGGCACGTGCGAGGAGCACGGCCAGTCGTTCTTCTCCACCCGCCGCCTCACCAGGATCGTCACCCAGTCCCTGGTCGGTGCCGGCTACCAGACGGTCGACGAGTTCGCCCTCGACCAGGACTACCCGGATCCGCAGGACGGCTCCTCCCCGACGCTGTGGCTGAACTCGATCACGCGCACCGCCTGGGACGGCACCAAGAAGATCGACGTGCCCTCGGTGGACTTCGTCGGCGAGTTCATGCACAACCGGGTCGACGCCGGCGGTGACCTGGCGCCGCCGATGAACCGGCGCCGCCTGAAGGGGATCACGAACGAGACCGGCGGCCAGACCACGGTCGTGTACAACACCCCCGAGTGCACCCCCGCCACGCTGCCCGTCCCGGACGCCAACACCAAGGCGTGCTACCCGATGTGGTGGAACTTCGACGAGGACTCGGAACCGGTCCTGCACTGGTTCCACAAGTACACCGTCGCCGAGGTCACCGAACACGACATCGCCACCAACGCCCCCAACCGGTCGACGCGCTACGAGTACGTCGGCGGCGCCGCCTGGCACCGCGACGACTCCGAGCTCACCGAGGACAAGGAAGCCTCCCGGCCCAAGTCCAAGGACCGCCGGACCTGGAACCAGTACCGCGGCTACGGCCAGGTCATCACCCGCTCGGGCGTCGCCCCCGACCCGGTCACCCAGTCCGCCACGTTCTACCTGCGCGGCATGGACGCCGACGTGAAAAAGGACGGCACCACACGCGCCGTCACCCTCACCGACTCCACCGGCACGTCGATCGTCGACGCCGACCACCACGCCGGATTCGCCTACGAGACAAAGACGTTCACCGGCGACGGCGGCACGGTGGCCGCAACCTCCCTCAGCACGCCGCACGCCTCGGCGGTCACCGCCACCCACACCCGCGTGCGCGGCCTGCCCCCGCTCACAGCCCGCCGCACCGCCACCGAGAAGACCCGGGAGCGCAGCCTCCTCGCCGACGGCACCACCTGGCGCGAGACCTCCCAGACCACCACGTTCGAGCCCGTCCACGGCCTCCCGGAGACCGCGTCCGACAAGGCCGACGGCCTGCCCGAGTACTGCACCAAGACCACCTACGCACACAACACGTCCGCGTGGATCATCGGCAAGCCCATCGAAACACGGTCCCTGGTGGGCAACTGCGCGACCACACCGTCCAAGGACACCGTGTACGCGTGGGCGCACACCCTCTACGACAACAAGCCCTACGGCGAGGTCGGCGCGGTCGGCGACACCACCTCCGCCGACGCCGTGATCGACTACAAGGCGGACGGCACCCCGAACTGGGTCACCACCACCAAGTCGGAGTACGACGCCTACGGCCGCGTCACCAAGGCCACCGACGCCGAGAACAAGACCACCACGACCGCGTACACCCCCGCCACGGGCACCCTGCCCACCACGGTCGCCGTCACCGGCCCCACCGGCTGGACCGCCTCCACCGTCTACGCCGGGGCCCGCAACCTCCCGGTCAAGGCCGTCGACGCCAACGGCCTGGTCGTCGAGCAGGAATACGACAGTCTCGGCCGCCTGATCGCGGTGTGGAAACCCGGCCACACCAAGCAGGACAACGCCGACCTGCAATTCGCGTACGCCCCCAGCAAAACCGGGCCCTCGGTGATCACCACCCGCACCCTCAGGCTCAACAAGGCATACGCCGTCTCGCACCAGATCCTCGACAGCTTCCTCCAGGAACGCCAGACCCAGGCGAGCACCGCCAACGACGAATTCGGCCGGGTGATCACCGACACGTTCCGCGACAGTCTCGGCCGCCCCCTCAAGACCAACCAGCCCCATCTGAACGAGGATTCGAACCCGAGCACGACCGTCTTCGTCGCCAACGACGACGAGGTCCCCGGCCAGAACGCCATCGTCTACGACGGGATGGGCCGCACCACCGCCCAGACGTTCTCCTCCAAGGGCATCGAACAGTGGCGCACCACCACCACCTACGCCGGCGCCGACGAAACCCGCGTCACCCCACCCGCAGGCGGCACCGCGACCCTGTCCATCTCGGACGCCCGCGGCAAGCCGAGGGAACTGCGTGAATACAACGGCGGAATCCCCACAGGCACCGACTTCTCGAAGATCACCTACACCTACACCCCACGCGAGGAACTGAAGTCGGTCACCGACGCGGGCGGCAACACCTGGACCTACACCTACGACTTCCTCGGCCGCAAGACCCACGTCGAGGACCCCGACAAGGGCCCCTCCGACACCGTCTACGACCTCGTCGGCCGGGTGATCGGCACCACCGACGCCCGCGGGCAGAAGCTCGCCCACACCTACGACGCGCTCGGCCGAAAGACCGCCACCTACAAGGACTCGGTCGCCGACGCGAACCTCCTCGCCGAGTGGACGTACGACCGCTACGCCAAGGGCCAAGCCGACGGTTCGTCCCGCTACGTCGGTGGCAAGTCGGGCGCGCAGTACACCAGCGAGATCACCGGCTTCAAGCCCGGCACCTACCTGCCCATCGGCACCCGCACCACCATCCCCGCAGCCGAGGGCAAACTCGCCGGGACCTACACCACCGCCACCACCTACGAGCCGGTCCTGGGCCTGCCGACTGCCACCGACCTCCCCGCGCACGGCGGTCTCCCGGCCGAGTCGCTCAAGAGCACCTACAACACCCGAGGACTGACGACCACGTCCAAGGGGCAGCATGCGTACCTGAACTGGGCGGACTACGACGCCTTCGGCCGCAACGTCCGCGCCACCCTCGGTGACCAACCCCTGCAGGCCGCCTTTACCAGTGAATACGACCCCGCCACCGGCCGCCTGCTGTCCACTTGGTGGGACAAGGAGACAAGCACCACCACAAGCGTGGATGCCACCTCTTACACCTACAAACCGTCCGGCGACGTCACGTCGATCAAGACCGTCCGCGACGGCACCTCGACCGACACTCAATGCTTCGCCTACGACGGCCGCCGCCGCCTCAAGCAGGCGTGGACCGACACCGCAGGCACCACCACCCTCCCCGCCCCCAACGTCCCCGGCATCGGCGGCTGCACCACCCAGACTCCGAGCACGGTGACCGTCGGCGGCCCGGACGCGTACTGGCAGACCTTCGACTACGACGTCGTCGGCAACCGCACCAAACTCGTCGACCACGACCCCACCGACGACCCGACGAAGAACGCCACCACCGAATACGGCTACCGCCCTGGCGCCCAGGCCGGCGACCGCACCCACCGCCTGGACACCGTCACCGTCAAGACCGGCACCCGCGAAGCTGTCACCACCGGCCTGACCTACGACGCCAACGGCAACACCAAAACCCGCCCCGGCGCCGATGCCAACCTCCAGACTCTGACCTGGAACGAAGAGGACAAGCTCACCAAGGTCGCCTCCGCCACCGGCACGAGCGAATCCCTCTACGACGCCGACGGCACTCGCATCATCCGCCGCGAGGCCGGCAAGACCACCCTCTACCTCGGGGGCGACGAACTCACCACCAACACCAACGGCACCGGCCCGGTCGTGGGCACCAGGTACTACCCGACCGCCGGTGGCTCCACCGTCGTCCGCAGCGGGTCGGGCGCCCTGATCTATGTGGCGGCCGACCACCACGGCACCCCCACCAGCACCCTCGACGCCGCCGACCTGACCGCCACCCGCCGCCAGTCCAAGCCCTTCGGCGAACCCCGCGGCACCCAACCCACCCAGGCCAACGGCCAATGGCCCGACGACAAGGGCTTCCTCGGCAAGCCCATGGACAGCACCGGCCTCACCCACGTCGGCGCCCGCGAATACGACCCCACCCTCGGACGCTTCATCAGTGTCGACCCCCTGATGGACCTCACCGACAACCAGCAAATGCACGGCTACACCTACTCCGGGAACAATCCCGCGACGGTCAGCGACCCGACGGGTCTCTTCGGTATAGGCGAAGCCATAGGGGCAGCGGCTGGCGGTGAGGACAAGAAGCAGAAGAAGAGGCAACATCGGGCGGCCGAAACGGCCAAACGAAAGGGCAGTAACCCGGTAACGACTATTTCCTATCAAAGTGGTCGGAGGGACAAGCACTCATCCGCAGGCACGGGAACGAGTGGATTCCGGACCGCAGATTCACCCGAACAACTTCCCGCCGACATCGCCCTGGTAGCTGCCATGGCGGCTGTGGCCGTGACCAGCACCCTCGCAGATCGCTGCCGGAAGGAGAGATGGTTTATTTGCTCGCCGAACACCTGGCTCGAAGGTTTTAGCTGGGGCTGGCGTTGGGGTGGCGGTAGCCGTGGCGGTGATGATGGAGATTGTCACAGCTTTCTCCCGGACACCGGCGTTCTGATGGCCGACGGCTCGACCAAGCCCATTCGAGAGGTTGAGCCGGGCGACTCGGTGCTGTCCACCGATCCCCAGACGGGCGAAAGCAAACCCCGCACCGTTTTGGCCTCGATCACCACCGAGGACGACAAAGAATTCGCCGAGATCACCGTCCGAACGGACCGAGGTGACGCCTCGATCATCGCCACCACCAATCATCCGTTCTGGATTCCCGATCTGAAGCAGTGGGTCAACGCCGGTGACCTCAAACCCGGCCAGTGGCTCCAAACCGCCTCAGGCACCTGGGTCCAGGTCTCCGCCGTACAGATCTACACGAAGCATCAACGCACCCGCGACCTCACCGTGGACACCGACCACACCTACCACGTGCTGGCGGGCACGACACCGGTCCTTGTCCACAACTGCGAAAACGGAAAGCTCACCGACGACACTCGTGAAGCGTACGAAAACGTCGTCAATGGCGAGCTTCCATATTGGAACGAGCATGATAAAACCAGGGGGGTGGTTTTTGATGACTCCGGTATGCGGCTCACTGCGCAACCCCTCATCAGTGGTAAAACCAGTCAAACCGAAATCATCAGCGCTGAACTCGCGAAAAACGGTGCTCCGTGGCGACGCAACATGGGACCGGAGAAACATCCGGCGGGTACCCATGTTGAGGCGCAGGTCGCATGGATGATGCGTCCCAGGGGCGAGAGGACAGAGTGGATAAAACACCTGGATGTTGTTATCAACAACCGCAACGGTCCTTGCGACCCTCCCAGTCAGCTGGGGTGTGTCTCCGCAGTCCCGTACCTTCTCCCGAAGGGCGTGTCCTTGACCGTGTGGTGGCCAGATGGCAAAGGAGGGATTAAACCACATACCTTCCATGGAAATGTGGGATAACGGTGACTTTTGAGGAATGGGGTCGGCAGGACTGATCGGAAAGAAATGAGAATCGAAACATCGACCACTTCTTAGTACTGCAACGACACTCCGTGACCGGAAGTCATCACGGTCGTTGGTCCGTTCGTGTCGATGGAGATAGTTGACGGTTGGTCAGATGCGTTCGC
>NZ_JBSFEO010000106.1:0-10187 GCF_053594475.1 Embleya sp. NPDC001921
ATCAGCTTGGTCATGATGCCGCCCTTGGTCTCGATACCAAGCGACAGCGGCGTCACGTCCAGCAGCAGGACGTCCTTGACCTCACCCTTGAGCACACCGGCCTGGAGCGCGGCGCCGACGGCGACGACCTCGTCCGGGTTGACGCCCTTGTTGGGCTCCTTGCCACCGGTGAGCTCGCGCACCACGTCGGCGACGGCCGGCATCCGGGTCGAGCCGCCGACCAGGACGATGTGGTCGATCGCCGAGAGCGGGATGCCCGCGTCCTCGATGACCTTCTGGAACGGCACCTTGGTGCGGTCGAGCAGGTCCTGCGTGAGCTGCTGGAACTGGGCGCGGGTGAGCTTCTCGTCCAGGTGCAGCGGGCCCTCGGCCGAGGCCGTGATGTAGGGCAGGTTGATCGAGGTCTCCATCGAGGAGGACAGCTCGATCTTGGCCTTCTCCGCCGCCTCGCGCAGGCGCTGGAGGGCCATCTTGTCCTTGGACAGGTCCACGCCGTGCGCGTTCTGGAACTGCTTGACCAGGTGGTCCATGACCCGCTGGTCCCAGTCGTCGCCGCCGAGGTGGTTGTCACCGTTGGTGGCCTTGACCTCGACCACGCCGTCGCCGATCTCCAGGAGCGACACGTCGAACGTGCCGCCGCCGAGGTCGAAGACGAGGATGGTCTGCTCGTCGGCCTTGTCCAGGCCGTACGCCAGCGCCGCCGCGGTGGGCTCGTTGACGATGCGCAGCACGTTCAGACCGGCGATCTCGCCGGCCTCCTTCGTGGCCTGCCGCTCGGCGTCGTTGAAGTACGCCGGCACGGTGATGACCGCGTCGGTGACCTTCTCGCCCAGGTAGGCCTCGGCGTCGCGCTTGAGCTTCATCAGGATGCGGGAGCTGATCTCCTGCGCGGTGTACTTCTTGTCGTCGATCGCCACGGACCACGTGGTCCCCATGTGACGCTTGACGGACCGGATGGTCCGGTCGACGTTGGTGACGGCCTGACGCTTGGCCACCTCGCCGACCAGGACCTCACCGTTCTTCGCGAAGGCAACCACGGACGGTGTGGTCCGCGACCCCTCCGCGTTGGTGATGACGGTCGACTCGCCGCCTTCCAGAACGCTGACGACGGAGTTCGTCGTACCGAGGTCGATACCGACCGCACGTGCCATGATTCGGTTCCTCCACGGGAAGAGTTGAGTGCTTGCCGCTCAAGGATGAGCCGTCGGGTGCAACCGGTCAAATCGCTTGAGTATTCCTGACTCAACTTTAGTGCCTCGCGAGCTGTGAGGGGCGGATTCGGAGGCGTGCTGTCGCGACCCGGACGCTCGGCGTCATCGAAACGTTGTGCGCCTCCGCAGACTTATTTAGGTGAATGTCGCCACAAACGACACCCTTGACGTCTGCAGCCTCTCCATGCGCATGGCAGCATGACGTGGCGCCTGATGCCTGCCAAGCGAACGCCAGGCCAAACCCGAGATCCGAGGGGGACCTCCCGATGAGCGATGGTCAGGGCTATCCGCCTGTGCCGCCGATGCCACCCGGCCCACCACCGGGACAACCGGGACAGCAGGGACAGCCGGGCCCGCCACAGGGTGGCTATCCGCAGCAGGGCGGCTACCCGCCGCCGCCTGCCGGATATCCGCAACAGCAGCAACAGCCGGGCGGGTTCCAGGAGCCCGACGGCTATCCGTACCCGCAGTACAGCCAGTACGGGCACTACCAGCAGTACGCGCAGAACCCGGTCCCGCTGGGCCCGGACGGACGGCCGCCGCGCGGTGGTCGCAGCAAGAAGGTGATCGGCACCTGGATCGCCGGTGTCACCGGCGCCGTCGTCGCGTCCGTGGTGGTCGCGGTGGTCGGCTTCGACGACCCGACCGACAAGAAGGACCCGGACGCGCAGAAGTCGGCGCCCGCGCCGATCGTGACCGGCAAGGTGGCCGCGCCGAGCAACACCGCGGCCGCCGGTCCCAAGAAGGTCGACATCACCAACCAGCTCAAGATCCCGGACACGCTGCCGCCGATCACCGGACCCAAGATCAGCGGCATCTCGGTGGACCCGAAGTCCTGGCCCAAGGCCTGCGATCTGCTGACGGACGACGAGATCAAGTCGGTCATCCCCGAGGGGACCATCCGCGAGCGCAAGAGCTTCATGGGCCGGTACTCGAACCTGCTCGGCAAGAGCGTGAACGACAACGAGTGCGACATCACGCTCGACCTGCCGAACCAGCAGTCCTCGGACTACCCCGCGAAGATCAACGTCACCACGTACGGCTACAAGACGCCGGCCGAGGAGAAGACCTCCTTCGCGAAGGAGAAGACGCAGTCCGAGACGGCCACCAAGGCCTACCCGGACCAGTACGACGACATCCCGGCCGACAAGATCGGGGTGGACGGGTCCTTCCGGGACAACCGCACGATCCAGATCTCCAAGAACGGCTTCCGGGTCTGGGTCACCCTGTCGGCCCAGCTCGAGGACTCGCAGGGCAACCCGCTCAAGAGCAACACCATGGTGCGTCAGTACGGCCCGTCGATGGCCGCGGTGGTCGGGCAGAAGCTGTGAGCGGTGGGTGGCAGCAGGGACCGGGCGGGCCGCCGCACGGGCAGTATCCGCAGCAGCAGCCGGGGTTCCCGCAGCAACAGGGCTACGTGCCCCAGCAGCCCGGCTACCCGCCCGCGCAGCCGGGCTACGGGCCGCCGGGACACTACGGGCCGCCCGGCCACCCGTACGGGCCGAACCCGCCGCGCCGGAACAACCGGCTCGCGCTGTGGGCCGCGGTCGCGGTGGTGCTGGTCGGCGCCGGCGTCGGCGGCTTCGTGCTGCTGAACAAGGACGACGGCGCGGACACCGCCAAGCCCGGCCCGACCTCGGCCGGACCGGCCGCGAGCGGCGGTGGCAAGAGCGGGGACCCCAAGGCCGGGCAGAGCGCCGAGCCGCTCGAGCGTCCGATGGTTTTCCCCGCAGCGCCGCCCGCCGACGCCGGGGCAAAATTCAACGCGACCAACGACGGCAAGACCTGGCCGAAGGCGTGCGACATGCTGTCGGACGCGCAGATCGGGAAGGTCGTCAAGGGCGCCACGGTCAAGACCAGGAAGTCCGACACGACCGTTTCGGTCAAGTACGACTTCCCGGGCGCGGCCGATAATCAGTGCAAGTTCGAACTGGCCGTGCCGGACCCGAACAATCCGAAGTATCCGTCGTACGCCAGGATCGAGCTCACACTCCACGAGGTGAGCACCCCGGTGACCGCGAAGGGCCACTACGGCGACACCAAGAAGAACCGAGGGCGCAAGCCGTTCGGCGTGTTCGAGGAGCTCGGCACGAAGCTGGGCACCGACGACGCGTTCCGCGACGACTCGTACATCTGGTTCCACAAGGGTCCGTACTTCGTGGAGCTGTACGTGTCTTCCGGACTGGACGGTCCGGGCGGGGCGAAGTTGGCGGACGACGACGCGGTCAAGCAGTACGGGCCGACGCTCATCGGTTACCTCGTGGCACGGATGTAACCCGCGGTCCGCGCGGCACCGCAGCATCGGCGACAGCGCATCGGAACAGCGCATCGGAACAGGCATCGGGAGGATACGGGGATGGTACGAATCGGGAACCCAGGAGGGAACCAGTACGGCGGGCCGCAGCAGCAGCCGCAGTACGGTCATCCCGGGATGTACCAGCAGCCGTACCCGCCGCAGCCGCCGCCGCGCCGGAGCAGGCTCAAGCCCATTCTCGGCTGGATCGGCGTGGTGGTCGGCGGTGTGCTGGCCACCGTCGCCGCGTCGTACATCGTCGACGAGATCAACAAGAAGAACGACAAGGGCGACAAGCCGGTGGCCGAGAACGGGGTCGCCTTCCCCGACGGCTACACCCCGCCGCCCGGGGTGGCGTTCGTCGACGGCGCCAAGTTCCGCGCGTCGGGGGACACCGGGACGTGGCCGGACGCGTGCACGATGTTGTCCGACAAGGAGATCCAGAACGCCGTCCCCGACTCGAGCATCGTCGGGTCGCGCGAGGGCCGCAAGGGTGCCAAGACGCCCCGGAACTACGAGTGCACGGTCAAGCTCAAGCTGCCCAACCTCCAGGACCCGGCCACGCCGGCCAAGCTGACCATGACCATCAAGGCGATCGGCGACGCCGGCCCGGTCAAGGACATGTACGAGAAGGCCAAGGCGGAGGCGGCGCCCTTCACCGGCTACGAGGACTTGGCCAACAAGCTGTTCGTCCAGGACGCGTTCCGCCAGAACGGCAAGCTCAACCTGTACAAGCAGGGTGCCAAGCCGGACTCGCCCGGCTACTACGTGGTCCTGGACGTCAGCGCGCAGACCAAGGAATCGACGGGCGCCAACGAGGCGCCCGACACGTGGACCAAGAAGGCCGGACCGGCCCTCGTGCGCGTCCTCAACATCAAGATGACGGACGACTGATTCGCCGTCGTCCCTCGACGGTTCGTCACCACGGGAGCACTCGATGACCGGCCAGTACAACAGCCCGAACTCCGGCCAATACTCCGGCCAGGGACCCGGCTACCCGCCGCCGGGCGGCTACGGTCAGCAGCCGCCGCCCGGCCAGTACGGCGGGCCGGGCCAGTACGGGCCGCCGCCCGGGTACGGCCCGCCCGGTTATCCGCCGCCGTATCCGCCCGAGCCGCCGCGCCCCAACCGCCGCAGGCAGGTCTTCAGTTGGCTGGCGGTGCTCGCGGCGGGCACCGCGGCGACGGTGATCGCCGCGCTGTTGATCAACGGCACGGACGGCAAGAAGAACGAGGCGGTCAAGCTGCCGCCCACGGAATCCGTCCGAAAGCTGGAGAGCTTCGACCCCAACGCGATCCAGAACACTCCGAGCGCCCCCACGTCCAAGGAGGCCTCGCGTCCCTCGGCGCCGCCCGCGCCCAAGAGCGGCGGCAAGTTCGCCCCCGTGGCGACCGACATGTCCACCTGGCCGGACGTTTGCGACCTGATCACCCCCGAAGAGATCGCCAAGGTGATCCCCGAGGTGACCACCCAGGAGGAACAGGGCACCGCCAAGGCGTCCGGTTCGTATGCCTCCCGCGGCCCGGCGCTGCGCAGCACGAGCTGCCTCTACACGGTGAACACCAAGCGTGGCTTCGGCTACAGCAACGTGATCAAGCTGACCATCCAGATCAAGAACATCGACGCTCCCAAGGAGCTCGACTACAACTGGAACCTCAGCAAGAACAGCGCGCAGCGGGTCCAGCCCGACTTCAAGGTGCTGGGCAGCGGCACCGGCGCCGACGACGCCTACTTCGCGGTGAATCAGGTCCTTCTGCGCAAGGGCCAGTACTACCTGCAGGTCGACGCCACCGGCAGCCTCACCAAGGAGGGCTCCGACATGTCCTGGCCCGGCTGGCAGGGCGAGTTGCTGCCGAAGTTCGTCTCGACCATCACCGCCAAGATCTGACCCGAACGCGCCCGGGATCCCGGCGGGTCGCGGCGACCGCCACCCGCCGGGCGCACGGCCTATTCGTCGCGGTGGACCGTTTCGGGGGCGAAGCCGGGGAGGCACACGGCGACGTAGTCGGCGCCTTCGGAGTTCCTGGTGCTGTAGCGGACCCATTCGCCGGCGGGGGTGTGGATGCCCTGGCCGGCGGCGACCTCCTGGACGCCGCCCTCGAACTCGACGGTCAGGACGCCGCGCAGGACGACCGTGTACTCGTCGAACTCGGGGCGCTGGCCCGGTTCCTCCCAGCCGCCGGGGCTGGTCATGTGCGCGATGCTCAGCGCCCGGTCGCCGGTGTTGACCCGGCCGACGTACTCGCGAATGGTCTTGGGGATGTTGCCGGCGGCCTCGACGACCGTCGGCTTCTCGATGAAGTTCGGCATGTGTCCCATCCTGTACCGGGACGCCGGTAAATCGTTGGCGGCCCCGCCCGGGCCCTTGGGACCGTGTAGGCGCCGGGGAAGGCCCCCTGTGCGGTTTCGGGGAAGGGGCGACGCATGTCCACACTCAAGGTCACGGCCGAACGGTTGGTGGTGCACGAGCACCCCAACGCGGACGCGCTGGAGCTGGCCCAGGTCGGGTTGTACCGGGCCGTCGTCGCGAAGGGCGCCTACGTCACCGGTGACGTCGCGGTGTACATCCCCGAGCAGGCGGTGCTGCCGGACCCGCTGATCGACGAACTCGGCCTCACCGGGCGGCTCGCCGGGTCGGCCGGGAACCGGGTTCGGGCGATCCGGCTGCGCGGCGAGCTCTCGCAGGGCATCGTCTGCCGGCCCAGCGCGCTCGAGGGCCGGGACCTGTCGAGCGCGCTCGCCGACGACGAGGACTTCGCCGAGCTGCTGGGCATCGTCAAGTGGGTGCCGCCCATCCCCGTGCACATGAGCGGCGAGATCGTGCCCGCCACCGACCTGCTGCCGTGGGTCGACATCGAGAACGTGCGGCGCTACCCGGAGTTGTTCACGGCCGGCGAGCCGGTGGTGGCGACCGAGAAGATCCACGGCACCGCGTGCCTGTACACCTATGTGGCCGACACCGGTGAGAGCTTCGTGTCCTCGAAGGGCTTCGGCGCCAGGTCGCAGGCGCTGGTCCGGGACGAGCACAACCTCTACTGGCGCAGCGTGCTCGCGCACCGGCTGCCCGAGGCCGCCGCGGAGTTGGCCGCGCGGCACGGCGCGGCCCGGGTGGGCGTGTTCGGCGAGGTGTTCGGGCAGGGCGTACAGGACCTGGCGTACGGCGCGCAGGGCCGGTCGGAGCAGCCGGGCTTCGCGGTGTTCGACGTCGCGCTCGCGGACGCCGGCGGCACGGTGCGCCGGGTGGACGCCGAGCGACTCGCCGAACTGCTCGATGATCTGGAGACGGTGCTTCCGCTGGTGCCGACGCTGTATGCCGGGCCCTACGACGAGGCCGTGCTGCTGGCGTTGGCGGAGGGCCGGGAGACCGTCTCGGGCACCGCCGCGCACCTGCGCGAGGGGATCGTGATCCGCCCGGCCCGCGAGCGGTACAGCGACGTGGTCGGCGGGCGGGCGATCGGCAAGATCGTCTCCGCGGCCTACCTCACCCGCAAGGGTGGCACCGAATACGAATGAGGCCTCGCGCGCTGGGGCCTACCGCTCTGGGCCGAATGAGAGAGGATGGCGTCCATACGTCTGGAGAGGATCTTTTTTCATGAGCATCGACCCGTCCTCGCTTCCGAGGTCGACCTTCGTCCCGGCCGCACCGGTCGTCAAGCCGTCGGCGGACCTGATCAACCAGGTTCTCGACGAGCTTCAGGTGAACCACTTCACCGACGAGGAAGGCGACATCTGCGCGCCCTGGGACGGCTTCCGCGTCTACTTCATGCTGCGTGGCGACAAGCAGGAGATCTTCACGGTCCGGATGTTCCTCGACCGTGAGTTCGACCCGGCGGAGCGCCCGCGGATGCTGGACCGGCTCGACGAGTGGCACCGCCAGTTCTTCTGGCCCAAGGTCTACACGCACGAGCACGAGGAGAAGCTGCGCCTGATCGGTGAGGCCCAGCTCGACTGCGAGCCCGGCATCAACCGCGAGCTGTTCGTGTTCACCACGCGCGCGTGGATCAGCACGTGTATCTCGTTCGCGAACTGGATCAACGAGCAGTTCGGCCCCGAGGACAAGCCGGCCGACGGCCAGGCGTAGTCCGCCGAAGCGTGTGTGGGGGCCGTCGGCCCCCACACGTACGCCGGTGCCCGTGCGGGCGGGCCCGGCTCAGCCGGTCGCCGCGAGCCGCTTGGCGGCCTCCTCCAACACCTCGACGCGCTTGCAGAAGGCGAACCGCACCAGCGGTCGGCCGACCTCGACGTCGTCGAAGAACACCACCTCCGGGATCGCGACCACACCGCGCAGCTCGGGCAGTCGACGGCAGAAGTCGAGGCCGTCCGTGTAGCCCAGCGGGGTGATGTCGGTGGTGGTGAAGTAGGTCCCCTGCGGTTCGTAGACGGTCAGTCCGGCCGCGCGCAGACCGCCGCCGAGCAGGTCGCGCTTGTACCGCAGATCCTCGCGCAGCCCCTCGAAATAGGCGTCCGGCAGCCGCAGGGCGTGTGCGACGGCGGGCTGGAACGGCGCGCCCGAGGTGTAGGTCAGGAACTGCTTGGTCGTGCGTACCGCGGCGATCAGCTCCCGCGGCGCGCACACCCAGCCGATCTTCCAGCCGGTGAACGAGAAGGTCTTGCCCGCCGACGAGATGGTGACGGTGCGCTCGCGCATGCCCGGCAGGCCGGCGATCGGGATGTGCTCGCCGTCGTAGACGAGGTGTTCGTAGACCTCGTCGGTGACCACGATCAGGTCGTGCTCGATCGCGATGGCGGCGATCGACTCCAGTTCGGCCCGGGTGAGCACGGTGCCGGTCGGGTTGTGCGGGCTGTTGAGCATGATCACCCGGGTGCGGTCGGTGACCGCCGCGCGCAGCTCGTCCGGGTCCGGGCGGAAGTACGGGGGGCGCAGGGTGACGCCGACCCGGCGTGCGCCGGCCATCGCGATACACGCGGCGTACGAGTCGTAGAACGGTTCGAGTGCGATCACCTCGTCGCCGGGCTCGAGCAGCGCGAGCAGGGTGGCCGCGATCGCCTCGGTCGCGCCGGTGGTGATCAGCACCTCGGAGTCGGGGTCGAAGGTCTGCCCGCGAAAGCGCCGCCGGTGCTCGGCCACCGCCAGGCGCAGGTCCGGGATGCCGTCGCCCGGTGGGTACTGGTTCACGCCCTCGCGCATCGCGGCGACCGCGATCTCGATCACCTCCGCCGGGCCGTCGGTGTCCGGGAAGCCCTGGCCGAGGTTGATCGCGCCGGTGCTGCGCGCGAGCGCGGACATCTCGGCGAAGATCGTGGTGCCCAGGCCGTCCAGGTGTCGGGCCAACAGCGGTCGGTTCATCCGTACGGCTCCTTCGCGGGGGTTGGTCTACCCGCCCATCCTCGCGCGCCGGATGGCCCGGCCCACAGGGTGTCCGTCACCCGTTCGTGTCAATGCCTTTCACCTTCGCGGGTGACGACGCTGTGCCTTTGGGCACCTACCGTGAGTCATGTCCCCTGGTTTGCAGCCGATTGTCGCCCCCGGGAGCCTCCCGTGGGGTCTTCCCCGTTGCCCGGACAGATGAGCGCGAGAATGCACGCCACACTCACCACCACGTACACCGACACCCGCGCGGACGCCCTCGGCTGGTGCCTGGGCCTACCGGCGCTCCCCGCGCTGGCCGAGCGCCATGTCGAACTCGGAGGGCTGAAGCTGGAGCTGCGGCTGCTGGGCGCGTCGCACCAGATGTTGATCATCCCCGACCGGGGGGAGGGCGACGCGGTGTCGGAGACCGTCGCGTGCCTGCCGGGTGCGGCCACCCCGCTGCCCGCCCGGGCGGCCACCCGGCTCGGCCGGTGGGAATACGAGTTCACCGCGTTGACCCAGCGGTTGGAGGACGCCGCGTTCGTGGCCCGGGTGCGCGAGATCGTGGCCCTGGCGACCGGGCACCGATACGGCCTGATCGGCGAATACCCGGGGCTGCCGTACGCGGTCACCGCGATGGTGGTCGAGCGCTGCGGGGCCGGCGCGGTCTGGTCCACGTGGCACACGTATCCGCAGGAGTGCCGAATCGTGAACACTCGGAGTCGCGCGATGTGACGATCGCACGAAACGATCCGACACAATGACGCCCCATCAGGTGATCCGACGACGATGGGGGACACGGCGCCATGTTCAGGGATCTCGCGGAAGGTGTCGGTTACGCGTTCGCCTACGGGGGCGTGGGCATCGTGCTCATGGTCCTGGGGTTCGTGCTCGTGGACCTGCTGACACCCGGCAACCTCGGTCGGCAGATCTGGATCGAACGCAATCGCAACGCGGCGCTGGTGCTCTCCTCGGCACTGCTCGGCGTCGGCATGATCGTCACCACGGCGATCGCGACCACCTACGAGGAGTTCGGCAAGGGGCTGGCCTCCACGGCGCTGTTCGGGGTCTCCGGGCTGATCCTGATGGCCATCGCGTTCCTGGTGATCGACCTGGTCACCCCGGGCCGACTCGGTGCCACCGTGGTCGAGCGCGAACCGCACCCGTGCGTATGGGTCACCGCGTCGTCCCAGATCGCGATCGCCGCGATCGTGTCGGCGTGTATCGCCTGAGCCGGGGGTCGGGCCCGGGCCGAGCCTGAGTCCGGGCCCGACTCCGCCCGAAAGCGGACTGCTCGGACACGCGTCCGGCGGCGATTGCCTGGGCGGCTGACCCGGCCCGACAATAAACTGAAACACGTTACAGCCGTACC
>NZ_JBSFEO010000107.1:0-9979 GCF_053594475.1 Embleya sp. NPDC001921
GGCCCTGCGCTTCGCTCCGGGCCACGAAGCCCGAAACTGCGGCTCCGCCGCTCTCCGCGCTGCGCGCGTCGATCACTGGGGTGGGGGTGGGTCGGGGGCGCTGACGCGCCGGTGGGGGGTCACCGGCCGAATCTTGTCCACGGCGCGTCCCGGGAATATCCGCGGGGCGCAAACCATTGGAAGTTAGCGAGAGTAAAGAGTTAAGCTAAGAAACGTGTCCCCGTCCGAACCCGACCGTGCCACGGTGGCAGCCCTCCGTGCCTCGGTGCTGAAGCTCTCCCGTCGCCTGCGCAACCAGCGGGCCGACGAGACCCTGAGCCCCACCCAACTCTCCGTGTTGACCGTGCTCGTCGTGCGCGGCGCCATGACTCCGGGCGAACTCGCCCGGCAGGAAAAGGTGCAGCCGCCGTCGATGACGCGGGTGATCGCCGGCCTGGAGGAGCGCGGCCTGGTGCGCCGTGAGCCGCACGCCGACGACCGCAGGCAGGTCGTGGTCTCCGCGACCGAGCCCGCCGCCGCGGTGGTGGAGGAGAACCGCAGGCTGGGCAACGCCTGGCTGGCGGAACACCTGGCCCGGCTCACGCCCGAGGAGAACGAGGCGTTGCGCGCGGCCCTGCCGGTGCTGGAGAAGCTGGCGCAGGCCTAGGGCCTGCCGCCCGGGAGTCCGGCGCCCCGCGTCGCGGTTCGGTTCAGGGACGGATGTTCATCCGGCCTCGGCCGAACGTACGACGAAAGGGGAGCCCGTGGCGGCGACAGCCGGCACCTTCTCATCACTACGAAACCGCAACTTCCGGCTGTTCGCCGCCGGTCAGACCGTGTCGAACACGGGCACGTGGATGCAGCGCATCGCGCAGGACTGGCTCGTGCTCAAGCTCACCGGCAGCGCGACCGCGCTCGGCGTGACCACCGGGCTGCAATTCCTGCCCATGCTGCTGTTCGGCCTGTGGGGCGGCGTGATCGCGGACCGCTACCGCAAGCGCCTGCTGCTGATCGGTACGCAGACCGTGATGGGTCTGCTCGCCGCCGTGATGGCGGTCCTGGTGTTGAGCGACGCCGTCCAGGTGTGGCACGTGTGGCTGCTCGCGTTCGGTCTCGGCATGGCCACCGCGGTGGACAACCCCGCGCGCCAGGCGTTCGTGATCGAGATGGTCGGCCGCAAGGACCTGGCCAACGCGGTCAGCCTGAACTCGGCCAACTTCCAGCTCGCCCGGATCGTCGGCCCCGCCGTCGGCGGTCTGCTGATCACCGCGATCGGCACCGGGTGGGTGTTCGCGGTCAACGCGGTGTCCTACATCGCGGTGCTGCTGGGCCTGTTGGCCATGCGCGAGTCCGAGCTGCGCACGATGCCGGTGGTGCCGCGCGAGAAGGGCCAGCTCCGCGAGGGGCTGCGCTATGTGCGCGACCGTCCGGACCTGCTGGTGGCGATCGCGCTGGTCGGCTTCATCGGCACCTTCGGCTACAACTTCGCGGTCACCCTCGCGGCCTTCTCCAACGACGTCTTCCACGCCGGACCCGGCTCGTTCGGGCTGCTGAACACGGTGTTCGCGGTCGGCTCGCTGGCGGGCGCGCTGTTCGCCGCCAAGCGCGGCCGCACCCGGTTGCGGGTCCTGGTCGGCGCCGCGATCGTGTTCGGCCTGCTGGAGACGATCGCCGCGCTGATGCCCGGCTACTGGAGCTTCGCCCTGCTCCTGGTGCCGATCGGGATCGCCGGGCTGACCTTCAACACGGCGGCCAACTCGACCGTGCAACTGGGCAGCGACCCGGCGATGCGGGGGCGGGTGATGGGCATCTACATGCTCGTGTTCATGGGCGGCACCCCGCTGGGCGGTCCGCTGACGGGTTGGCTGGCGGAGAGTTTCGGTCCGCGTACGGGGTTGTTCGTGGGCGGCCTGATCTCGCTGGCCGCGGCGCTCGTGGTCGGCGCGCTGCTCGCCCGGCACGCCGGGATCCGGCTGCGGCCGAGCACGGTGGTGCGCGCGATGAGGCCGGCGGCGCCGGCCGTCCCGGCGACACGGTCGGAGTTCGGTAATCCCGTGGTCAAGATCTGACACAGCGTCAGCACAGGTGTGCGATACACCTTTTCTTGACGAGGGATTCACGCCCTGGGGTGACCCAGGCCATCGACACGTCACCCGGAACGCTGGAATCCTTGAACGATGGACTACGTGCGGTTCCAGCACCTGTTCCAGGCGGAGGGTCTCCGCTTGGGCCAGGCGGCCGTCACGGACATGGACGCGCCGGTACCGTCCTGTCCCGGTTGGACGGTCGCCGACGTCGTGCGACATTCCGTGCTCATGTACAACAGCGCCACCGGGCAACTGCGCCCGGAGCACCGCCCGGTCGCGGGCGGCGCGAACAAGGGGGAACTGCTCGACACCTACACCCGGGCGCACACGGCGCTCGTGACCGAGATGGCCCGACGGGACCCGCTCGACCCGATCGAGGGGGAGGACCTCGAACCCGGCGTCGCGGAGGGCGTGGAGAGCGGGGGACCCGACCCGGGCACCGCCGGCTTCCTGATCCGCCGGATGGCGCGCGAGGCCGCCGTGCACCGCGCCGACATCGAGATGGCCGTCGGCACCCCGGGACCGCTGGACGCCCAGCAGGCCCTGGACGGGATCGACGAGGTGCTGGGGGTACTGCTCCCGGCGCACTACGACGGCGGCGCCAAGGACGGCGCGAGCGGGCGCACGATCGGCGTGCACAGCAACCGACACCACTGGCGGCTGACCATGCATCGCTCCGGCGTGAGCATGTCCCGCGACCAGGGGTTCACGGACGCGGCGGTCACCGGCGAGCCCGCCGAACTGCTGCTCTACCTGTGGGGCCGCAGGCCCGGCTCGGTCGTCTCGCAGACCGGCGACCGCACCGTGCTGACCGCCTTCCGCCGCCGTCTGGCGGCCTCGATGGTCTGACCCGCGAGCGCGGGCGCCCGACCGGAATTCGGTCGCGCGCCCGCGCCGCGTAGGCTTTGGGGCGTGAATCCCCGCACCAGAACCCGCGTAGTCACGGCCACCCTGGCCCTCCTGCTCATCGCCGTGATCATCGGCGCGCTCATGCGCTGACGCGTCCGCGCCCACGTGCCGACGCGGGCGCGCGGCCGAGCGCGGGCGCGGGTGCGCGGGAGAACTCCGGAGCCGGGCCGGCCCCGGGAACGCGGGTCAGTGCGGGTTGCCCGCCGCGCGGGCCGCGCGGACCCGATCGGCGGCGATCCGGACCAGCGTCGCGTTGCCCGGGACCCGGCGGCCCTCCGGGTCCAGGAGGGTGTCCTCCAGCCCGATCCGGGTGTCGAGCCCGGCCGCGATCGCGGCGTCCAGGACCGGCCACGCGGACTCGTTCGCGCCGTGCAGCAGACGCGGCACGCCGATGTCGTGCCGGTCCAGGACGGTCAGGATGCGTCCCGCCTCGTCCAGCGCGCCCACCGGATCGGCGCGTTCGACCTCGACCAGGATCCGGGTGCACACCGCGGCCAGGTCCCGCTCGACCAGCAGTTCCGCGTCGGCCTCGGTCCACACCCCCGCCTCGACCCCCACGCCCAAGTGCGCGAGCGCGTGGGCGAGTTCGACCGAGCCCTGCTCGGACAGGTTGACCGAGGCCAGGTCGGGCAACACCCGCCAGGCCCGCACCGCGGCCAGCCGGGCGTCCGGGTCCGCCTCGATCCACGCGCCCGTGCTCACCCCGATCGGCACGCCCGGGGCCGCGCCCCGGATCGCCCGGACCACCGCCGCGATCACGTCCGGCGCCAGGCTCTCCCGACCGTCGCGCCCGCGCGGGTGCACATGCACGATGGACGCGCCCGAGGCCACCGCGGCCCGACTGTCCGCGGCGATCTGCGCCGGTGTCAGCGGAAGCGCCGGGTGCTCCTCGGGGCGCCGTGTGCCGTTCAGACATGCCTTGACAAGTGTCATGGAAGACTCCGGATGCCGACGCCCACGAAGCTCCCATCCCATCCCCGACACACGGCAAACCGCAATGGATTCGGCCGAGCTGTCGCAAAGTGGTCCCGGCCCGACGGGGATCGGGGCCGGCCGGCAGGCTGGACCCATGACAGGACGGGACGGGTGAAGCGCGTGGGAAAGGGCCGGATGCGCGGCCTCGGCGCCCTGACGGCGGCCGTCGCCCTGGTGGTGGCGGTACCGGCGTCGGCGGCGGCCGATTCGGACGTGTTGTTGACCATCAAGGACGAGCGCGTCACCGAGTCCAGCGGCCTGGTGGCCAGCGCCCAGCACCCGGACGTCTACTGGACGCACAACGACAGCTCCGACGCGCCCAGGATCTACGCGATCGGCAAGGACGGCGCCACCAAGGCGACCATCACGCTGTCCGGTGTGGACGCGCGGGACTGGGAGGCGATCACGGTCGGCAAGGACGACGCGGGCAAGCCCGCGCTGTTCGTCGGCGACATCGGCGACAACCTGCACGGCAAGTGGCCCGAGGTGTGGATCTACCGCTTCGCCGAGCCCGCGACGCTGGCCGACGCGACGGTCAAGCCGACCAAATTCCGGGTCAAGTACGACAACGGCCCGCGCGACGCCGAGGCGCTGCTGCTGGACCCGCGCACGAACAAGCTCTACATCGCGAGCAAGGAGGCCGAGGGCGGCCTGTACGAGCAGCCCGAGCAGCTCTCCGCGACCGGGATCAACACCTTCAAGCGGATCGCCGCCGGCGGCTCGACGGTGACCGACGGCGCGTTCGCGCCGGACGGGTCGCGGTTCGTGCTGCGCGGCTACTTCTCCGCCACCGTGTTCGCCGCGCCGGGCAAGGAGTTGGCCGGGGTCTCCGTGCCGATCCAGCGCCAGGGCGAGTCGGTCGCGTGGAGCCGGGACGGCAAGGACCTGCTGTTCGGCAGCGAGGGCAAGGGCAGCCAGGTGCGCCGGGTCGAGCTCGAGGGCGACAACCGGCCGGATTCGGTGCGCACCGCGTCCGGTGCCAAGCCCGGAGCCGAGTCGGCCGGCGGCACCACCTCCGCGGACGCGGGCACGAGCGCCGACGACGAGGGCGGCGGCGATTCCGGGATGGACAAGGCCAGGACGTACGGCCCGGGTGTGCTGGCCGTGGTCGGCCTGGCGGTGCTCTTCTTCGCGTATCGCCGCCTCGGCGGCCGGAACCGGGCCTGATCGCCGAAGGGCCGCCGCCCCGGGACCGGTTCGGTCCGGGGCGGCGGCCCCTCAGCCGCCGCGAACGCGGATCAGAGCTGCTCGATCACGTAGTCGACGCACGCGGTCAGCGCCTCGACGTCGGCCGGCTCGACGGCCGGGAACATCGCCACCCGGAGCTGGTTGCGGCCCAGCTTGCGGTAGGGCTCGGTGTCCACGATGCCGTTCGCGCGCAGCACCTTGGCCACCGCCGCCGCGTCCACCGAGTCGGCGAAGTCGATCGTGCCGACCACCTGCGAGCGGGCCGCGGGGTCGGTCACGAACGGGCTCGCGTACGAGGACTTCTCGGCCCACCCGTACAGCCGGCCCGACGAGTCGGCGGTGCGTGCGACGGCCCAGTCCAGGCCGCCCTGCCCGTTGATCCACTCGAGCTGGTCGGCGAGCAGGAACAGCGTGCTCAGCGCCGGCGTGTTGTAGGTCTGGTCCTTGACCGAGTTGTCGATCGCGGTGGCCAGGTCGAAGAACGGCGGGATGTAGCGGTCCGACGCGGCGATCCGCTGCGCGCGCTCCAGCGCGGCCGGCGAGAACGCGGCGAGCCACAGACCGCCGTCGGCGGCGAAGTTCTTCTGCGGCGCGAAGTAGTACACGTCGGTCTCGGCCGCGTCCACCGGCAGCCCGCCCGCCGCGGAGGTCGCGTCGACCAGCACCAGCGAGCCCGCGTCGGCGCCGGCCGGCCGGGCGATCGGCATCGCGACACCGGTCGAGGTCTCGTTGTGGGTCAGGGCGTACACGTCCACGCCCGCCTCGGCCCGCGGCAGCGGGTGCGTGCCCGGCTCCGACTTGATCACCGTCGGCTCCTCCAGCCACGGCGCGGCCTTGACCGACGTGGCGAACTTGGAGGAGAACTCGCCGAACGACAGGTGCTGGGACTTGCGCTCGACCAGGCCGAACGCGGCGATGTCCCAGAAGGCGGTGGCGCCGCCGTTGCCCAGGACCACCTCGTAGCCCTCGGGCAGGGAGAACAGGCTGCCGACACCTTCGCGAACCCGGCGCACCAGGTTCTTCACCGGCGCCTGCCGGTGCGAGGTGCCCAGGAGAGAGGTACCGGTCGCCGCGAGAGCGGCGAGTGCCTCGGGACGTACCTTGGACGGGCCCGAACCGAACCGGCCGTCGGCGGGCATGAGCGCTGCGGGAATCTGGATCTCGGCCACGCGGAGAGCGTAGTCGTGTCCGATTCGTGGGTGATGTGTATTCCGCACAATGAGACGATCGCGCCCGGCATGTGGCACGGGGGCGTCTCGACGGGTGGGCGACACGCGCCCGGCGGCGGGCGATTCCCGGCCGGGCGGGCGCGACGAGTGAGGATGGCGTGGTGACGGCACAGCTCGGGGACCTCGAAGACGCGCTGCGGGCGCGGGTGCGCGGAGAGGTCCGGTTCGACCCGCAGGCCCGCGCGCTGCACTCGATGGACGCCTCCAACCACCGCAAGGTGCCACCGGGGGTGGTCGCCCCGCTGGACGCCGAGGACGTGCTCGCGGCGCTCGCGGTGTGCCACGAGCGCGGCGTGCCGGTGACCGTGCGCGGCGGCGGCACCAGCATCGCCGGCCAGGCCACCGGCAACGGCCTGGTGCTCGACCTGGCCCGGCACCTGAACCGCATCCACGCCGTGGACCCGACCACCCGCGTCGCGCACGTCGAGCCCGGCGTGGTGCTCGACGACCTGCGCCGCGCGGCCGGCCGGTACGGGCTCACCTTCGGCCCGGACCCCTCCACACACAGCCGCTGCACGCTCGGCGGCATGATCGGCAACGACGCCTGCGGGTCGCACTCGGTCGCCTGGGGCCGGACGAGCGCGAACGTCGAATGGCTGGACGTCGCGACCATGGACGGCACCCGGATGCGGGTCGGCCGGGATCAGGCGGTGCCCACCACCGGCCGGGCCGCCGGGATCCACGCCGCGCTCACCGACCTCGCCGACGCCAACCTGGCGCTGATCCGGCGAGGCTTCCCGGCCCTGCCGCGCCGGGTCTCCGGCTACGCCCTGGATCGACTGCTGCCCGAGCACGGTCGCGACCTGGCCCGGGCCCTGGTCGGCACCGAGGGAACCTGCGTCGTGGTGCTCGGGGCCGGCCTGCGCCTGGTCGAGGCGCCCAAGGCGCGCGCCCTGGCGGTGCTCGGCTTCCCGGACGACTTCGCCGCGGCCGACGCGGCGCCCGGTCTGCTGCCGCACGGCCCGCTGACCGTGGAGAGCCTGAGCGCGGGCCTGGTCGCGTCGGCCGCGTCCGCGCGCGACGTGGAACTGCCGCCGGGCGCGGCCTGGTTGTTCGTCGAGGTCGGCGCGGACACGGTCGCCGAGGCGAAGGAGCGCGCACACGCGCTGGCCGGCTCCGGACCGGCGCGGGTGGTCACCGATCCGGCGGGGCAGCGCGCGCTGTGGCGGATCCGCGAGGAGGCGTCCGGCACCGCGACCCGGATGCCCGACGGCTCGGAGGCGTGGCCGGGCTGGGAGGACACCGCGGTACCGCCCGAGCGGCTCGGCGCGTACCTGCGCGCGCTGGCCGCGCTGATGGACCGGCACGACCTGCGCGGGCTGCCCTACGGGCACTTCGGCGAGGGCTGCGTGCACATCCGGATCGACTTCGACCTGCTCACCACGCGCGGCGTCGCGGCGTATCGGGCGTTCTCGTCCGACCTGGCGGACCTGGTGGTCGCGCACGGCGGCTCGCTCTCCGGGGAACACGGCGACGGACAGGCCCGGGCCGAGTTCCTGCCCCGGATGTACGGACCGGAGATCGTCGAACTGTTCGGCGCGTTCAAGGCGATCTGGGACCCGGCGGGGCTGTTGAACCCGGGCATCGTGGTTCGTCCACACCCTGTGGACGGCAATCTGCGGTTCGCCGGGATGCGCACACCCGTGTCGGTCGAGTTCGGCTATCCGGCCGACGGCGGCGACTTCGCCGCGGCCGTACGGCGCTGCGTGGGGGTGGGCAAGTGCCGCGAGTCGGCCGACACCTCCTCCGGCGGCGTGATGTGCCCGTCGTACCGGGTCACCGGCGAGGAGGCGCACTCGACGCGCGGGCGGGCCCGGCTGCTGCACGAGATGCTGATCGGCGAGGTGATCACCGACGGGTGGCGCTCCACCGAGGTCCGCGACGCGCTCGACCTGTGCCTGTCCTGCAAGGGCTGCCGCAGCGACTGTCCGGTGGACGTGGACATGGCCACCTACAAGGCCGAGTTCCTGTATCACCACTACCGGGGCCGGCTGCGGCCGGCGGCGCACTACGCGCTGGGCAACCTGCCGCTGGTGGCGCGCGCGGTGGGTGCGGTGCCGGGCCTGGCGGGCCTGGCCAACGCGGCGGCCAGGGTGCCGGCGCTGCGGAGTGCGGCGCTCGGCCTGGCCGGGCTCGACCGGACCCGGGAAATCCCGCCGTTCGCACCCGAGCCGTTCACCCGGTGGTGGCGCGATCGGCCGCGGGTGAGCGGGAGTTCGCGCCGTCGGGTGGTGTTGTGGCCGGACACCTTCAGCAACCGGTTCCGGCCCGAGGTCGGGCGCGCGGCGGTCGAGGTGCTGGAGGCGGCCGGGCTGGAGGTGGTGGTGCCACCGGGGTCGGTGTGCTGCGGCCTGACCTGGGTCTCGACCGGGCAACTGGACATCGCGCGAAGGGTGATGGCCCGTACGGTGCGCACCCTGCGGCCGGCGATCGAGGCCGGGCTGCCGATCGTCGGTCTGGAACCGTCCTGCGCCGCGTCGCTGCGCACCGACGTACCCGAGCTGCTCGGCCGGTCGGCGCACGGCCTGGCCGACTCGGTCAAGACCTTCGCGCAGACGCTGGAGGAGTACGCGCCGCACTGGGCGCCGCCGGTGCTCGATCGTGAGGTGACCGGCCAACTGCACTGCCACCAGCACGCGGTGCTGGGCGACGCGGCCGACCGGCGGTTGCGCGCCCGGGCCGGGTTGACCGGCGAACTCGCCGGCGGTTGTTGCGGGTTGGCGGGCAACTTCGGCTACGAGGCGGCGCACGCGGAGGTGTCGCGGGCGGTCGCGGCGGACCGGCTGCTGCCGGCGCTCGCGGCCGCCGGACCGGACGCGGTGACCCTGGCCGACGGCTTCGGTTGCCGCACCCAGATCACCCATGTGAGCGACCGCCGCCCGGTGCACCTGGCCGAACTCCTGGCCGCCGCGCTGCCGCCGGCCCCGGCCCCGGTGGCGCGGCCGTGACGTCACCCGTCCGCGCGGCACCGGGAATAGCCGGTGGGCGATCGCGACTTGGCACCGGACATGACCGACACAGCGTTCAACCCGCGCACGCTCCTCGCCGAAAGCCGCCTCGGGGTCCTCGCCACGATCAAGTCGGACGGCCGCCCCCAGCTCTCCCCCGTGATGCCGTTCTACGACGGGGAGGCCGGTGTCCTCTACGTCTCGATGACCGAGGGCCGCGCCAAGACGGCGAACCTGCGCCGCGACCCGCGCGCGGCCCTGGAGGTCACCAGCCCCGACGGTCGCTCCTGGGCCACGGCCGAGGGCACGGTGACCCTCGTCGGACCGGGCACCGATCCCCGGGGCCCGGAGGTCGAGGCGCTCGTGGACTACTACCGCCGCGCCGCCGGGGAGCACCCGGACTGGGCCGAATACCGCTCCGTGATGGTCGCCGATCGCCGGGTGCTGATGACGATGGCCGTCGACCACGTCTACGGCGCCGACATCGGCTGAACGCCCGACGGCCGGGGCCCGCGCGCGAACCACACGCGCGGCGGCCCCGGCCCCGTGCTCCGGGCCCGATCTAGACCCAATACCGGTGTTTTAGGTCTTTCTGCGGCGGGTTGGGGTGGTGCGGGTCGGTCCGACGAGCGTGACGTCGGGTGGGTTCGGTGGGGGTGTGCTG
>NZ_JBSFEO010000108.1:0-9979 GCF_053594475.1 Embleya sp. NPDC001921
CGAGCCGACGCCGCATGTGGACTGGTCGGCGGGCGCGGTACGGCTGCTGACACAGGCTCGGCCGTGGCCGGAGACCGGTCGGCCCCGCCGAGCGGCGGTGTCGGCGTTCGGGGTCAGCGGCACCAACGCGCACGTGATCCTCGAACTCCCGGAGTCTCCCGCGGAAGCGCACCTCGAGGAGCCGGTGCCGGCGGCCCCGGCCGTGCTCCCGTGGGTCCTGTCCGGCCGGACCCCGGACGCGCTGCGGGCACAGGCCGGCCGGGTGCGCGGCGCACTGGACGAGGATCCGGTGGGCGCGGGGTTCTCGCTGGTCACCTCGCGAGCGTTGTTCGCGGAACGGGCCGTGCTGATCGCGGACGCGACCGGATGGGCCTTCGGCCTGGACGCGGTGGCACGCGGCGAGAGTGCGGCGGGCGTGGTGACCGGGACGGCCGGACCGGTCGGCAAGACCGTGTTCGTGTTCCCGGGCCAGGGCTCGCAGTGGACCGGTATGGCGGCCGAACTGTACATCCAGTCAACCGTGTTCGCGGCCCGCTTCGACGAGTGCGCGACGGCCCTGGCGGAGTTCGTGGACTGGTCGCCGGTCGAGGTGTTGACCGGTGTCGAGGGTGCGCCGTCGTTGGATCGGGTGGATGTGGTCCAGCCGGTGTTGTGGGCGGTGTTGGTGTCGCTGGCCGAGGTGTGGCGCTCCTTCGGGGTGCTGCCGGACGCGTTGGTCGGCCACTCGCAGGGCGAGATCGCGGCGGCCGTGGTGGCCGGCGGACTGTCCCTGGCCGACGGAGCACGGGTGGTGGCGCTGCGCAGTCGCGCGATCCTCGCGCTGTCCGGGCGCGGCGGGATGGCGTCGGTGGCCGAACCGGTCGCGGTGGTCCGCGAGCGGATCGCCGGCTGGGACGGGCGGATCTCGGTCGCGGCCGTGAACGGCCCCGGCCAGGTGGTGGTCTCCGGCGAGCCCGACGCGTTGGCCGAGTTGGTGGCGGCGGTCACCGACCAGGGCGGCCGGGCCCGGCTCATCCCGGTGGACTACGCGTCGCATTCGGCGCAAGTCGAAGAAATCCGGGCGGAGATCGTGGCCGCGCTGGCCGAGATCTCGCCGGTGTCCGGGACGATCCCGATCCGGTCGACGGTCACCGGGGACTGGTTGGACACGGCCGCGATGGACGGCGCGTACTGGGCGACCAACCTGCGCGAGACGGTGCGCTTCGAGGAGGCCACCCGAGGTCTCGTCGCCGCCGGCCACGGAGTGTTCGTGGAGGTGAGCCCGCATCCGGTGCTCACCGCCGCGATCGAGGCGACGCTGGACGAGGAGGGTCCGGAGAACCCGGTCGTGGTCGGCACGCTGCGCCGCGACCAGGGGGGCGCGCGGCGCCTGTACGTCTCCCTCGCCGAAGCCTTCGTGCGCGGCGTCGCGGTGGACTGGACCGCCGCGTTCGCCGGGAGCGGGCCGCGTCGGGTCGAGCTGCCCACCTACCCCTTCGAGCGCGAGCGCTACTGGCTCGACACCCCGGGCCCGGCCGGTTCGACGACCGGCGCGGGTACGGCCGCGGGGGCGGCGGACACGATCGACGCGGCGTTCTGGTCACTCGTGGAGAGCGGCGACCAGGCGGGCCTGGCCCAGGCGTTGGGTACGGAGACCTCGGCGGAGTCGTTGGGCGAAGTGTTGCCCGCGTTGTCGTCGTGGTGGGACCGTCGGCGCTCGGGAGCCACCCTCGACGCGTGGCGGCACCGGATCGTGTGGCGCCCGGTCGCCGGTACCGGGATCGGGAGTCTGTCCGGAACGTGGCTGCTCGTGGTGCCCGAGGAGGAGGCCGCCGGCGCGTGGGCGGACTTCCTGAACCGGCTGCTGACCGCCGCCGGTGCCCGGGTCGAGCGTGTTCCCGTCGCTCGCGACCGGGGCGAGCGGGCCGCGCTGCGGGACCTGGTCGCGGCACAGTCCGGGCCGGTCGCGGGTGTGCTCTCGCTGTTGGCACTGGCCGACGGCACCGTGGCCGGGTTCGACGCGGTGCCGTGGGGAACGGCGGCGACCGTCGCCCTGGTCCAGGCCCTGGACGACGCGGGGGTGGTGGCACCGCTGTGGGCGGTGACCAGTGGCGCGGTGACGGTCGGTGCGGCGGACCCGGTCCGGGTGCCCGAGCAGGCTCAGGTGTGGGGATTCGGCGGGGTCGTCGCGGCCGAGAACCCGCGGTCGTGGGGCGGGCTGGTCGACCTGCCGAGCGCGTATCCCGGCGCGGACGCCGGGGCACCGGCCTGGGCCCGCCTGGTGGCGGTGCTGGCCGGCGCGGTGTACGAGCGGGACGTCGCGGTGCGGCCGACCGGGGCCTGGGGCCGCCGGCTGGTTCGCGCGCCGCTCGGCGCCGCCCGGCCCGCCGGGACCTGGCGGCCGTCGGGCACGGTGGTGGTGACCGGCGGCACCGGGGCGCTGGGCGGGCACGTGGCCCGCTGGGTCGCGGCGCGCGGGGCCGAGCACGTGTTGCTGGTCAGCCGTACCGGCGCGGACGCGCCCGGCGCCGATCGACTGGCCGAGGACGTCGCCGCGGCGGGCGCGCGGGTGTCCTTCGCGTCGTGCGACGTGGGCGACCGGGACGCGCTGGCCGAGGTACTGGCCGCGATTCCGGCGGAGTTCCCGCTGACCGCGGTGCTGCACGCGGCGGCGATCCTGGACGACGCGGTGATCGGCGAGCTGACCCTGGAGCAGCAGCAGCGGGTCGCGCGGGTCAAGGTGGACGGCGCCCGGTATCTCGACGAACTCACCCGGGACGCCGACCTGTCGGCGTTCGTGCTGTTCTCCTCGGTGGCCGGGCTGTGCGGGGTCGCCGGACAGGGCAACTACGCGCCCGGGAACGCCTATCTGGACGCGCTGGCCGCACGTCGTCGGGCCGACGGGCTGCCCGCGACCTCGGTCTCCTGGGGGCACTGGGCCGGCGGCGGGATCGCCGCGCCGGAGATCGAGGAGCGACTCGGCCGCCAGGGCCTGACCATGCTCGATCCCGCGCTCGCGGTCCAGGCGCTCGGGCAGATCCTGGACGCGGACGAGAGCCACCTGACGGTGTGCGACATCGACTGGGACGTGCTGTTCCGCGACCGGCCACACCCGCTGGTCGCCGAACTCCTGCGCGCGACCTCGGCTTCGGCGACGGCTTCGGGCTCGGACGCGGCTTCGGCGTCGCCCGAGACGGCGGCGACCCGGCTGATCGCGACACTCGCCGAACTGGCCGAGGAGGAGCGCCGACCGCATCTGGTGCGGTTGGTCCGGACCCGGGCGGCGATCGTGCACGGGCACGCCTCCGCCGACGCGGTGGCGGCCGGGAAGCCTTTCCGGGACCAGGGGTTCGACTCGCTGACGGCGGTGGAACTGCGCAATCGGCTGGCCGCCGAGACCGGTCTGCGGTTGCCCGCGACGCTGGTCTTCGACTACCCCACGCCCAACGCGCTCGCCGAATTCCTGCACGGCGAACTGGTGCCGCGGGTGGTCCCGAGCGCGGACGCCATCCGGGCCGAGATCGACCGCCTGGAAGCGCTCCTCGCGCACGCCGCCGCCGATCCGGCCGAACACGAGGCGACGGCGGTCCGGCTCGCCGAGATCGCCGCACGCTGGGCCGCCGGCGCGGCACCCGCTCCGGAGCCGGCCGGCAGCGAACTCGAAGGCATCGCCGACGAGATCGACTCGGCCACCGACGACGAGCTCATCGAATTCATCGGCAAGCAGTTCGGCATCTCCTGACTTGTCGGTCCATGCGAAAGGCACAACCACAATGAGCGACCAGCAGATCCGCCACCTGCTCAAGCGGCTCACCGTCGAGCTGCACGAGACCCGGGAACGGCTCAAGGAGGCGCAGAACCCGACGCCCGAGCCGATCGCGATCGTCTCCGCGGCGTGCCGGCTGCCCGGCGGCGCCGAGTCGCCCGAGAAGTTGTGGCGCATCCTGGCCGAAGGGGTCGACGTGGTCGGCGACTTCCCCGACGACCGAGGCTGGGACGTCGAGGAGCTGTACGATCCCGACCCCGATCGACCAGGCAAGTCGTACACCCGCAAGGGCGCGTTCCTGCCCGACATCGCCGGGTTCGACGCCGAGTTCTTCGGCATCTCGCCGCGCGAGGCGCTGGCCACCGACCCGCAACACCGGCTGCTCCTGGAGACCGCCTGGGAGCTGTTCGAGCGGGTCGGCATCGACCCGACCACGCTGGCCGGCAGCCGGACCGGGGTCTTCGCCGGCCTCAACGGGCAGGACTACGCGGCCCGGCTGAGCGAGGTGCCCGACGAGGTCGGCGGCTACATCGGCAACGGCAACGCGGCGAGCGTGGCGTCCGGGCGGATCGCCTACTCGTTCGGCTTCGAGGGCCCGGCGGTGACCGTGGACACGGCGTGCTCGTCCTCGCTGGTCGCGCTGCACCTGGCGGCACACTCGCTGCGCAGCGGCGAATGCGATCTCGCGCTCGCCGGTGGTGTGACGCTGATGGCCTCGCCGCTGGGGTTCGTCGAGTTCTCCCGCCAACGCGGCCTGGCTCCGGACGGCCGCTGCAAGGCGTTCGCCGGCGCGGCGGACGGCACCGGGTGGTCCGAGGGCACCGGCCTGGTGCTGGTCGAACGGCTGGCGGACGCGCGGCGGTTGGGCCACCGCGTACTGGCCGTGCTGCGGGGCAGCGCGGTCAACCAGGACGGCGCCTCCAACGGCCTGACCGCGCCGAACGGCCCGTCCCAGCAGCGGGTGATCCGGCAGGCGCTGCGCAACGCCCGGCTGAGCGCGGCCGACATCGACGCGGTCGAGGCACACGGCACCGGGACCACGCTGGGCGACCCGATCGAGGCGCAGGCGCTGATCGCGACCTACGGCAAGGACCGCCCCGAGGACCGACCGCTGTGGATCGGCTCGGCCAAGTCCAACATCGGGCACACCCAGGCCGCCGCCGGGATCGTCGGCGTGATCAAGATGATCGAGGCGATGCGGCACGGCGTGCTGCCCAGGACGCTGCACGTGGACGAGCCGACGCCGCACGTGGACTGGTCGGCGGGCGCGGTGCGGCTGTTGACGCAGGCCAGGCCCTGGCCGGAGACCGGACGTCCGCGCCGGGTGGGCATCTCGGCGTTCGGCGCGAGCGGGACCAACGCACACCTGATCCTGGAACAGCCGGAAGCCGTCGAGGCGGCCGCCCCGACCGAGGAGGAGCGCGCGGGCACGCCGGCGGCCGCACCCTGGGTGCTCTCCGCCCGGACGCCGGACGCGCTGCGCGCCCAGGCGGCCCGGCTCGCGGCACACGTGCGAGGCGCGGCGGTCGAGGCGACCGACGTCGCGGACATCGGCTACTCGCTGGCCGCCGGCCGGGCCCGGTTCGACGAGCGCGCCGTGCTGGTCGCGGGCGCCGATTCGTCGACGCCCCTGGCCGGCTTCCTGGCCGGCCTCGACGCGCTCGCCGCCGACACGCCGACCCCGACCGCGGTCCGCGGCTCGGTTGCCGGATCCGGGCCGCTCGCCTACCTGTTCACCGGGCAGGGCAGCCAGCGGGTCGGCATGGGGCGCGAACTGTACGACGCCTACCCGGTGTTCGCCGCCGCGTTCGACGAGGTGGCGCGGGCGCTGGACGGCGAGCTGGCGGGTCACGTCCCGTACCCGCTGCGCGATGTGGTGTTCGGCGCCGTCGAGGACGCCGCCGAACACCTGGAGCGGACCGTGTACGCGCAGCCCGCGCTGTTCGCGATCGAGGTCGCGCTGTATCGGCTGTACGCGTCGTGGGGCCTGCGCCCGGACTTCGTCACCGGGCACTCGCTCGGCGAACTCACCGCCGCGCACGTCGCGGACGTGCTCACCGTCGCGGACGCGGCGACACTCGTGGCGGCCCGGGCCCGGCTGATGCAGGCGATGCCCACCACCGGCGCGATGATCGCGGTGCAGGCCGGCGAGGAGGAGGTCACCGCCGCACTGGCCGGGCGCGAGCACGAGGTCGGCATCGCGGCGATCAACGGCCCGCGCTCGATCGTGCTCTCCGGCGACGCCGACGCGGCCCTCGCGGTCGCCGCCGGCTTCGCCGAACAGGGCCGCAAGACCAAACGACTGCGGGTCAGCCACGCGTTCCACTCGCCGCTGATGACCGGGATGCTCGCCGAGTTCGAGCGCGTCGCCGCCACGCTGACCTATCGCGCGCCGCGCGTCCCGGTGGTCTCCAACCTGACCGGGCGACCGGCCGGGATCGAGGAACTGGGCGACCCGGGCCACTGGGTCGCGCACGTGCGCAACGCGGTCCGCTTCCGGGACGTGATCGCACACCTCGCGACGGCCGGCGTCACCACGTATCTCGAACTCGGCCCGGACGGCGTGCTGACCGCCATGGCCCAGGACACCCTGGCCGACGCGCCCGCGAGCGACCACCCGCCCGCCTTCGCGGCGGCGCTGCGCCGGGACCGGCCGGAGACGGACACCGCGCTGGTCGCGCTCGGCACCGCCCACACGCACGGCGCCGACGTGGACTGGGCCGCGCTGTACGCCGGTTCCGGCGCGCGCCGGGTCGACCTGCCCACGTACGCCTTCCAGCACCGGCGCTTCTGGATCGAGCAGCCCGCCGCGTCGGCCGGGGACGCCGACGGGCTCGGGCTGGCCGCCGCCGACCACCCGCTCCTGGCCGCCTCGTTGCGGGTGGCCACCGGCCGGAACGCGGCGGCGGACGGCGGATCGCACGCGGTACTGCTGACCGGCCGGCTGTCGGTGAGGACCCATCCGTGGCTGGCGGCCCACGTCGTGCTCGGTTCGGTCCTGGTACCCGGAACGGCCCTCGTGGAGGCGGCGATCCGGGCCGGCGACGAGGTCGGACTGGACACCGTCGACGAGTTGGTGATCGAGACGCCGCTGATCCTGCGCGAGCGGGACGCGGTACATCTTCAGGTCGTCGTCGACGGCCCCGAGGACGAGCGCGCCGACCGGCGGCCGATCGCGGTGTACGCCCGGTCCCAGGACGCCGAGTCGGACGCGCCGTGGACGCGGCACGCGGTCGGCTTCCTGGTGGCCGCCGAGGACCGAACGCGTACCGATGGCGCCGCCGTCGGCGAGGTGTGGCCGCCGGCGGGGGCGACGGCGATCGACGTGAGCCGGGCGTACGCCACGCTCGCCGAGGCCGGGATCGACTACGGCCCGGCGTTCCAGGGCCTGCGGGCCGCCTGGCGGCTGGGCGACGAGATCCTCGCGGAAGCCGAACTGCCCGCCGAACAACACGCGGACGCCGCCCGATTCGGCATCCACCCGGCATTGCTCGACGCGGCGCTGCACATCGCCTCCCTGGACAGCCTGGACGAATCGCGGGACGCGGCAGGGCGTCGGCTCCCGTTCGTGTGGAACGGCGTCCGGCTGCACGCGTCCGGCGCGACCACGCTCCGGATCCGGATCGCGGTGACCGGGCCCGGGGAGCTGACCCTGACGGCCACCGACGCCGGCGGCGCGCCGGTGGTGTCGATCGACGCCCTGGCCACCCGGCTGGTGACGGCGGATCAGCTCGACGGTTCGCGGGCGACGGGCCCGGACGCGCTGTTCGAGCTCGCCTGGGTCGACCACGCGGTGGTCGACGAACCGGGCGTGCCGGCCCCGGTGATCGCGCTCGGTACGGACACCCGGCGGCTCGACGACGGAACGCTCGTGGTGACGGTCGAGGCGGCCGGGGACACGCTCGCCGCCGTACACCGGGAGACCGCACGGGTGTTGGCGCAACTCCAGGGCGACGCCGAACGTGTCCTGGTGCTCACCCGCGGCGCCTTCGCGGTGACCGAGGGCGATGTGCCCGATCCGATCGGCGCGGCGGTGGCCGGTCTGGTCCGCTCCGCCCAGTCCGAACAGCCGGACCGGATCGTGCTGATCGACGTGGACGAGGAACCCGCCTCGGAAGCCATGCTCGGCGCCGCCCGCGCGAGCGCGCTCGCCGCCGACGAACCGCAACTGGCGATCCGAGGGGGAGCGCCGTACGCGCCGCGCCTGCGCCGGGCCGCGGCGCTCGATCCGCGCGAGGTGCGCGGCTGGGATCCCGAGGGCACCGTCCTGGTGACCGGCGGTGTCGGGGTGCTCGGCGCGCTGCTCGCCCGCCACCTGGTGGCCGAACACGGCATGCGCCGGTTGCTGCTGACCGGCCGGCGCGGCCCGGACACCCCGGGCGCGGCCGAACTGGTCGCCGAACTGAGCGCGCTGGGCGCGCAGGTCACCGTCGCGGCTGCGGACGTGGCGGACCGCGAGGCCCTGGCGGCGCTGATCGCCGGTGTGCCGGCGGCCTATCCGCTGACCGCCGTCGTGCACGCGGCGGGCGTGATCGACGACGGCGTGCTCGACGCGCTCACCCCCGAGCGGCTGGCGGCGGTACTGCGGCCCAAGGCCGACGCGGCGTGGCATCTGCACGAGTTGACCCGGCATCAGGACCTGGCGGGCTTCGTGCTGTTCTCCTCGGTGGCGGCCACCCTGGGCGGTCCCGGGCAGGGCAACTACGCCGCCGCCAACAGTTTCCTGGACGCGCTCGCCGCCCGGCGCCGGGCGCTCGGGCTGCCCGCCGTGTCGTTGGCGTGGGGCATGTGGGCCGAGGCGGGCGGGATGACCGCGCACCTGGCCGAAGCGGACCGGCACCGCGCGGCCCGGGCCGGGATCCGCGCGCTGGGCTCGGCCGCCGGACTGCGCCTGTTCGACCTGGCCGTGCGGCCGGACGGCGGCCCGAGCGGGCTCGACCGGGCCGTGCTGGTGCCGGCGCCGCTGGACCTGGCGGGCCTGCGGGCCCGCCCGGAAGCGGTTCCCGCGCTGCTGCGCGGCCTCGTCCGGCCGAGCCGACGACAGGCGGTCAAGACCGCCGGTCCGGCCTCGCTCGGGCAGCGGTTGGCCGCGCTGGGTTCGGCCGAGCGCGAGCAGGCACTGCTCGACCTGGTGCGCGCCGAGGTCGCGGGCGTACTGGGCGCGGACCCCGAGGCGGTCGGGGTCCGCCGCGCGTTCAGCGATCTGGGCATGGACTCGCTCACCGCCGTCGAACTGCGCAACCGGCTCAACACCGCCACCGGCCTGCGGCTGCCCGCGACCCTGGTCTTCGACCACCCGACCCCGGGCGCGCTCGCCGACCACCTGCGCGGCGCACTGCTCGGCGACCTGCCGGACGCGCCCGCCGCGCCCGTCCCGGCGCCGGCGGCCGGGCTCGCCGCGACGGCGGACGACCCGATCGTGATCGTCGGCATGGCCTGCCGGCTCCCGGGCGGCGTGGCCTCCCCGGACGACC
Source organism: Embleya sp. NPDC001921 (assembly GCF_053594475.1). Classification (NCBI taxonomy): domain Bacteria; kingdom Bacillati; phylum Actinomycetota; class Actinomycetes; order Kitasatosporales; family Streptomycetaceae; genus Embleya; species Embleya sp. NPDC001921. Next base: position 9,220 of record NZ_JBSFEO010000108.1, read on the forward strand.
TGTGGCGTCTCGTCGAATCCGGCACCGACGCGGTGGGCGAGTTCCCCACCGATCGCGGGTGGGACGTCGAGGACCTGTTCGACCCGGACCCCGAGGCCGCCGGCAAGTCGTACACCCGGCACGGCGGCTTCCTCTACGACGCCGCCGAGTTCGACGCGGGGTTCTTCGAGATCTCGCCGCGCGAGGCGCTGGCCACCGACCCGCAGCAGCGGCTGCTCCTGGAGACCACGTGGGAGGTGATCGAGCGGGCCGGCATCGACCCGACCACGCTGCGCGGCAGCCGGACCGGGGTGTTCGCCGGCGTGATGTACCACGACTACGCGCCGCACCCGGGCAACGTGCCCAGCGCACTGGAGGGTTACGTCGGCAACGGCAACGCCGGCAGTGTCGCGTCGGGTCGGATCTCCTACTCGTTCGGCTTCGAGGGCCCGGCGGTCACCATCGACACCGCGTGCTCGTCCTCGCTGGTCACGCTGCACCTGGCCGCGCAGTCCCTGCGGCTGGGCGAGAGCGACCTCGCGGTCGCGGGCGGCGTCGCGGTGATGGCCTCACCCGGCGCGTTCACCGAGTTCTCCCGGCAGCGCGGCCTGTCCGTGGACGGGCGCTGCAAGGCGTTCGCCAGCGCCGCGGACGGCGTCGGCTGGGCCGAGGGCGTCGGCATGCTGCTGCTCGAAAGGTTGTCGGACGCGCGGCGCAACGGGCATCGGGTGCTCGCGGTGGTGCGGGGCAGTGCGGTCAACCAGGACGGTGCGTCCAATGG
>NZ_JBSFEO010000109.1:0-9720 GCF_053594475.1 Embleya sp. NPDC001921
TGGCGGTGGTGTTCGAGGGTGTGGGGTTGTCGTTCGCGGAGTTGGATGTGCGGGCGAATCGGCTTGCGCGGTGTTTGGTGGGGTCGGGGGTGGGTGCGGAGTCGGTTGTCGCGGTGGTGTTGGAGCGCGGGATCGATCTGGTCGTGTCGTTGTTGGCGGTGTTGAAGGCGGGTGGCGCGTATCTCCCGATCGATCCGGAGTATCCGGCGGATCGGGTCGGGTTCCTGTTGCGGGATGCGGGGCCTGTGCTGGTGGTGACGGATGCGGCGTCGGCGCCTGTCGTCGAGGGCCGGCCGGTTCTGGTCGTGGACGATCCCGAGGTCGTGGCGCGGGTGGCCGGGTTTGCCGGCGGCACGCTGAGCGACTGCGAGCGTGGTGGTGCGCTGACCGGCGGCAACGCGGCGTATGTGATCTATACGTCGGGTTCGACCGGGGTGCCGAAGGGTGTCGTGGTGCCGCACGTCGGTGTGGTGAACCGCCTGGTGTGGATGCGGGGCCGGTACGGGTTCGGTGTCGGTGATCGGGTGATGTTCAAGACGCCGTTCGTGTTCGACGTCTCCGTGTGGGAGCTGTTCGCCACGTTGATATCGGGCGCGACGATGGTGGTCGCCCGGCCCGGAGGCCACCGCGACCCGGTGTATGTGGCCGCGTTGGTGCGTGAGGAGCGGGTCGGGGTGATGCACTTCGTGCCCTCGATGCTGGACGCGTTCCTGGAGGAACCGACCGCCGCCGCGTGCGCGCAGGACCTGCGCCTGGTGGTGTGCAGCGGCGAGGCGCTGTCGGTGGAGACCCAGGCCCGCTTCCACACGCTCTTCGAGGGTGTCGAGTTGCACAATCTGTATGGCCCGACCGAGGCGTCCGTGGACGTCACGGCATGGCATTGCGCCCCCGGCTGGGAAGGCGTGTCGGTTCCGATCGGCGCACCCATCGCCAACACGCGCGTGTACGTCCTGGACGACCGTCTCGCGCCCGTCCCACCCGGCGTCACGGGTGAGTTGTACCTCGCGGGTGTGCAGCTCGCGCGGGGTTACGTCGGTCGCCCCGGGCTGACGGGTGAGCGTTTCGTGGCGTGCCCGTTCGGCTCCGGCGAGCGCATGTATCGCACCGGCGACCGGGCCCGCTGGACCCGCGACGGTCAGGTGTTGTTCGCGGGCCGGGTGGACGACCAGGTCAAGATCCGGGGCTTCCGGATCGAGCCCGCCGAGGTGCGGGCCGCGCTCGCCGCCCACCCCGACGTCGCCCAGGCCGTGGTGGTCGCGCGCAGCGACGAGACCTCGGGCACCCGCCTGGTCGCCTACGTCGTCCCCACCCGCGACACCGCCACACCCCCGGCCGCCCTGCCCGACACCCTCCGACGCTACGCCGCCGGCCGCCTGCCCGAGTACATGGTCCCCGCCGCCGTCGTCGCCCTCGACGCCCTCCCGCTCACCGGCAACGGCAAACTCGACCGCAAAGCCCTCCCCACACCCGACCACCACACCGGCCCCGGCCGGAGTCCGGTCGGTCTGCGTGAAGAATTGTTGTGCGGCGCGTTCGCCCAGGTGTTGGGCCGGGATCGGGTGGGGGTCGACGACAACTTCTTCGAATTGGGCGGCCACTCGTTGTTGGCGACGCGGCTGGTGTCGCGTGTCCGGGCTGTGCTGGGCGTCGAGTTGGACCTGCGGATGTTGTTCGAGGCACCGACCGTTGCCGGGTTGGCGGTCGCGCTGGACCACGCGGAGACGGCGCGGGCCGCGCTGACCGTCCGGGAGCGTCCGGAGCGGGTGCCGTTGTCGTTCGCGCAGCGGCGGTTGTGGTTCCTGGGGCAGTTGGAGGGTGGCGGCGCGACGTACAACCTGCCGGTGGTGGTGGGCCTCTCCGGTCGCGTGGATGTGGCCGCGTTGACGGCGGCGTTGCGGGATGTGGTGGGTCGGCACGAGGTGTTGCGGACGGTGGTGGCGGTCGCCGACGGCGAGCCGTACCAGCGGATCCTGGGTCCCGACGAACTCGTGTGGGAGCCGGCGATCGGCCGGGTGTCCCCGGCCGAACTGCCCGGTGCGGTGGCACGCGCCGTGAGCCACGAGTTCGACCTGACGACCGAGGCGCCGATCAAGGCGTGGTTGCTTTCGTCCGGGCCCGAGGAGCACGCGCTGGTGCTCGTGGTGCATCACATCGCGGGTGACGGTTGGTCGATGGGCCCGTTGGGCCGGGACATCTCCACCGCCTACGCGGCCCGGCGCGCCGGTGACGCGCCGGAATGGACGTCGTTGCCGGTGCAGTACGCGGATTACGCGTTGTGGCAAAGGGAGTTGCTCGGCGAAGCGGACGACCCCGACAGCGTGCTGTCCCGCCAGGTCGCGTACTGGCGGGAGGCGCTCGCCGGAGGTCCCGAAGAGCTGGAGTTGCCTCTCGACCGCACCCGACCCGCCGTCGCGAGCGACCGTGGGCACAACGTCCCGCTCGTGGTACCCGCAGAGACTCACGCCGAGTTGGTCCGGGTCGCCCGGGCCGAGGGTGTGACGGTGTTCATGGTGTTGCAGGCCGCGTTGGCGGTGTTGTTGTCGCGGTTGGGTGCCGGTACGGATGTGCCGATCGGTGCGGCGGTGGCGGGGCGTACGGACGAGGGTCTGGACGATCTGGTCGGGTTCTTCGTGAACACGTTGGTGATTCGGACGGATCTGTCCGGGGATCCGTCGTTCCGGGAGGTGCTGGGGCGGGTTCGGGAGAGCGGGCTGGGTGCGTTCGAGCATCAGGATGTGCCGTTCGAGCGGTTGGTGGAGGAGTTGGCGCCGGCGCGGTCGTTGGCGCGGCATCCGTTGTTCCAGGTGATGTTGACCCTGCAGAACACCGGCCGAGCGGCGCTCGAATTGTCGGGCCTGGGGGTCGGTACGTCGGCCGCGGCAGCGGGCCTGTCCGTGGCGCAACCGGCGAGATTCGACCTGGACCTGGCGCTGACCGAAGCGTTCGACGAGCAGGGCCGCCCCGCCGGGCTTCGCGGCGTCGTCGTGGCGTCGGCCGACCTGTTCGATCCGGATACGGTCGAAACGATGGCCGCCCGTTGGGTTCGGGTGCTGGGAACGCTGGTCGCGGATGCGGGTGTTCGACTCGGTGCCGTGGACGTGCTGGACGACGACGAGCGCTCGCGGGTGTTGGTCGCCTGGAACGACACGGCGATGGAGGTGCCGGCGCTGTCGGTCGCGGAGTTGTTCGCGGCTCGAGTGGCGGAGGCGCCGGACGCGGTGGCGGTGGTGGCCGGGGATACGGCGCTGTCGTACGCGGAGTTGGGCGGTCGTGTTCACCGGTTGGCGCGGCGGCTGATCGGGCTCGGTGTCGGTCCCGAGTCGGTGGTGGCGGTGGTGTTGGGGCGCGACTCGGGGTTGATCACGGCGTTGTTGGGCGTATCGGCTGCCGGTGGTGCGTATCTGGCCATCGATCCGACGCAGCCTGTCGAGCGGATCGCCTACATGCTCGATGACGCGGCGCCGGTCCTGGTGATCACGGACGGCGCGAATGCCTCGCAGGTCCCGGCCGCGTGGTCCGGAGCACAGGGCGCGGTGCTGGTTCTCGACGAGCCCGCGGTGGTCGCGGCGCTGGAGAGCCTGCCGTCGTCGCCCGTGAGCGACGCCGATCGTTCGGCGCCGTTGTCGGGTTCGCACCCGGCCTATGTGGTCTATACGTCGGGTTCGACCGGGCAGCCCAAGGGCGTGGTCGTCTCGCGAGCCGGATTCGCGAACACCGTGGCTGCGGGGCGGGATCGTTTCCGACCCGAAGAGAAGTCCCGGATCGCGCAGTTCACCTCGATCGGGTTCGATGTGTTCTGCCTGGAATGGGCGTTGGCACTGGTGTCGGGGGCGGCTCTGGTGGTCGTTCCCGACGAGCGCCGGCTGGGTGACGAGTTGGCCCGGTTCCTGGTCGAGCAGGCGATCACGCATGTGTCGCTGCCACCCGCCGTGTTGGCCGGGGTGCCGGTCGGTGCGATCCCGTCGCACGTGGTCCTGGAGGTGGGGGGCGAGGCGTGCCCGCCGGAGTTGATGGCTCGTTGGGCGCCCGGGCGGGTCATGTTCAACACCTACGGGCCCACCGAGACGACGGTGGACGCCACGGTCTGGCACTGCCGGTCGGAGGTCGACGAGGTACCGATCGGGATCCCGATCGCCAACACCCGTGCCTACGTTCTGGACGACTTTTTGCGTCCGGTTCCGCCCGGGGTGACCGGTGAGCTCTACGTGGCCGGCACGGGCCTGGCCCGGGGCTACCTGGGCCGGGCCGCGCTCACCGGTGAACGATTCGTGGCCTGCCCGTTCGGTGCGGGTGGCCGGATGTACCGCACGGGCGACCGCGCGCGGTGGACAACCGCGGGAGAGTTGATGTTCGCCGGTCGCACCGACGATCAGGTGAAGATCCGGGGGTTCCGGATCGAGCCCGGCGAGATCGAGGCCGCGCTGACCGCTCACCCCGAGGTGCACTGGGCGGCCGTGGTCACCCGAGAGCAGTCCCCGGGCGACATCCGACTGGTGGCGTATGTCGTCCCGGTCGATACAGGTGGCTCCGGAAGCGCGCAACTACCCGTGGAGCTTCGCAGGTTCGCGGGACAGCGGCTGCCGGGGCACATGCTCCCCGCCGCGATCGTGGTGCTCGACGGCATCCCGCTCACCGCCAACGGCAAACTCGACCGGGCCGCTCTGCCGGTTCCCCGCTACGGGGACGCCAACGGCCGAAAGCCGGAGACCGCCCGCGAAGAGGCGCTCTGCGGCGTGTTCGCCGAAGTCCTCGGCTTGGACGCCGTGGGCGTCGACGACAACTTCTTTCACCTGGGCGGGCATTCCCTGCTCGCCATGCAACTGCTCACCCGGATCCGGGAAGTGCTCGGCATCGAGCTCCGGATCAGGGACGTGTTCGAAGCACCCACCGTGGCCGAACTCGCCGGGCACGCGGGAGATCAGAAGTCAGCCAGGCCGGCGCTGCGGCCGATGCGCGGAACTGAGGAGCACTGATGATTCCCTTGTCGTTCGCGCAGCGGCGGCTGTGGTTCCTCGGCCAGATGGATGGCCCGAGCCCGACCTACAACAGCCCGGTGGTACTGCGTCTGTCGGGGGACCTGGACCGGGACGCGCTGGGGGCGGCACTCCGCGACGTCATCGGCCGGCACGAGGTGCTCCGCACGGTGTACGCCGTGGTCGACGGTGAACCGCACCAGGAGATCCTCGACGCCGACACCCTGGCATGGGAGCTCGCCTACACGGAGCTCGACGCCGAGCGGCTGTCCCAGGCGGTGGCGACCGCCACCGAGCACGCGTTCGATCTCGCGCGGGAGATACCGATCCGGGCCTGGCTCTTCCGGTGCGACGGAGAGCATGTGCTCGTGCTGGTGATGCACCACATCGCCGGAGACGGCTGGTCGATGCGGCCGTTGGGGCGGGACATCTCCGCCGCCTACGCGGCGCGCTGTGCGGGTCATCCGCCGAAGTGGGATCCGCTGCCGGTCCAGTACGCCGACTACGCGCTCTGGCAGCGGGAGTTGCTCGGCAGCGACGACGATCCGAGCAGTGTCCTGCACGCCCAACTGGCCTACTGGCGCGCCGCGCTCGCCGGGATCCCGACCGAGTTGGAACTGCCGGTCGATCGGGGCCGACCGGCGCTGGCCGGCCATCGCGGGCACGTGGCGTCGGTGGAGATCCCGGCCGAGTTGCACCGCGAACTGGTGGAGTTGGCCAAGGCCGAGCGGGTGACCGTGTTCATGGTCCTCCAGGCCGGCCTGGCCGTGCTGTTGTCCCGACTCGGGGCGGGTACGGACATTCCGATCGGGGCGGCGGTGGCCGGGCGTTCCGATTCCGCGATGCGGGACATGGTCGGCTTCTTCGTGAACACCCTGGTGATGCGCACCGATGTGTCCGGGGACCCCACCTTCCGCGAGGTGTTGGGCCGGGTGCGTACCGCCGGACTCGGCGCCTTCGACAACCAGGATGTGCCGTTCGAGCGGCTGGTGGAGGAGCTGGCGCCGGCGCGGTCGTTGGCCCGCCATCCGCTGTTCCAGGTGATGCTGACGCTGCAGAACACCGCGCGCGCGGCCTTGGACCTGTCCGGTGTGCGGGCCGGGGCTCCACTCGACGGCATCGCGGCCCAGTTGTCGGCCGCCGCCGCGGCGAAGTTCGACCTCGACGTGGCTGCCGAGGAGGCCTTCGACGCCCAGGGCGCGCCGGCGGGGATCCGTGGCTCGATCACCGGTTCGGCGGACCTGTTCGACCAGGGTTCGGTCGAGGCGATGGCCGAACGCTGGCTGCGGGTGTTGCGGGCGCTGATCACCGACCCGGGCGTGCGGCTCGGCGCGGTGGACGTGCTCGGACACGCGGAGCGCACACGGGTGTTGGCGACCTGGAACGACACGGCGGTCGACGCGCCGCGTCCGTCGGTGCCGGAGTCGTTCGCGGCGCGGGTGGCGGACTCGCCGGACGCGGTCGCGGTGGTGTGTGGCGGGGCGGGCGTCTCGTACGCGGAGCTGGACGTGCGCGCTGGGCAGTTGGCGCGGGTGCTGCGTGAGCGTGGGGTGGGCGCCGGTTCGATCGTGGGTCTGTGCCTGCCGCGTGGTGTGGACGCGGTGGTGGCGATCCTGGGCGTGTGGCGGGCCGGAGCGGCGTATCTGCCGATCGACCCGGAGTACCCCTCGGACCGGGTCGCGTTCATGGTGGCGGACAGTCGTGCCGCGATGCTGATCAGCACCGAGGACCTGTTGGAGGAGCTGCCGGCCGGCCGGTTGCCCACGATCGCCGTGGAGGAACTCGTCCCGGCTCCCGTGGACGGAACCACGGTCGAGCCGTGGGCACCGGTGCACTCCGCGGAGCTGGCGTATGTGATCTATACGTCGGGTTCGACGGGTCGGCCCAAGGGCGTGGCGGTCACGCACGGCGGGTTGGCGAACTATGTGGCGTGGGCCGCCGAGGCGTACGGCGGGCGGGCTACCGGTGGCGCGCCCTTGCACTCGTCCCTCGCGTTCGACCTGACCGTGACGAGCGTGTTGTTGCCGCTGGTGTCCGGGTCGCCGGTGGTGGTCAGCCCCGAGGGCGGCGCCGATGGGCTGGCCGGGCTGGTGCGTTCGGGGTCGGGATTCGACCTGGTGAAGGTCGTCCCCGCGCATCTGCCCTTGCTGGGCGCGTTGTTGACGGACGACGAGGCCGCCGGTTCCGCGCGGTGTGTGGTGGTCGGTGGTGAGGCGCTGTTCGGGCCTGATGTGGCGGCGTGGTTGGCGCGGTCGCCGGGCTCGGTGGTCGTCAACGAGTACGGGCCGACCGAGACGGTGGTCGGCTGCTGCGTCTTCGAGGTCCGCGCGGGCGACGACGTACCGTCCGGGCCGGTGCCGATCGGCCGCCCGATCGCGAACACGCGGCTGTACGTGCTCGGCGAGGACTTGAGCCCGGTCCCGGTCGGCACGATCGGCGAGCTGTACGTGGCGGGCGCCGGATTGGCCCGGGGGTACGTCTCCCGACCGGGCTTGACGGCGGAGCGGTTCGTGGCCTGCCCGTTCGCGGGCGATGGCGAGCGGATGTACCGCACGGGCGACCGTGTGCGCTGGACCCTCGACGGCCGGTTGGTGTTCGTCGGTCGGGTCGACGATCAGGTCAAGATTCGCGGCTTCCGGATCGAACCGGCGGAGATCGAGGAGGTCTTGGCGGCACACCCGGGGGTGGGCCGGGTCGCCGTGATCGCTCGCGCGGAAGCACCGGGCGATACACGCCTGTTGGCCTACGTCGTGCCCGACGACGCCGACGCGGTCGACGAGGACCTGCCGGGCACGTTGCGGGAGTTCGCCGCGCGTCGGCTGCCGGAGTACATGTTGCCGAGCGCGATCGTGGTGCTGGACACGCTTCCGCTGACCGCCAACGGCAAGCTGGATCGCGCCGCCCTGCCCGACCCCGATCGGTCGGATGCCGTGGCGACCGGCGGGATCGCGCCGTCGCCGCAGGAGGAGATCCTGTGCGGGATGTTCGCCCAGGTGCTCGGCCTGGACTCGGTCGGGGTCCACGAGAGCTTCTTCGAGCTGGGCGGCCACTCGTTGCTCGCGACGCGGTTGCTCTCGCGCGTGCGCGCCGTGCTCGGCGCGGAACTCGAGATCCGGGCCGTCTTCGAGACGCCGACCGTCGCGGGGCTGGCGGCGCGACTGGCGAACGGGCGAGTGGGCGAACTACGGGTGCCCCTGGCCCGCGGGATTCGTCCGGAGCGTCCGCCGTTGTCGTTCGCGCAGCGGCGGTTGTGGTTCCTCGGACGCTTGGACGGACCGAACGCGAGCTACAACATTCCCGTGGTCCTGCGCCTGTCCGGTGATCTGAACCGTGCCGCGTTGTCGGCCGCGTTGCGGGATGTGGTGGGTCGGCACGAGGTGTTGCGGACCGTCTTCCCGATGGTCGACGGCGAGCCGTATCAGCGGGTGCTCGATCCCGGCGAATCGACCTGGGAGATCGAGCAGGAGGCGGTCGCGCCCGCGGGACTGGCCGAGGCGATCCTGCGGGCCACCGAGTACCCGATCGACCTCGCCGAGGAGACGCCGATCAAGGCGTGGCTGTTCTCGTCCGGCGACGAAGAGCACGTGTTGGTTCTGGTGGTGCATCACATCGCCGGTGACGGCTGGTCGATGGGCCCGTTGGGTCGGGACATCTCGACCGCCTACGCGGCTCGCTGCGCGGGACAGGCGCCCGAGTGGGCGCCGTTGCCGGTGCAGTACGCCGACTACGCCCTATGGCAACGGGAGTTGCTGGGTGCCGAGGACGACCCGGACAGTGTGTTGGCGGCGCAGGTGGCGTACTGGCGCACCGCGCTGGCCGGGATTCCCGACCACCTGGATCTGCCCGTCGACCATCCGAGGCCGGCGGTGGTGGGATACCGGGGACATGCCGCCCCGCTGACCGTACCCGCTGAGCTTCACGACCGGTTGGCGCAGTTGGCGCGGGCCGAGGGCGTCACCGTGTTCATGGTGTTGCAGGCCGCGCTGGCGGTGTTGTTGTCCCGGCTGGGCGCGGGTACGGACATCCCGATCGGGACGACGGTGGCCGGACGTACCGACGAGGACCTGGACGATCTGGTCGGCTTCTTCGTGAACACGCTGGTGTTGCGGACCGACCTGTCCGGGCAGCCCAGCTTCCGGCAGGTGCTGAGCCGGGTGCGCGAAGCCGGACTCGATGCCTTCGATCACCAGGACGTGCCGTTCGAGCGCCTGGTGGAGGAACTCGCGCCGAGCCGATCACTGGCCCGGCACCCGCTGTTCCAGGTCATGCTGACCGTCCAGAACACGGCGCGGGCGACCCTCGACCTCCGGACCGTCCGGATCGACGCGCCGACGGCGGAGCTCACGGCCGGTCTGTCCACACCCGCGAAGTTCGATCTGGATGTGACCGTCGAGGAGGTCTTCGACGACCAAGGACGGCCCGCGGGCCTGCGGGGCGGCTTCCTCGGAGTCGCCGACCTGTTCGATGCCGAGTCGGTCGCGACGATGGCGGATCGCTGGGTTCGTGTCCTCGATGCCGTCACCGCCGATCCGCAGCGGCTCGTGGATGACGTCGACCTCTTCGACGCCGACGAACGCTCGCGGGTGCTGGTCGCGTGGAACGACACGGCGGCGGATGTGCCGGCGGTGCCGGTTGTGGAGTCGTTCGCGGCTCGGGTGGCGGAGGCGCCGGATGCGGTGGCGGTGGTGGCCGGGGGTTCGGTGCTGTCGTATGGGGAGTTGGGTGGTCGGGTCGGTCGTTTGGCGCG
>NZ_JBSFEO010000110.1:0-9520 GCF_053594475.1 Embleya sp. NPDC001921
GTGCGCCGGGCGGTCGAGGACGTCGCCGGCGAGCCGGTCGCGGCGGTCGGCGTGGACGGGTGCGGGGCGCCGCTGTTCGCGATCTCGCTCGCCGGCCTGGCCAGGTCCTACGGCCGCTTCGCGGGGGCCGCCGAAGGCACGCCCGAACGGCGGATCGCGGACGCGATGCGCGCGCACCCGGAGTGGGTCGCGGGCACCGGTCGCGACGTGACCAACCTGATGCGGGCGATCCCGGGCCTGCTCGCCAAGGACGGCGCGGAGGCGGTGTACGCGGTGGGCCTGCCGGACGGTCGGGGCGCGGCGGTCAAGATCGCGGACGGGGCGACGCGGGCGCACATCGTCGCCATGGCGGCGCTGCTGTGGCGCATGGGCGTGGACGAGCAGACCCTCGCCCCGTTCGCGCAGGCACCCGTGTACGGCGCCGGCGAGGTGGTCGGCGCCGTCCGCGCGCTCCCCCTTTTGGGTGAACCGACGCCTTAGCCCTGTCGCCCACACGAGCCGGGCGCAAAACTGGCCCCGCGGCCGGTTGGAAAACCAACCGGCCGCGCCAGTGCCGTCCGGCCCCCGGTGCCCGCGAGCGCGCCGGCGGACGGGCCCGCGGGTGCGAGCGCAAGGGGAGCGCTCGCGAGCGCAGCCGCACCGCCCGCACCCGCCACCGCACCGCGCCGTCCCGACCGGAATCGGCGAGTCGCTCGGGCCGAACCCGAAAAGCACCGGGCCGAGCCCCCGAAGGAGCCCGACCCGGTGCCTCGACGACGCGCGACCTACCGTCGCGGCGCGATCGTCAGCCCTTGTTCACCAGCGACCGCAGCACGTACTGCATGATCCCGCCGTTGCGGTAGTAGTCCGCCTCGCCGGGGGTGTCGATGCGCACGACCGCGTCGAACTCGACGCCGGTGTCCGTGGTGACCTTGACGGTCTTGGGGGTGCGGCCCTCGTTCAGCGCGGTGATGCCCTCGAACGCGAAGGTCTCCTCGCCGGTGAGGCCGAGGGAGGCGGCGCTGTGGCCGGCCGGGAACTGCAGCGGGATGACGCCCATGCCGATCAGGTTCGAGCGGTGGATGCGCTCGTACGACTCGGCGATCACCGCGCGCACGCCCAACAGCGAGGTGCCCTTGGCGGCCCAGTCGCGGGACGAGCCCGAGCCGTACTCCTTGCCCGCCAGCACCACCAGCGGAATGCCCGCGGCCTGGTAGTTCACCGACGCGTCGTAGATCGTCGACACCGGGGCGTCGGCCCGCGTGAAGTCACGCGTGAAGCCGCCCTCGGTGCCCGGCGCGATCTGGTTGCGCAGACGGATGTTCGCGAACGTGCCGCGGATCATCACCTCGTGGTTGCCCCGGCGCGAGCCGTACGAGTTGAAGTCCTTGCGCTCGACACCGTTCTCGGCCAGGTACTTGCCCGCCGGGCTGTCGCCCTTGATCGAGCCCGCCGGCGAGATGTGGTCGGTGGTGACCGAGTCGCCCAGCTTGGCCAGCACGCGTGCGCCCGCGATGTCCACGACCGGCGCCGGCTGCATCTGCATGCCCTCGAAGTACGGAGGCTTGCGCACGTAGGTGGACTGCGGGTCCCACTCGAAGGTGGCGCCCGTCGGGATCTCCAGCGACTGCCAGCGCGAGTCGCCCGCGAAGACGTCGGCGTAGCGGTCGATGAACATGTCCTGGTCGATCGAGGAGGCCACGACCTCGGCGATCTCCTCGTCGCTCGGCCAGATGTCCGCGAGGTAGACCGGCTTGCCCTCGGAGTCCACGCCCAGCGGCTCGGTGGTGATGTCGACGTCCATCGACCCCACGAGCGCGTACGCGATCACCAGCGGCGGCGAGGCCAGGTAGTTCATCTTGACGTCGGGGTTGATCCGACCCTCGAAGTTGCGGTTGCCCGAGAGCACCGAGACCACCGCGAGGTCGGCGTCGTTGACCGCCTTGGAGACCTCCTCCGGCAGCGGGCCGGAGTTGCCGATGCAGGTCACGCACCCGTAGCCGACCAGCGAGAAGCCGACCTTCTCCAGGTACGGGATCAGGCCCGCCTTCTCGTAGTAGTCCATGACGACCTTGGACCCGGGCGCGAGCGTGGTCTTGACCCACGGCTTGCGGGTCAGGCCCTTCTCCACGGCCTTCTTCGCGAGCAGCGCGGCGCCGAGCATGACCGAGGGGTTCGAGGTGTTGGTGCACGAGGTGATCGAGGCGATCACGACCGCGCCGTGGTCGATCTCGTACTCGACGCCGTCCTCGCCGACCACCGTGGTCGGGTTGTGCACGCGACCGTTGGAGCCGGTCGGCGCGTCCGAGGCCGGGAAGGACTCCTTGCCGGACTCGTCGCCGTTGGTGACGTAGTCCGCCAGCGCGCTGCGGAAGCGGGACTTGGCCTCGGCCAGCACGACCCGGTCCTGCGGGCGCTTGGGGCCGGAGATCGAGGGCACCACGGTGGAGACGTCGAGCTCGATGTACTCCGAGTACTCCGGCTCGTGGCTCGGGTCGTGCCACATGCCCTGGGCCTTCGCGTACGCCTCGACCAGCGCGAGCTGCTTGTCGTCCCGGCCGGTCAGTCGCAGGTAGGTGATCGTCTCGGCGTCGATCGGGAAGATCGCGCAGGTCGAGCCGAACTCCGGCGACATGTTGCCGATGGTGGCGCGGTTGGCCAGCGGCACCGAGCCGACGCCGTCGCCGTAGAACTCGACGAACTTGCCCACCACACCGTGCTTGCGCAGCATGTCGGTGATGGTCAGCACGACGTCGGTGGCGGTGACGCCGGGCTGCGCCTTGCCGGAGAGCTTGAAGCCGACCACGCGCGGGATCAGCATGCTGACCGGCTGGCCGAGCATCGCGGCCTCGGCCTCGATGCCGCCCACGCCCCAGCCGAGCACGCCCAGGCCGTTGACCATCGTGGTGTGCGAGTCGGTGCCGACGCAGGTGTCGGGGTATGCCTGGCCGTTGCGCACCATGATGGTGCGAGCCAGGTGTTCGATGTTGACCTGGTGCACGATGCCGGTGCCGGGCGGTACGACCTTGAACTCGTCGAACGCGGTCTGGCCCCAGCGCAGGAACTGGTAGCGCTCCTTGTTGCGGCCGTATTCGATGTCGGTGTTGATCTCGAACGCGTCCGGCCGATTGAACACGTCGGCGATGACCGAGTGGTCGATGACCATCTCGGCGGGCGCGAGCGGGTTGATCCGGGAGGCGTCGCCGCCGAGGGCCTTCACGGCCTCGCGCATCGTAGCGAGGTCCACGACGCACGGCACGCCGGTGAAGTCCTGCATGATCACGCGCGCCGGCGTGAACTGGATCTCCTCGCTCGGCTCGGCCTTCGCGTCCCAGCCGCCCAGGGCACGGATGTGATCGGCGGTGATGTTCGCGCCGTCCTCCGTGCGGAGCAGGTTCTCCAGCAGGACCTTCAGGCTGTAGGGGAGGCGCTTGCTGCCCTCCACCTTGTCCAGCCGGAAGATTTCGTACGACTCGTCACCCACGTTCAGGGTGGAGCGAGCGTCGAAGCTGTTCGCGGACACGACGGTCTCCCTTGATCTTGTGCGTTTCTCCCGCATCCTGCCGACACCCACTCGACTCGCGCCAAGCAAGGTGACCCTAAGTAGGGGATGCCGGGGTCTGCGCCCCGCAGATATCTTGATGTCAAGACAAGTCTAGTCTAGGCCCCGACTCCTCCGTGCGGGTACCCGCCACACCCGCGCCGACCCGTCGCTCGCGGATTCCTGCGGGCGATCTCCCCCACACGCGCGCGTGCGCCCCTAACATGCGGACAGCGAATCCGGCACGACCCACGCGTGGGTCCGGCGAGTGGCCCGGGTAAGCGTTCGGAGCACGAGCGCGTCGGGTGGGATGGCGACGAGGGGGATGACGCCATGAAGCGGATCCGGATCGGTGTACTGGGCGCGGCTCGCATCGCGCCGGCCGCGCTGGTCAAGCCCGCGCGGCTGATCCCGGAGGTACAGGTCGCCGCGATCGCCGCCCGCGACGCGGCCCGCGCGGACACCTTCGCGCGACGGCAGGGCATCCCGCGGGTGCACACGGACTACGCCGCCCTGATCGCGGACCCGGAATTGGACGCGGTGTACATCCCGCTGCCCAACGGGTTGCACGCGCACTGGACGATCCGCGCGCTGGAAGCCGGCAAGCATGTGCTGTGCGAGAAGCCGATGGCCGCCAACGAGGCCGAGGCGCAGGAGATCGCGGACACCGCCGCGGGTGCCGGCCTGGTGGCGATGGAGGCCTTCCACTATCGGTATCACCCGCTCGCGGGCCGGATGCGCGAGATCCTGGACGACGGCGAGTTGGGCGAGATCCGCCGGATCACCACGTCGATGTGCTTCCCGCTGCCGCTGCTCGGCGACATCCGCTACCGCTACGACCTCGCCGGCGGGGCGCTGATGGATGGCGGGTGCTACGCCGTGCACCTGATGCGGCTGCTGGCGGGCGACGACGGAAGCGACCCGATCGAGGTGGTGGACGCGCATGCCCTGACGGTCCGCAAGGACCGGCGGGTGGACCGCGCGATGTCGGCGCGACTGCGCCTGCCCGGCGGCGTGACCGGCACCGTGCACGCGTCGATGTTGTCCCGGCGCGTCCTGGACATGCACGCGCACGTCGTCGGCACCCGCGGCGAGATGCGCGTACTGAACTACCTGATGCCGCACCTGCCGCACCGCTTCACCGTGCACACGGGCAAGCGCAAGCGCCGCGAACACCTGGGCGAGGCCGCGAGGACGCCCACGTACCGCCTGCAGCTCCAGGCGTTCGCGGACGCGATCCGCCTCGGCGAGCCGCCGCTGACGCCCGCTGCGGACGCGGTGCCGACGCTGCGCGTCATGGACGCGATCTACCGCGCGGCGGGCCTGCCCCTGCGCGGACAGGCCCCTGCCACCAGGTAAGCGCGGGGCGGCCCCGCCGTAGCCGTAGCCGTAGCCGTAGCCGTAGCCGTAGCCACCGGATCACGTCGTCGAGATCCGACGTGCCGGCTCAATGCATGATGTAGTGCAGGTACTTGTGGCGTCAGACGGTGATCATGGGCCTGACCTGCTGCGGCACCGGATACTTCCCCAGGGAATCGAACGGCAGGGACTTCGTGGGGACTTTCTCGCCAATCGGCTGCTTCACCGTGAACCATCGGTCCATGGCGGCCACGCCGCGCGCTCCGGCCTCCGGCATGAAGTGGCCGTAGTAGTCGAAGGTGATCTTGGCTGATGCGTGGCCGAGCCACTTCGCCAAAGTCACGGGCGACTCGCCCGCCTCCAACTGTACCGAGGCGAAGGTGTGGCGCAATGCGTGGAAGCCCCACTCGCGCGATGACTCCCACCGCGGATGCGCCGGCTGGCCGCTCGGCATCTTCCGCTGCGCCGCGCCCTCCGCCTCGGGCACCGCCTTGATGAGACCGACGCGTCCGAGGGCGGGCTTCCAGACCCGGACGTTCCAGTCGTTGTTGCGCAGGGCACTTCCGTGCCGAGTCGTGACGAGGAGTCGCACCGTGACCTTCTTGCGCTCATCCCTCGGCATGTCGGGCTCGTCCGGGTCCAGCCACGGCAACGTCACCTCCACGGACGGGAAACGGCGCCCGTAGTCGGTCACCCTGGCCACCACGCCGAGAGGGATGGGCAGTCCACGCTCCTTCGCACCCTTGGGCGGTGCGAAGTAGAGCTTGCCTTCGAGGAGGATCACCTGTCGGCGGACCCACAGGAACCCGCCCTCCAGGTCGTCGGGGCTGACCCCGAATGCCTCCCCCTGCCGCAGCCCTGCCCCGAGCCCCAAGTCGACCAGCACCTGGTGCCGTTCGGGCATCGCCGCCCGGACGGCTTCGACCGTGGTTCGCGGCCAGGCCCGCGGCTTCTTGCGCAGCTTCTTCCGTGGCTTGAGATCCCCGAACTGCGTGCAGGGGTTGCGGGCGATCCGCCCGCCGTTGTGCGCGCTCTTGAGGATCGAGGACAGGTGCGTCCATACGACCTCGGCGGTCCCTGCGTCGAGGTCTTTGGCCATCGCGGCGGTCCAGGCCCGGAGTCGCTCGTCGCCGATGCCCATCAGGGGGTAGCGGCCGAGGTGGGGCAGGATGTGGCTGCGGATGCGGTTGGTCATGTAGACGCGGCTTGTTCCGCGCGCAGGGTGCGTGGGGAGCCAGTGCTTCTCGACGTAGTCGGTCAGCAGCATCGCACCGTCGCGTGGGTCGATGAACTCGCCGCGACGGGAGTCCGCTTTCGCCCGGGCCAGCCAGTCCTTCGCCTCCGTGGACCCGTGGAACGACCGATCCTTGACGCCTGGGATCCCCTTGACGCGGTATCGCTTCCCCTTGCCCCACAGGGCAGTTCGCTCGCGCTTGTCTGTCTTGGGGTTCGGCCGCTTCCTGAGCCAGCGGTCCTCGATGTAGCCACCGGACATGTTCGCGCTCCTCTGGAGGATCCGGAATCACATCGGTCAGATGCGTCACAGGGATCCCCAAATCCCGTGTGCGCGTTGTACGTTCGCCCACGCAAGGCTTGCGAGTAAGCAGCGCCCCTCGCCGATTTGAACGGCGAGGGGCGCGCTACCGACGCGAGGTCCTGCGTTGAACGCCCACACCGGGTCTGGGCACCATAGCCACGATCGCTGACAAGTTATACCCATAACCGGGGACGTTCGCCCGAATGGGCTATGCGAGTGCGGGTACGGGGATCGGTTCTCCGCACCAGCAGACGGCCTCGTCCTCGTGTTCTTGGGGCACTCCGGCCACCAGCAGTACGGCCTGCATGAGGAGCAGGGTTTGACGAGTGGATCGGCCACCGGGTACGCGGATCTCCCCCGCATCGTGGCTGAATCCGATCGGCAGTCCGGCTACCGTCTCGTCGCTTAGAGTGACAATGGCGCACACGGTTTCCCCCCAGGTGCATGCACGGGAAGAGCTTTGAACGCCGCGACGCAGGACACGGTCCAGCCAAGATACTCGGATCGTGTGACCGATCAAGGCCGATCGCGTGATGACACGAAAGATCACAGAGCGGATACCGTGGGTCACATTTTGTGATCAACCGGGGACTTATGCCCTACCCTGACGCATTCATGCGTGGCCGAATTCCACTGCGCCCAAGGGAAGTTGGCGTCAGTTGGAGCGGCGCCGACGTTCGATGAGAGCCCGCATCGACGCGAGCGTCATCTCGCGGCCGTCCTCGTTCAACTCGTTCCACAGCCCTAGGAGCTCTTGCTCCTGCTCGGGAGTGAACGTGGCCGGCACTCTGCGTCCCGCGGCTTCAAGAAGAGCCGCAGCGGGCAGGCCCAACGCCTTCGCGATCGCCCGGAGCTTGTCGGGGTGCGGCCCGCGGCTGCCCTTGGCCCGTTCGCCCGTCATCCACGCGTTGATGGTCGACGTGGACACGCCCGATCGCCTGGAGAGTTCGGCCTGCGTCCAGCCGAGCTCATCCAGGCGCGCTTGGATTGCGCTTGCGAGTGCGTCCACAACGGGAAGCATGGCGCACGATCCACATTGCCTCAAGCAGGTGGACAGATGTTGACCGAAGATGGTCATCCACATTCTGACCTGCGTGGATTCAACGATTGCGCGAACTCCGCACACCAAACGCACAACAACGCCTTGACACGCATCCACATTCACGGGAATGTGGATACAGCACGACAAGCCGACCCGTCCGGGAAGGCTTGAAAGTGGATGCAACCCCGAGGATCTCGATGCGCAGACGAGACGACGGCCAGCCGATCCGAGACGCAATGCGGCGAGCCGACCTCTCCATCCTGCGGCTCGCCGAGATGACCAAGCGCGTCGATCCCGCTCACTACGGTGTCTCCAGGTCGCTCATCGGCGCCCTGGTTGCCACGGGATCCTCCGCACGAGACGCCTGTCGACCCCGGTCGGCAGCGCTGATCTCGGCGGCGCTCGACAAGCCCCTCCATGACCTGTTCGTCGACTGAAGTTGGCTCGCGAAATCCACATTCACAGGATCTCCTGGCCCCCTTCAAAGGATCATCAACGGAGAGATCGCATGAAGGTGAAGAAGACCGTGCCAGCACAGCACGCCAAGGCGGATCACCCCGAGCCCCCGGAGTTCTACTCGACCGCCGACGTTGCCCGGATGTTCAAGGTCGACCCGGCCACCGTTCGCGGGTGGCGATTCCGCAACTACGGTCCGGGCCCCTGGGTTCCGGTCGGCCGTAAGCACCTGGTCCGCGCCGAGCACGTCCACGCCTGGCTCGACGCCCTCGAGGCCGCGGGCGTAGGCGGCACCGCCGCCTGACGCAAACCGGCCGGCCCCGAAGGACCGGCCTGGACCAACCCCTTCCCTACAAGGAGCAGGTCTTGAAGAGCAGTATCCGCTTCGAAGAGCCGCCCGCATCAAAGCGGTCATCAAACCCCACCATTGCCATCGCAGCGGCGCTCAAAGCCCGCCCCAACGAGTGGGCCATCGTCCACGTAGCAGCCGCCAGCGCACTCGCGAACAACAAGGCCACGCAGATTCGTGCAGGACGAGCAAGGGCGTTCACGCCGGCTGGCGCGTTCGAAGCGAAGACCCGCGTGGTCGACGGCGAGTACCGCGTCTACGCCCGGTTCGTCGGGAGTGCCGAGTGACCGGCATCGAGCGGTTCACCAACGCCGAGTTCGACATCGAGACCATCCAGGACGGCGACAGCTTCCGCGTCCTCGCCCCGGGCCTCGCCAGGGGGCTCGGCTACCGCGACGCCTCTCGAATGACGGAGTCCCTGCCGGAGAACGAGAAGGGGTACACGACAGCGTGGACCCTTGGTGGTGAACAGCAGGTCCTGGCAGTCACCGAGCCGGGCTTCTACAGGCTGCTCGGCCAGCGGCAGGCGAGCCGGATCAAGAACCCGGAGTCCCGCGCACAGGTCCAGCGCTTCCAGTACTGGGTGTTCCACGACGTACTGCCCTCGCTCCGCCAGCACGGGCGCTACGAACTCCCCGGATCCGACGAGCCGGTGCCCGCGACGCTCACGTGGGATCACGCCGCGGCGATCGGCCGTGCGCGTCACGGTCTGGCGATGAGCCGGGACACGTGGCGGCGGATGCTCCGCTCGGGCGGCGTCCTGCGGTTGAACGGCGCGCCGCGCACCGCTTACGAGGATCTGTTCTGGCCGACGGAGACGCGCTGGGAGATCCACGCTCACGCACTGCCGTACCTGGTCGAGCACGCGTTGCGGACGTGGCGGCGGATCGAGGCCGCGCAGCGCAACGTGCAGATGCTCATGGAGCTCGGCCGGATCGGCCACGAAGTCGAGGGTGCGGATACCCCGGACGGCTTCCCCTTCTAACGCAGGTGCGGGCCGCCTCGCGCCACGAGACGACCCGCTGCCCCACCACGACCCAGAGATCCCTGAAGACACAGAGAGAGGTGGCAGGACGTGAGGACAAGTATCGCCGGGGCTGTGACCCTGGCCAAACCCCCAACGCAGGCGGAGATCGACCGCCGGGATCGCCGTGCGGGTGCCGCGATTGCCGCGGCGATGCGCCGGCAGGTCCCGGACGTGGGCGCCCGCGTGGAGACGACGGACCGGTTCTCGGTCGAGTTCGAGATGCAGATCGC
>NZ_JBSFEO010000111.1:0-9356 GCF_053594475.1 Embleya sp. NPDC001921
GCCAACGCACCCAACGCGACACCACCATCGGCATCACGCTTGAAGTAGATGTTGAAGAACGCCAGGAACCGATGCCAGGCCACACCCATACTCGGGTTCAGCCCGATCGTCACCGCCCAGGCGCCGGTCGCGGTGAGCTTGATCATCGCGGTCAGGTAGACCAGGTTCTCCAGCGTGGACTCGCCCAGGTCCTGGAAGGCCAGGCTGAGCGGGTACGAAGCGAAGAAGCCCGCCTCGTAGTGGTCCACCCCGAGCAGGGCGGCCTCCAGCGCGCGCAGCGTCAGGATCGCGAGGCCGATCACCAGGATCGTCCACTCGACGTAGTACGCCTGCCACGACACCGAGCCGGCGAAGCGCGACTTGCGGCCCGGGCGCGAGGGCAGGCTCAGCTGCCGGATGACCATCAGCACCACGATGCCGACGAACGTGGCCAGCGCGATGAACTCGGTGAACAACTCGTACGGCAGCCAGTCGCCGATGAGCGGGAACACCCAGTGCGCGTCGAAGAGCTGCACGATGGCGGTGATGATGGTCAGGCCGAGGGTCAGGAAGCCGACGGCCACGAACCAGTGGGCCACGCCGACGACGCCCCACTTGAGCATTCGGGTGTGGCCGAGGAACTCCCGGCCGAGGGTCGCGGTGCGCTGCGCGGGCTGTCCGGTTCGGCTGCCGTCCGGCTGGCCTACCTGGACGAAGCGGTAGATATGTGCGACGGCGCGCGCCGCGAGCGCGGCGCCGACCACCAAGGTGACCAGCGAGATCACGATCGCTGCGAGCTGCATGGGCGTTCGGCTCCTCCGGTGGGACGTCCCTTCCGGGGCGTGTATCGGCCGACAGCGTACGGCCGTGCGGGCATCTTACCCACTGGTAACTTAACCACTGCGTCGATGATATCCGTCACGCTGGACGCTACCGGCTTCGCGGGTTTTGTCCGCTTCATCCGGCACTAGGCGATCTTGTCGTGCCGCACGCGGGCGCACCGTCCTCGGCGCACCGCGCGACCGGAGTCGACCCGACCGGACCCCCGGTGTGTGACGCACCGTCAGATAACTCCGCATGCATGCTGCCATGCCGAAGCGCCGGGACCCGCAACAGGTCCCGGCGCCGTGGCATTCGTGGCCGATTCGACCGTGAATTTGCTCGTCAGAGCGTCTTAGCCGGCGCCGGCTTCTGCGGCCGCACCGCCAGCGTGTCGCTCGCCTCGTCCAGGTCGACCACGACCGTGTCGCCGTCGTCGATCTCGCCCGCGAGCAGCGCCCGAGCCAGCTTGTCGCCGATCGCGGTCTGGATCAGCCGGCGCAGCGGCCGCGCGCCGTACGCCGGGTCGTACCCGGTCAGCGCGAGCCACTCGCGGGCCGCGTCGGTCACCGTCAGGGTGATCCGGCGGTCCTTGAGCCGGGCGCCGAGCCGATCGACCTGGAGTCCGACGATGTGCGCGAGCTCCGCCGTGCCGAGCGCGTCGAAGAGCACGATGTCGTCGAGCCGGTTGAGGAACTCCGGCTTGAACGCGTTGCGGACCACGTCCATCACCAGGCTCTGCTGCTGCTCCCGGGACAGCGCCGGGTCGACCAGGTACTGCGAACCCAGGTTCGAGGTCAGGATCAGCACCACGTTGCGGAAGTCCACCGTGCGGCCCTGGCCGTCGGTCAGCCGCCCGTCGTCGAGCACCTGGAGCAGGACGTCGAAGACCTCGGGATGGGCCTTCTCCACCTCGTCCAGGAGCACGACCGAGTAGGGCCGGCGGCGGACCGCCTCGGTCAACTGGCCGCCCTCCTCGTAGCCCACATAGCCGGGCGGCGCGCCGACCAGGCGGGCGACCGAGTGCTTCTCCGCGTACTCCGACATGTCGATCCGCACCATCGCGCGCTCGTCGTCGAAGAGGAAGTCGGCGAGCGACTTGGCCAGCTCGGTCTTGCCCACGCCGGTCGGGCCCAGGAAGAGGAAGGAGCCGGTCGGGCGGTCCGGGTCGGCGATGCCGGAGCGGGCCCGGCGTACCGCGTCGGACACCGTCGCCACGGCCGCCTTCTGGCCGATCAGCCGGCGCCCCAGCTCGTCCTCCATCCGCAGCAGCTTGCCGCGCTCGCCCTCCAGGAGGCGGCCGGAGGGGATGCCGGTCCAGGACGAGACCACGTCGGCCACGTCGTCCGGGCCGACCTCCTCCTTGACCATCGCGGTGCCGTGCGTGCCCCGGTCGCCCTCGGTCGCGGCGGCCTCGGCCAGCTCGCGCTCCAGGGTCGGGATCTGGCCGTACATCAGCTTCGAGGCGGTCTCGAAGTCGCCGTCCCGCTGGGCCCGCTCGGCCTCGCCGCGGGCCGCGTCCAGGCGTTCCTTGAGCTCGCCGACCCGGTTCAGGCCGGCCTTCTCCTGCTGCCAGCGCGCGGTCAGGCCGCTGAGCTGCTCCTGCTTGTCCGCGAGGTCCTTGCGCAGTCGCTCCAGCCGGTCCCGGCTGGCCGCGTCGGTCTCCTTGGCCAGCGCCATCTCCTCCATCCGCAGCCGGTCGACCGAGCGCTGGAGCTCGTCGATCTCGACGGGGGAGGAGTCGATCTCCATCCGCAGCCGCGACGCGGCCTCGTCGACCAGGTCGATCGCCTTGTCGGGGAGGAAGCGCGCGGTGATGTAGCGGTCGGAGAGGGTGGCCGCGGCGACCAGGGCCGAGTCGGCGATCTGCACCTTGTGGTGCGCCTCGTACCGGCTCTTGAGGCCGCGCAGGATCGCGATGGTGTCCTCGACGCTGGGCTCGCCGACGAACACCTGCTGGAACCGGCGCTCCAGCGCGGGGTCCTTCTCGATGTGCTTGCGGTACTCGTCCAGCGTGGTCGCGCCGACCAGGCGCAGTTCGCCGCGCGCGAGCATCGGCTTGAGCATGTTGCCCGCGTCCATCGAGCTGTCGCCGGTCGCGCCCGCGCCCACCACGGTGTGCAGTTCGTCGATGAAGGTGACGACCTGGCCGTCGCTGGACTTGATCTCGTTCAGGACCGCCTTCAGCCGCTCCTCGAACTCGCCGCGATACTTCGCGCCCGCGACCATCGCGCCCAGGTCGAGCGCGATCAGCCGCTTGTCGCGCAGCGACTCGGGTACGTCGCCGGCCACGATCCGCCTGGCCAGGCCCTCGACGACGGCGGTCTTGCCGACGCCGGGCTCACCGATCAGGACCGGGTTGTTCTTGGTTCGGCGGGACAACACCTGGACCACCCGGCGGATCTCCGAGTCGCGGCCGATCACCGGGTCCAGCTTGCCGTCGCGGGCCTCCTCGGTCAGGTCGCGGCCGTACTTCTCCAGGGCCTGATAGGTGCTCTCCGGGTCCTGTGAGGTGACCCGGGCGCTGCCGCGCACCGCCTTGAAGGAGTCGAGCAGGGCCTGCGGCGTGGCGCCCGCGTCGCGCAGCGCCTCGGCGACCGGGCCGGACCGGCCGGACGCGAGACCGACCAGGACGTGCTCCGTGGACACGAACGTGTCGCCGAGCTTGTCGGCCTGCTTCTCCGCCTCGTCGAGCGCGAGCATCGTTTCGCGGGCGAGCTGCGGAGCGGCCACCGTTGAGCCGGACGCGCTCGGCAGGCGATCGGAAATCTGGACGGCCGCGACCTTCAGGAGCGGCACGTCCACACCGGCCGCGCCCAGCAGCGGGACCGCGATTCCCTCGGGCTGTTCGAGCAGGGCGAGCAGCAGATGCGCGGGCTCCACCTGGGGGTGTCCCGCCGCGGAAGCCTTGCGGATGGCGACCGAAAGGGCCTCTTGGGCCTTGGTGGTGAGCTTCTGTGCATCCATGTGAGGTGTGCGACTCCTTCGCTTCGGGCACGCGATGTCACGGCCATCATTCCGTCCGTGTCGTGTCCGTATGGCACCCGAACGGTCCTTTGACTGTGGCAACCACAACTAAGTTGAGTCTATTCCACTCAACCGTGCGTCGCTCCGGATGCCTAGACTGCGGACATGCCAGATGTGTCCGGTGCCCTCGAAACACTCGACGCGCTCGCGGATGCGGCGGTACGGCTCATTCCGGCGCCCGGGGCCGATCGCGTCGTGCTCGGCCTCGCCGGTCCGCCGGGGGCCGGGAAGTCCACGCTCGCCGGCCGCCTGGTGCGCGCGATCGAACAGCGGGTCGGCGTCGGTACCGCCGCCTATGTGCCGCTCGACGGGTTCCACCTCTCGAACGTGCAGCTCAAGCGGATCGGCCGACTGCACCGCAAGGGCGCCGTGGACACGTTCGACGTGTGGGGCTACGCGACCACACTGGCCCGCGTGGTGCGCGAGGTGGACCGGGACGTGTACGTGCCGGACTACGACCGCACGCTGCACGAGCCGGTCGCCGCGCGGCACGTGGTCCGCCCCGGCACCCGGATCGTGGTGACCGAGGGCAACTACCTGGCACTGGACGCTCCCGGCTGGACCGACGCCTACTGCCTGATGACCGAGGTCTGGTACGTCCACGCCTCGGACCGGGTCCGCGACGAGCGGCTGACCAGGCGTCAGCGCCGGGGCGGTCGCAGCGTCGGCGAGGCGATGGCCTGGGTCGCCGGCAGCGACCGTCCCAACGGCGAACTGGTCAAGCGCTCCAAGGCACGCTGCGCCCGCGTGGTGACGGTGGTCTGGTAGAGCGCCGGACCCGGCGGACCCGGCCTACGTGAGCCACGCCGGCGTCGGCACCAGCAGCTCCACGTTGCGGTCCTCGATCCGGCCGCGCTTACCGTCCACCTTCGCGTCCGGGCGATCGCGCTCCTGCCAGTCGTTGCCCGCGAGTTCGCGGGCCAGCGCGGCCAGCGCGACCGGGGTGTCCAGCTTGCCGCCGTTGGACTCCGGCCCGGCCGAGTCGACGATGGTGCCGAAGACGGACAGCGTGCCGTTCTTGTTGTCCCCGATCTCCAGGATCCGCGCCTGCGAGGGCCAGTCGATGTGCGACGCGGTGTTGACCTCCCAGAAGCCGCCGGGGGCGGCGAAGCCGGCCGGGCGCGGGTGCGGCTTCACGTTGTTGTCGTGGGTGTGCCCGTTCACCCACAGCACGACGTTCGGGAAGCGCAGCAGCAGCGACCGGACCTCGGGGCCCAGGACGCGCGCGGGCTGTCCAGGGGGCACCGTGCGATTCACCATCGTCTCGATGGTGTGGTGGCTGAACAGCACGAACAGCTTGTCCTGGCCGGTGCCCTGGACCACCTTGCCCTGCTCGTCCAGGTAGCTGGAACTACCCTTCATCAGGTGGTCCTGGAGCCACGCGAACTGGGTCGGGTCCAGGCAGCCCGAGTCCAGGCCGTACTGGTTCACCGTGTCCAGGACCAGGCAGCGCACCTGACCCTGGTCGAAGCTGTAATACGCGGTCTTGGCGTCGATGTTCTGCTGGGTGAAGCCGTGGCCCTTGGGCAGGCCGCTGGTGTTGAAGTGCTCCTTGATCGTCTCCGCGCGGTCGATCAGCCGCCGGTCCGGGTCGGCGGTGACCTTGCGCTTGGGGCCCGACATCAGCGCGGCGAGCGCGTCCGGCTTGCCGCTCTGCAGTCCGACCGCGAGCGCGACGACGGTCTCCTTCGCGGATATGTCGAGCACCTTCTCGTCGCCGACCGCGACCTTGCTCAGCAATTCGTTGACCGGCAGGTTGCCCTGGACCAGCCCGTCGTGGTTGCCGTACGCGGTGTACCACGGGGTCTTCAGGCCGGTCGCCTCGAACGGACGCCGGCATGCGTCGAGCAGGCCCGGCACGGTGGGGAAGCCGAACTCGCGCCTGGCCAGGTCGTCCTTCTGCCCGGCCGGCGTGCCGTCCGGGTGCCAGTAGCGGTCGTTGTACGCGACCGCGTCCATCGGGCCCTCGTACTTGTTCCGGTCGCCCGAGTCGGGTGTGACCTTCTTGCCGCCGTCGAGCACGTCGATGTACCAACGCAGCTCGTTGAACTGGATGTTGTCGGTGTTGTCGCCCGTGCAGATGGTGAAGGCCAGCGGCTGGCCCAGCGCCGGGCCCTTGCCGATCCGGTTGAGCGACTGCACCATCGCCTCGGCGATCTGCGCCGTCAGCACCTCCTGCGGGCGGTACGACGACTGGAACGGCAGCAGCTTGGCGAACGGCTGGTCCTTGTCGCTGTGCCGGTCCAGGAAGTCCACCCGCGCGGTCGACTGGGAGTCCTGGATGTGGATGTCCGTCAGTTGGGTGAAGGCGACCAGGGGCCTGCTCTTCGTCTTGTCGCCGGGACCGGCGCCGGGGGCCAACTCGGTGCGCAACAGGTGCGGTTCGCCGGGGCCGGAGACCACCTTGCGGTAGCCGCCCGGGCCGGGCGGGCCGAGCAGCAGGGTGCGCTCCAAGGTGGTGCCGGCCGCGCCGGCGGCGCCGCCCGAGGTCGGGGCGCCCGACTTGGGCGCATCGCTCGACTTCTTGTCCGGCGAGTCCTCGGCGTCGGTGCACGCCGCCGCTCCCAGCAGTGCCGCGCCCGCGGCCGAGTACTTCAGGACGTCCCGACGATTCGGCTTCATGCGGCGACCCTACTGACGCGTATTGAGCGGCATCAAGGAAGTACCGAGCCCGCCCGAACCCCCGCCCCGCGCGAAACGGCGGGCCCGCCCCGCGCGAACCAGGGCCGCGGCCCGCACGCACGAAGGGCGCGGCCGAAGCCACGCCCCTCCCGGATCCCGTGCGGCCCGCGCGCCGGCCGTCAGTCGCCGCGCCCGCGCCGGGGCTTCCACACCACGAGCGCGGTGCCCGCCTGCGGCCGGACCGGGACCAGATCGCGTCGGTAGGACGCGTGTACGGCCGCCTCGCGCCGGGCGCTCGCGTCCGTCGCCTCGTGCAGCGCGTGCTCCAACTCGGCCACGCGCACGCTCAGCGCGAGCACCTGGTTCTCCAGCTCCAGGATCCGCTTGATCCCGGCGAGGTTGATGCCGGCCTCCTGGGAGAGCCGCTGCACCTCGCGCAACTGGACGATGTCGCGGGCGGAGTAGCGCCGCCCGCGACCGGCCGTGCGGTCCGGCGAGACCAGGCCGAGTCGGTCGTACTGGCGCAGCGTCTGCGGATGCAGGCCGGACAGTTGTGCGGCCACCGAGATCACGTAGACCGGGGAGGTCTCGTCGATCTCGTAGCCCCGCCGTCCGCCGATGCCGCCGTTGCCGCCCAAGCCGCCCGCGCGCATGTCATGCCCCCTTCGCCGCGTCCAACAGATCGGCTCGGGGGTCGTGTGCGACGGTCGCCTCGCGGAACGCCTCCAGCGCCTCGCGCGCCTTGTCGTTCAGCTGCTGTGGGACCGTCACCTCGACGGTGACCAGGAGGTCGCCCCGAGTGCCGTCCTTGCGTGCCGCACCGCGCCCGCGGACGCGCAGCGTACGGCCGTTGCCCGTGCCCGCGGGGAGCTTGAGCGTGACCGGGATGCCGCCCAGGGTGGGCACGGTGACCTCCGCCCCCAGCACCGCCTCCGGGAAGGTGACCGGCACGGTGACGGTGAGGTTGTCGCCCTTGCGGCCGAATACGGAGTGCGTCTTGACGTGCACCACGACGTACAGGTCGCCGGAGGGGCCGCCGCGCTCGCCGGGAGCGCCCTTGCCCTTGAGCCGGATCCGCTGTCCGTCCTGGACCCCGGCCGGTATCCGGACCTGCATCGTGCGCGAACTCTTGGCCCGACCGCTGCCGTTGCACACGATGCACGGGTCGTCCACCAGCAGCCCGCGGCCCTTGCAGTCGCGGCACGGCTCGGAGAAGCCGAAGCCGCCCTGCGGACGGCTGACGTTGCCCGAACCCGCGCAGGTGGGACACATCCGCGGGGTGGTGCCCGCGGCCGCGCCCGTGCCGTTGCAGTGCCGACACGGCTCGGAGCTGGTCAGCCGGATCGGGACGGTCGCGCCGTCGACCGCGTCCGCGAAGCCGAGGGTGACCTCGGACTCCACGTCCGAGCCGCGTCGGGGCTGCTGCCGTCCGGTCTGCCGACCGCCGCCGAACAGCCCGCCGAAGATGTCGCCGAGGCCGCCGGTGTTGCCCGCGCCGCCCTGCTGGCCACCGAAGATGTCGCCGAGGTCGAAGGGGAAGCCGCCGGCACCGCCCTGCCCGCCGCCGGGGCCGCGGAAGCCGCCCCCGCTGCCGAACAGGGTCCGTGCCTCGTCGTACTCCTTGCGCCGCTTGTCGTCGGCGAGCACGTCGTAGGCTTCCGAGATCTCCTTGAACCGCTCCTCCGCCTTGGTGTCACCCTTGTTCTTGTCCGGGTGGAACTCGACGGCGAGCTTGCGGTAGGCCTTCTTGATCTCGGCGGTGCCGGCGTCCTTGGGGACGCCGAGCACCTTGTAGTAGTCCTTCTCCAGGTAGTCCTTCGTACTCATGCGCCCCTCGCCGATCGGGTCGGGGTGCCCTCGTGCTCCGAGCGCCCGTTTCCGGATCCACTCCACCCGCGCATCGGCGTCCCTCCTCTCCGCTTCTCGTCGTCTGGTTCCCGGTGACGGTTCAGCTTCCGGCCGCTTCGCCCGGCTCCTCCGGACCGCCCTCGGCGTCCGCTGTGGGCTCCGCGACCGCCACCCGCGCCGGACGGATGATCCGTTCGCCGACCTGGTAGCCGGGCTGCAGGATCTCCACGCACGTGGGCTCGGTGACGTCGGTCGCGTACGAGTGCAGCAGCGCCTCGTGCACCGTCGGGTCGAACGGGTCGCCCTTGGAACCGAAGCTCTGCAGCCCCATCTTGGCCACGATCGACTCCAGCGACTCGGCGACCGACTTGAAGCCGCCCGCCAGTTCGCCGTGGTCCCGGGCCCGACCGATGTCGTCGAGCACCGGCAGCAGCTCGCTCAGCACCTTGATGGCGGCCAGTTCGCCCGCCACGTTGCGGTCCCGCTCGACGCGCTTGCGGTAGTTCGCGTACTCGGCCTGGAGCCGTTGCAGGTCGGCGGTGCGCTCACCGAGCTGGTTGCGCAGCTCGGCGGCCTCCGCCGCCCCGGGGGCCGGGGCCGCCGCCGAGGCGGCGGTCCCGGTTTCCGGCTTCGGCTCTGTCTCTTGGGCGTCGCCCGGGACGGCGCCGTGGTTCGAGCCGGTCCCTTCGGTCACGC
Organism: Embleya sp. NPDC001921; assembly: GCF_053594475.1. Taxonomy (NCBI): domain Bacteria; kingdom Bacillati; phylum Actinomycetota; class Actinomycetes; order Kitasatosporales; family Streptomycetaceae; genus Embleya; species Embleya sp. NPDC001921. The sequence continues at coordinate 8,992 of NZ_JBSFEO010000111.1, forward strand.
AGCACCGCCCTTACGGTCCTCGTCGACGATCTCGGCGTCCACGACGTCGTCGTCGGCAGTGTTGCCCGCGCCGTCGCCGGTCGAACCGGCCGCGCCCTCGGTACCGGGCTGCGCGTTCGCGTACATCGCGGTGCCCAGCTTCTGGCTCGTGGTGCTGACCTTCTCCGCGGCGTCGCGGATGGCGGCCAGGTCCTCGCCCTTGAGGGCGTCCTTGAGCTCGGTGAGCGACGTCTCGACCTCGGTCTTGACGTCGGCGGGCACCTTGTCGCTGTTGTCCTTGATGAACTTCTCGGTGGTGTACACCAGTTGCTCGGCCTGGTTGCGGGTCTCCGCGGCCTCGCGACGCTGGTGGTCCTCCTCCGCGT
>NZ_JBSFEO010000112.1:0-9144 GCF_053594475.1 Embleya sp. NPDC001921
TCACCGGGCGGATCGCCGGTGTCGCGGAACTGACCGATCCCGATTACTGGGTGCGTCAGGTACGCGAACCGGTCCGCTTCGCCGACGGGATCGACACGCTCATCGCCGAGGGCACCACCGCGTTCGCGGAGATCGGTCCGGACGCGGTGGGCGTCGTGATGACCCGGGAGAACACCGATCCGCGGACCGGACCGACCATCGTGCCGTTCCTGCGCCGGGATCACCCCGACACCCGGGTCGTGAGCACCGCGCTGGCCGCCCTGCACACTGCGGGAATTCGGGTCGACTGGGCCGGTGTCCTGGCCGAGCGCGGCGGTAGGCGCGTGGAGTTGCCGACCTTCGCGTTTCAGCGGCGGCGCTACTGGATCGCCACCGAACACCCTTCCGCCGCCCGGACCGATGCCGTCGCCCCCGGACCCGTCGGCGTCGACCCCGAGGCGGGCGGGCGGTACCTGGTCCGGTGGCGACCGGTCGCCGAAATGCCCGGTGCCGGGCTGTCCGGCAGGTGGCTGGTGATCGCGTCCGGAGCGGCCGGCGCCGCGCTCGGCGCGGCGGGTGGGCGCGCGCTCGAAGAGCGCGGCGCGCACGTGGAACTCCTCGTCGTCGAGCCCGGCGCGGCGAACCGCGAGTCGCTGACCGAACGGTTGCGGGCGTACCCCGACCTCACCGGCGTCGTCTCGCTGCTGGGACGGGAGACGGCGCCCGACCGCGACGTGCCGGGGCTGAGTTCGGGCCTGTCCGGCACGCTTGCTCTCGTAAAGGCACTGTGCGACCTCGGACTCGACGGGCGGGCGCGGCTGTGGAGTCTGACCCAGGGCGCGGTGAGCACGGGCCCGTCGGATCTGCTGCGGCACGTCGAACAAGCCCAGGTCTGGGGCCTGGGCCGGACCGTTGCGTTGGAGCACCCCTCGCTGTGGGGCGGCCTGATCGACCTGCCCGACGCGCCCGACGAGCCGACCTGGTCCCGGGTCGCCGCGATGATCGCCGACGGCGCCGAGGACCAGATCGCCGTGCGCTCGGCCGGTGCGTGGGTGCGGCGGCTGTCCGCCGCGCGAGCGACGGGCGGCTGTGCCGACTGGCGGCCGACCGGCCGGATCCTGATCACCGGAGGCACCGGCGGTCTCGGTGCCCGCGTGGCCCGGTGGGCCGCGGAACGCGGCGCGGACGACGTGGTGTTGGTCAGCCGGCGGGGCGCGGACACCCCCGGCGTGGATCGACTCGTCGCCGACCTCGCCGACCTCGGCGCGCGCACGACCGTCGCGTCCTGCGACCTCGCGGACCGGGCCGCACTGGCCCGTCTCGTCGCCGAACTGGAAGCCGACGGCGATCCGATCGGGGCCGTCGTGCACACCGCGGGCGTCGTCCGCGACCGCGCGGTCCTGGACACCGACCCGCGAAGCTGCGCGGACATCCTCGCGGGCAAGGCGGTCGGCGCCGCGAATCTCGACGCGGTGCTGGGCGAGCGCCGGTTGCACGCCTTCGTGTTGTTCTCCTCGGTCGCCGGGGTGTGGGGCAGCGGTGGGCAGGCCGCCTACGCCGCGGCGAACGCGGCCCTGGACGCGCTGGCCGAGCAGCGCCACGCGCGCGGACTGGCCGCGACCTCGATCGCGTGGGGCCCCTGGGCCGGCGGTGGCATGGTCGGCGCGGACGACCGGGAACGGCTGGCTCGTCGCGGCCTGCGCCCGCTCACCCCGGACGCGGGCCTGGCCGCGCTCGCCCGAGCGGTCGGCGGCCCCGCGCCGGTGGTGGCCATTGCGGACCTGGACCGGCAGCGGTTCACGGCCACCTTCACCGCGCTGCGGGCCGCACCGCTGCTGCGCGAACTCGCGCCGGCGGGCCCCGACCCGGCGGGCGCCGGCACGCGCACGGGCGCGACGGACGGCGAACTCGGCCGCCGGCTCGCCGCGGCACCGCCCGGCGACCGGCCCGCGCTCGCGCTCGACGCGATTCGCGCCCAGGTCGCGCAGGTGCTCGGCCACGCGTCAGCGCGGGCGGTCGACGCCGACCGGGCCTTCCGCGACCTCGGCTTCGACTCGCTCACCACCGTCGAACTGCGCGACCGGCTCAGCGTGCTGATCGGTTTCCCGCTGGCCGTCGCCGCCCTCTTCGACCACCCGTCGTCGGCCGCGCTGGCCGCCCACCTGTGCGACGAACTGCGGGGCGAGGAAAGGCCGATCGGCTCGCCGGTCCCGATCGCCCGGCGGGCGGCGTCGGACGAGCCGATCGCGATCGTCGGCATGGCCTGCCGCTTCCCCGGCGGCGTCGCCTCGCCCGAGGACCTGTGGCGGTTGGTCGCCGCCGGCGGCGACGCCGTCGGGCCCTTCCCGGACGACCGGGGCTGGGACCTGGACGCCCTCTACCACCCGGACCCGGACCATCCCGGAACCTCGTATACCCGGCACGGCGGCTTCCTGCCCGCCGCCGCCGAGTTCGACCCCGGGTTCTTCGGGATCTCGCCGCGCGAGGCGCTGGCCATGGACCCGCAGCAGCGGCTGCTCCTGGAGACGTCGTGGGAGGCGTTCGAACGGGCCGGGCTCGACCCGGCGGCGCTCCGGGGCACCCCCACCGGGGTGTTCGTCGGCGGCTCGCCCTCCGGCTACGGGGCCGGTGGGCGCGGCGCGGAGGGCGCGGAGGGCTATGCGCTCACCGGTGGCGCGGGCAGTGTGTTGTCCGGCCGGCTGGCCTACACCTTCGGGCTGGAGGGCCCGGCGGTGACCGTGGACACCGCGTGCTCGTCCTCGCTGGTGGCGCTGCACCTCGCCGTCCAGGCCCTGCGGCGCGGCGAATGCGCGACGGCCCTGGCCGGGGGCGTCGCCGTGATGGCCGTCCCGGCGGGCTTCGTCGGGTTCAGCCGCCAACGCGGGCTGGCCGAGGACGGCCGCTGCAAGTCGTTCGCCGCGGCGGCCGACGGCACCGGTTGGTCCGAGGGCGCGGGCGTACTGCTGCTCGAACGGCTCTCCGACGCCCGTCGGCGCGGTCACCGGGTGTGGGCGCTCGTGCGCGGCAGCGCCGTCAACCAGGACGGCGCCGGCAACGGGCTGACCGCGCCGAACGGCCTGGCGCAGCAGCGGGTGATCCGACTCGCCCTGGCCGACGCCGAGTTGACGTGCGATCAGGTGGACGCGGTGGAGGCACACGGCACCGGCACCACGCTGGGCGACCCGATCGAGGCGCGGGCGCTGCTCGCCACCTACGGCCGGGAACGGCCCGCCGACCGGCCGCTGTGGCTCGGCTCGGTGAAATCCAACCTCGGGCACGCCGCGGCGGCGGCCGGCATGGCGGGCCTGATCAAGACGGTCATGGCGATGCGGCACGGCCTGCTGCCCAAGACCCTGCACGTCGACGCGCCGTCCCCACACGTCGACTGGTCGACCGGCGCGGTCGAACTGCTCACCGAGAGCGTGCCCTGGCCGGACAGCGATCGGCCGCGCCGGGCCGGCGTCTCCGGATTCGGGATCAGCGGGACGAACGCGCATGTGATCGTGGAGCAGGCGCCGCCCGAGCCGGCCGGCGCCGTGCGGCCCGGGGTCGAGGACCCCGCGGGCGAGGACCCCGCAGGCGAGGACCCCGAGGGCGACGGAGCGGCGGGCGACGATATCGCCGCCCCGCTGCCGTACCCGTTGTCCGCCCGCACCGAACGCGACCTGCGCGCGGTCGCCGACCGACTCCGTGCCCAGCTCGCGCGTCACCCCGAACTCGCCCCGGCCGACCTCGCGTTCTCGCTGGCCGCCACCCGCACCCGGCTTGCCCACCGCGCGGTCGTGGTGGCCCGGGACCGGGCCGGCCTCCGGCGCGCGCTGGACGGCCTCGCGGTGGGCGAGGCGCGGTCGGGCGTCGTCGAGGGAAGCGGCCCGACCCGCGACCGCGTCGTCTTCGTCTTCCCCGGCCAGGGCTCGCAGTGGGCCGGCATGGCCGCCGAACTGCTGCGCGAGGCACCGCTGTTCGCCGAGCACATCGAGCGTTGTGCGGCGGCGCTGGCCCGGTACGTGGACTGGTCGCTCACCGACGTGCTGCGCGACCCGAAGGGCGCCGACCTGGAACGGGTGGACGTCGTACAGCCCGCCCTGTGGGCGGTGATGGTCTCCCTCGCGGAACTGTGGCGCGCCTACGGCGTACGCCCCGCCGCCGTCGTCGGCCACTCCCAGGGCGAGATCGCGGCGGCCTGCGTCGCCGGCGCGCTCACCCTCGACGACGGTGCGCGGATCGTCGCGCTGCGCAGCAGGGCGCTGCGCGACCTGTCCGACCGGGGCCTGATGGCGTCCGTCGCCATGTCGGAGGCCGAGGCCGGCGAACGCGTCGCGGAGTCCGCCGGCCGACTCTCCCTCGCGGCGGTCAACAGTCCCGGTCAGGTCGTGGTATCCGGCGAGGCCGAGGCGGTCCGGGCGCTGGTCGAGGAGGCCGAGCGCGGGCGGATCCTGCCGGTGGACTACGCCTCGCACTCCGCGCACGTCAAGGAGATCCGCGATCGGCTCCGCGCCGACCTGGCCGGGATCGAACCCGTCACCGGCCCGGTGCCGTTCCACTCCACGGTGACGGGCGGACCGTTGGACACCGCGGAGCTGAACCCCGAGTACTGGTACGCCAACCTGCGGCACACCGTCCGGTTCGAACACACCGTCCGGGGCCTGTCGGCGCAGGGCCACGACACGTTCATCGACGTGGGTCCGCACCCCACCCTGGTCACCGTGATCCAGGAAACGGCGGCGGCCGTCGGCGCCGAGGTCGCGGCGGTCGGCAGCCTGCGTCGGGACCAGGGCGGCCTCGAACGTTTCCTGCTCTCGGTCGGCGAGGCGGCCGTTCTCGGCGTCGTGCCCGACTGGGGCGCCGCTCTCGCCGGTCGGCGCGCCCGGGTCGTCGACCTGCCGACCTATCCCTTCCACCGGCGGCGCTACTGGCTGGACGCGGCCGACGGCACGGCCGGTGCGAACGGCGTCCCGGCCGCCGACCCGACCGAGACCCGGTTCTGGGACCTGGTCGAGCAGGAGGAACCGCGAGCCCTCGCCGACCTGCTCGACGCCCCCGACGAGCAGCCGTGGCACGCGGTGCTGCCCGCCCTGCGCGCGTGGCGCCGGCGCGCCCGCGAGCAGCGCGCGGCGGACGGCCGGCGCTACCGCGCCGTCTGGCGGCCCGCCGACGACCTGCCCGACGACCTCCCCGCGCCCACCGCATGGGTGGCCGTCGTGCCGGCCCCGGACCCCACGAGTGACGCACTGCTGGCGGCACTGGCCGACCGGGGCGCGACCGTTGCCACCCTGACCGTCGAACCCGCCCGCGCCACCCGGGCCGAGCTGGCCCGCATCCTCGAAAAGGCGCTGCCCGAGAGCCCCGGGCCGATCGGGATCCTGTCCTTCCTCGGCCGCGCAACCGGCACGCACACCTCGGCGGCACCGGCCGGCCTCGCCGGCACGCTGCTCCTGGCCCAGGCCGTCGCCGACGTCGGCGCCGACACCCGCCTGTGGTGCCTCACCCGGGGCGCCGTCGAGGTCGACGGCGAACAGGCGCCCCCGGACCCGGAACAGGCCCGGATCTGGGGCCTGGGCCGGGTCGCGGCCCTCGAACTGCCGGATCGCTGGGGCGGCTTGATCGACCTGCCGGAGCACTTGGACGCGGACGGCGTCGAGCGGGTGCGCCGGGCACTGGGCAACGCGGCCCACGAGGACCAACTCGCCATCCGGCCGGCCGGTGTCTTCGTCCGCCGGGTGGTGCACGCGCCGCCGGCCGACACCGAAGCCGTACGGGACTGGTGGCCGTCCGGCACCGCGCTGATCACCGGCGGCACCGGCCCGCTGGAGATCCGGCTCGCCCGTTGGCTGTCCGAGCGCGGCGCCGAACACGTCGTCCTGGCCGGTCGCATCGACCCCGACGCCGCCGACCGCCTGCAAGCGGTACTCGCCCCGGGCACCGGGTTCACCACCGCACAGTGCGACCTGAGCGACCGGCGGGAGGTGGCCGGCGTGCTGCGGGGGCTCATCCAGGCGGGCCGACCGATCACCGACCTGCTGCACACCGCGGGCGCCCCGAACCTGGCCACCTTGCGCGACATCGACCCCGCGAGCGTCGCCGAGGCACTGGCCGACAAGGTGGACAGCGCGCGCATCCTGCACGAACTCCTCGACCCGCACCGACTGCGCACCATCGTGTACTTCTCGTCGGTCGCCGCCTTCTGGGGCAGCGGCGAACACGGCGCCCACGCCGCCGCCACCGCACACCTCGACGCCCTCGCCCGGCAACACCGCGCACAGGGCCGGCACGCCCTGTCCGTGGCCTGGTCGGTCTGGGGCCCGACGACCGAGGCGGGCGCGGCCGGTGATCCCGAATCGGCCCGCGCGCTGCGCCGATTGCACCTCGGCGGCCTGCGCCTGCTCGACCCCGATGTCGCCCTGGCCGCACTGCAGCGGGCCCTCGACCACGACGACACCTGCGTGACCGTCGCCGACGTCGACTGGCCGGTATTCACCGGCGCGTTCACCGCCCGGCGGCCCAGCCCGTTGATCGACACCATCCCCGAGGCCCGCGCCGCGCTCGTCGCACAGGCGGGGGAGGCCCGCGCCGTCGCCGACACGGCGGGCGAACTCCGCCACGAGCTGGCCCGGTTGTCCGCCGCCGACCGCTCGCACCGCCTGCTCGACCTGGTCCGCGCGCAGGCCGCCGCGGCCCTCGGCCACGACTCGGTCGAGGAGATCCGGGCCGAACGCGCCTTCAGCGAACTCGGCTTCGAATCCATCACCGCCGTCGACCTGCGCAACCGGCTGAACCGGCGCACCGGCCTCGACCTGCCGACCACCCTCGTGTTCGACCACCCGACTCCGCTCGCCCTGGTCGACCTGCTGGTCGCCGAACTCCTGGCGGAGCAACCCGTGGGCGCCGCCCTCATCCACGGCGAACTCGACCGCCTCGCCGCCGGTTTGGCAGCGGCCGCGGTCGGCGACACGGACCGGGCCGGCATCACCCGGCGGCTTCGGGCGCTGCTCGCCGACTGGAACGACACGGCCGGCCCGACCACCGACGGCGCACCGCCCGCCGGCGCGCCGAACGTCGCCGCGGAACTCGAAGCCGCGTCGGACGACGAGATGTTGGCGTTCATCAACACCCGGCTGGGCCGCGGCACCCCGGCCGGAGGAACGCCGTGACCCGCCCCGACCCCACGAACACCGCGACCGCAGTACCGGAGGACCACCGTGGCCAGTGAAGAGACCCTCCGCGAGTACCTGAAGTGGGCCACGGCCGAACTGCACGACGCACAGCGGCGGATCGAGGCGTTCGAGGCGGCGGCCACGTACACCGAACCCGTGGCGATCGTGGGCATGGCCTGCCGCCTCCCCGGCGGCATCGCCTCACCACGGGACCTGTGGGAACTGCTCGACCGCGGCGGGGACGCGATCGGCCCGCTGCCCCGGGACCGCGGCTGGGACCTGGACCGGCTCTACCACCCCGACCCGGAACACCCCGGCACCAGCTACGCCGCGTCCGGCGGCTTCATCCGGGACGTCGCGGGCTTCGACGCCGACTTCTTCGGGATCTCCCCGCGCGAGGCCCTCGCCATGGACCCGCAACAACGGCTGCTGTTGGAGACCTCGTGGGAGGCCTTCGAGCACGCCGGAATCCGACCGGCCGACACGCGCGGCAGCCGGACGGGCGTGTTCATGGGCACCAACAGCGTGGACTACGGCTGGACGACCGGTCCGGTGCCCGACGAGTACATCGGACACCTGACCACCGGCACGGCCGCCGCCGTACTCTCCGGCCGCCTGTCCTACCTGTACGGGCTCGAAGGCCCTGCGGTGACCGTGGACACCGCGTGCTCGTCCTCGCTGGTGGCCCTGCACCTGGCCGTGCGGGCGCTGCGCAAGGACGAGTGCTCGCTGGCCCTGGTCGGCGGCGTCACGGTGTTGTCGTCCCCGCTCCAGTTCCTCGGCTTCAGCGCCCAGCACGGACTGGCCGAGGACGGCCGCTGCAAGGCGTTCGGGGAGGGCGCCGACGGCATGGGCCTCGCCGACGGCGTGGGCGTGCTCGTGGTCGAGCGGCTGGCCGACGCCCGGCGGGCCGGCCACCGGGTGCTCGCGGTGGTGCGCGGCAGCGCGGTCAACCAGGACGGTGCCGGCAACGGACTGACCGCGCCCAACGGCCCCGCACAGCAGCGGGTCATCCGACTCGCCCTGGCCGATGCCGGCCTGTCGGCCGCCGACGTCGACGCGGTCGAGGCGCACGGCACCGGCACCCGGCTCGGCGACCCGATCGAGGCCCAGGCCCTGCTCGCGACCTACGGTCGGGGCCGCCCCGCGGACCGCCCGCTCTGGCTGGGTTCGGTGAAGTCGAACATCGGCCACACCGGCGCGGCGGCCGGCGTCGCGGGCCTGATCAAGGCCGTCCTGGCGATCCGGGCCAAAACCCTGCCGAAGACCCTGCACGCCGAGGAGCGCTCGACCCGGATCGACTGGTCGGCGGGCGCGGTGGAGCTGCTGACCCGGGCGCGGGAGTGGCCGGTGGTCGATCGTCCGCGACGGGCGGCGGTCTCGTCGTTCGGGATCAGCGGTACGAACGCGCACGTGATCATCGAACAGGCGGACGAGCCGGAGCCGGCGGGGAAGGCGCGGCTTCTCGCGCCCGGGAGGCTGCCGTTCGTGGTGTCGGGCAAGTCCGAGGCGGCACTGCGGGCGCAGGCGGGTCGACTGGCCGAATTCGTGGCCCGGCACCGGGAGTCGGACCCGGCGGCGGTGGCGGCGACGCTGGTCGCGTCACGGTCGGCGTTCGAGTACAGGGGAGTCGTATCGGCCTCGGGGCCGGCCGAGTTGGCGGCGGGACTGACAGCGCTGGCTGCGGGTGAGCCGGCACCGGACGTGGTGTCCGGCGTGGCGCGGTCCTCGGGTCGGACCGTACTGGTGTTTCCCGGGCAGGGGTCGCAGTGGGCGGGGATGGCCGCGGGTCTGCTGGATTCGTCGCCGGTGTTCGCCGAGCGGATCGCGGAGTGCGAGGCGGCGCTCGCGCCTTTTGTGGATTGGTCGTTGACGTCGGTCCTGCGGTCCGGGGCTGGGGCTGGGGCCGGGTCGGGGTCGGGGTCGGGGGAGTGGCTCGGGCGGGTCGATGTGGTGCAGCCGGTGTTGTGGGCGGTGATGGTGTCGTTGGCGGGGTTGTGGGGGTCGTTCG
>NZ_JBSFEO010000113.1:0-8933 GCF_053594475.1 Embleya sp. NPDC001921
GCGGCCCGCCGGTCCAACTCCTTGGCCCGGCGGCGGAGGGCGTCGGCCTCGTCGACGAGGCCGGTGTTCAAGCGGGCGGCGAGGCGGTCCCGCTCGTCGGCCAGTCGGCGCACGGTGGCGGTCAGCAGCTCGGCCTCCGTGTGACTGAGGGCGTGACGTTCGGCGCGGTAGAGCAGGTTGTCGAGCTGCTCGCGAGTGGGCTCTCCTCCCAGTCTGGGAGCAACTGGGAGCACGCTGGGAGCAAGCTCGATGGCCTGGTGCGTGGCTCGGAACTCGCGGTCCTGGTGGACCTGGTACCGCCCGTCGGGCTCGCGGGTGATCCACATGCCGACTCGTGCGGTCATGGTGTCGTCGGGCCCGTCGGGGTGTGCCCACACGTGGATGCGCGGCCGGTCCCAGGTGCCGGCGGGTGCGCCGCCGCACCATTTGGCGATGGCTCGGGCGGTGTTGCCGGTGTCGTCGCCGGCGACCTGGACGGCGTCGACTTCGGCGGGGCCGCGGCGGAACCGACGGACGTTGGGCTCGGGTTCGGGCATCGGTGCTCCTGTGCGTCGTCGGTGGAGGTGTCGGATCCAGGCGAGGGGGCTGCGTGTGGGGGCGCGTATGCCGTCGGCGTCGTCCCAGGCGATGGACTCGCTCACCGCAGGGGCTCCGGGCTGGTGTCGACGGTGATGCCGACCAGGGCGGGGACCTCGAAGTGGCCGGCGACGTCGGAGTGTTCGAGCGGGAGGGTGATGGCGATGCCGTCGGGGGTCTCGAAGTGGACGCTGGCGTCGCCGTCGTCGTCGGTGGTGATGCAGATGCGCACGTGTCGCTCCTGGTGGCTGGGTACGGTCTGCGGTGGCCGTCCCCGGGTTGAGCGGGGACGGCCTCCACGTGCGTCAGGACGGGTCGAGCGGCGTGCCGGTGATCTCGTGGAAGCGTTCGCCGATGCGCTTGGCAATGCGCGCACGGGTCTCGGGGCTGGGCAGGTCGTCGGTCTGCGCGGCGTCGGCGAGTTCGTCGAGGTGTGCGGTGATCTCGGCGTGTCGGGGGTCGTCGTACCGGCGGGGCTGGGGCATGTCGGGCTCCTGTGCTGGTGGGTACGGTCGGGGTGGCCCGCCCCGGTTGCGTCGGGGCGGGCTTCCGCGTGGGTCAGGGCAGGTCGAGGGTCATCGGGACGGTGCCGACGTCGAGGACCGTGATGGGGGCCGCGCCGGGCGTGTCCTCGGTGACGGTCCAGTCGGCGGTCCACGCGTGGTGGCAGTCGAGGCCTTGACCGCAGTCGCCGTTGCAGGTGGTGACGGACGCCCACCGGGTCCGGATGCGCGGGGCGAGCGGGCCCGTTGCGGCGACGATGCCCAGGACGCCGTATGCCTCGCGGTCGAGGGCGATGAACGCGGCGAGGACGGTGCGTGGTTCGCCGTGGCCGAGGGCGATGAACGCGTAAACGTCGTCCTCGCCGAGGCACATCACGGGGATGCCGTGGTGGGTGGCCTCCATGTTGCGGGCGGTGAGGGTGATCGGGACGCTCATCGGTCGTGTCTCCTGTCGTCGTGGGCCTCGCATGGCCCGTGCGGATGCCTGTGCGCCCGTCTGCGGGCCTCGGCGGTCAGGTGTGGCACTGGCCGTCCAGCCACCACGCGCAGGCCGCGACGGCGGCGATGGCGACCGGGGCGCCGATGGCCCTGTCGATGCCTGCGAGGTAGGCCACGTGGACGGCGCCGACGGCGGCGAAGCCGAGGGCGATGACGATGGCTGCGGTGGCGAGTCGGGTGCGCACGGGTCCTCGATGGGGTCGGGTGGGCCCCGCGAAGGGCCCTGGGCGGGCGTCTGCGGCGTTTTCAGCCCGTCGGCGGGTCATTGGACGGGTCGGGTGCGCCTTCGGGGCTCTCAGGGGCGCGTGAGGCGTTGCGGGTGCCGGTGACGTCCTCGGGGTGCTCCCAGACCACGACCGTGCGCTCGGTCCACGACCGGACCCGGAGCACCCGCATCGCCGGCCAGTCGGCCTGGGCCTGCCGCCGACGGCGCATGCTTGCGACGGCGTCCGCCTCGGCCGACCAATACCGGCCGACCGACGACCACTCGCCGAACAACTCGTAGACCTGGACCCGGAAGTACTCGCCCGTCGGCGTCGCCGTCGTGCAGTCGGGGTCGGGCTCGGGGTCCTCGCCGCCGGACCGCAGCCGCTCGATCTCGGCCCGCGCCTCCGCCAGTTCGGCCTCCGCCCGCTTGGCCCGCTCGGTCGCCTCTCCCAGGGCACCGCTGGCCACGCCCCGGACGATGACCGCCTCCAGCCGCCGCACGTGCTCGTCCTGCCGCTCGGCCAGGGCCAGCAGCGCGGGCACGTGGGTGTCAACGAGGCGGTCGATCGCATCGGGCTCGCCGCGGAACGGGCCCATCGCGGTGCACGCCTGCTGGTCGGCCCGGATCGCCGCCAGGTCGGGCTCGATGTCGGTCACTCCGACCTCCCCAGGTAGGTGCGGGCGACGTCGAGCGCCAGGACCGCAGCGGGCGTGCCGTAGAACCCGTGCTCGTCGACGACCCGGGCGAGTTGCTCAAGAAGGCCAGCGACCGCGACGGCGACGAGCGGGTCCATCCCGGCGATGTGCTCGGCGTTTGCCGCGTTCGACATGGGCTCGTCGACGACGTACTCGGGCGGGTCGAGGTCGTGGCCGGGGTCGTGGACGAGGCGGTCGCCGCCGTCCATGGACAGCCAGGGCCCGCGGGTTGCCGCGGTGGCCCGGGTGCGCATGAGGTCTGCTGCGCGGCGGATGGTGTCGGCGGGCTGCTCGGTCCGGAGCATGGCCACCGCCGCCCGCAGGTCGGGCCCGGGGCAGTCTGGCGCCTCGTGCCCCTGCCGGATCGACTTGAGGGCCGCCGCCGGGTGCTCGGTGCACGTGGGATCGATGCGGTCGCCGGCGACAAGCCCGCACGGTTCCTGCGGGCAGGGGCAGGCGTCCTCGACGTGGTGGCCGACCCAGGACCGGCCGCGGTGGAAGGTCACGACAGGCTCCGGCGGGTGTTGACCAGCGTCTGGGTGAGGCAGTACTGGGCTTCGAGCGCCTCGGCCCCGGGGTCGGAGTGCTCGGCGACGAGCAGGGCGAGGGCACCAAGGGCCCGCGTCGCGTCGGCGTGCAGCCGGCTGAAGTCGGCGGCCTGCTCGACTACCACGGCCTGGAGCCGGCGGATCTCGGCGGTCGCGACGGCCAGCACCTCGCCCGCCGTCGAGGTGGTGCGGCCGGAGTGCGCCTCGTCCTGGTGCCGCTGTGCCCGTTCCCGGATCACCGCCTCGTCGTCGCCGACCGCGCTGGTCGGGCACAGGTGGCAGCGCCGGTGCCAGGTGCGGCCGTCGGGGTCCGGGGTGACCTCGTAGGTGGCGGTGGTGTCGGTCATCGGGTCGACCCCTTCGCCAGTTCGGCCGCGGCCTGGGCGACGCCGAGGACGATCGAGTCGGGCACCTCGCCCGGGAACCACACGCTCCAGCCCTCGTCGCCGGCGGAGTCGATGACGGCGACGGCGCACTCGCCGTCTTCGGCGAGCAGGCTCCACAGGGCCCGGCCGAAGCGGAGCCGGCCGTCGGCGTCCTCGGTCCAGCGGGCGTTGAGCAGGCCGTCGTACACGTCGATGCGGTCGGTCATTTCGTCTCCGTCGTGTGGTGTTCGGGCTGGTCGGGCCGCCGTGTGGTGGGCGCGGTGCGGTGTCCGGCGGCCCAGCACGGTGCGCAGATGTCGTGGGCGCCGTGGCGGTGCCAGCGGTCGAGGTCGCGGGCTTGCGCTCTGGCTTCGGCGGCGGTGCGCCCGGGGGCGGCGATCTGGGGGACGTGGTGGCAGCCGGGGGCCTGGACGTCGCAGCGGACGTAGACGTCGCGGTGGATGCTCACGTCTGGCTCCTGGTGGCAGTGGGTGCGGGGCGCTCGGCCCGTCCGGTCGCGGCAAGGCGTCCGCTTCCGTCGCAGGGCTGGCGCATTGCGTTGCGGTGCCGGCGGAGGAGCCCGGCGATCGTGACCGCCCAGTCGCGTCCGCATTCGGGGCACGTGGCGCGGGGGCCGGGGCCGCATCGGTCGGCGGGTTTGATGTCGTAGTCGGCGAGTGCGGCGGCGACTGCGGCGGACAGCGGACCTTCGCCGGGGTGGGCGAGCCAGGTGTCGCCGGCTGTGTCGATTGCGGAGAGGGCTGCGGGCGGGATCACGTGGCGGCCTCGCGGGTTTCGGCGACGAGCCGCTCGTACTCGGCCGCGGCGGTGGCGATGTGGCGGCAGACCCAGTCGCAGCGTTGGCCGTTGTAGGGCTGCCGGATTTCCTGGCGTCCGTGGAGCTGGTTGTGGAATTCGTCGGCGGTGGTCCAGTCGAGTTCGCTGGGCAGGAGGCGGGGGCTGAGCGAGCAGGGCCGGAACACGTACTCGGCGAGGGCGGTGAGCGGGTTGTCGCGGTGGTCGCGTCGGCGGGCTTGGGCGTGGAGCCAGCGGACGAACGTGGGCGGCAGGATCCTGGCGGGCGCGGATCCGTCTCCTCGAGGGCACGCGTGCTTGTGCAGCAGGTGGTCTGCGCGGATGCGGATTTCGTGGCCGCAGTGGCGGCAGAGGCCGAGGTGCGGGAGGGCTGCGGCGATCATGCGGCGCCCTGCTCGCGCAGTTGGGTTTCCAGCTCGACGACGCCTTCGATGCGGCGGCGGATCTGGCCGACGACGAGGTGGATGTGTCGGGCGGGGGCCTGGATGTTGATGCTGGCGGCGTCCCACAGGACGGCGCCGATGCGGTCGACGAGTCCGGTGTCGCAGCAGGCGCGGTCGTCGAGGACGACGATGACGTGGGCGCCGACGGGGATGCGGTTGTCGAGGGCGTTGAGGCCGGCGCCGTGGGTGAGGTCGAGAACGTAGGTGGTCGTGATGACGGGCATGGGCACGGTCATGAGGGCATCCATCCGTTGTCGACGATGTGGCCGCGGGGAAGTCGGGTGACGTCGACACAGCGGGCGTATTCGCCCTGCCAGCCGACGATCACGTCCTTGGTGGTGCCGTGCCGGTTCTTGGCGACGATGACGTCGAGTTCGCCGACGCGGGTGGTCTCGGGTTCGTACAGCTCGTCGCGGTGCAGGAGCAGGACCGTGTCGGCGTCCTGCTCGACCGCGCCGCTTTCGCGAAGGTCGGACAGCTCGGGGCGTTTGCCGGTGCGCTGTGCGCTGGAGCGGTTGAGCTGGGACAGCAGCACGATCGGGATCGCCAACTCCTTGGCGAGGAGCTTGAGTCCGCGGGAGAGCGCGGCGACCTGCTGCTGCCGGTTCTCGGCGCGTTCGGTCTGCATGAGCTGGAGGTAGTCGACGATCAGCAGGTTGAGTCCGCCGGCGCGTTGGAGTGTCTTGACCTTGTGGCGGATGTAGCCGAGGCCGACGTGCGGGGTGTCGTCGATGTACAGCGGGGCCGGGGCGATGCGGTCGGCGGTCTCGGCGAGGCAGACCTTGTCGAAGTCGGTGAGGCCGCCGCGGGTGATGCGGCCGAGTTCGACCTGGGCTTCGGCGGACAGGACGCGGTCGGTGATTTCGCCGGCGCCCATCTCCATGGTCAGGAACAGGGTGGGCAGGCCGAGGGTGATGGCGGCGTGGCGGGCGAACTGGATGCCCATGGTGGTTTTGCCGCTGCCGGGGCGGGCGCCGACGACGGTGATGCGGCCGGGCGCGTGCCCGGGGTAGACGTCGTCGAGGTCGGGGAGGCCGGTGGCGATGCCCGCGATTTCGACGGGCAGGTGGGCGATGCGGTCGAGGGCGTCGTCGACGAGCGGCGCGAGGATGGGCGGCAGTCCCGCGGCGGAGATGCGGACGACGTTGTCGAGGTCGCGCTGGATGAGGTCGACGGCGGTGTCGGCGTCGAAGTCTTTGCCGTAGGCGAGTTGCCGGGCGCGGGTGGCGGTGTCGACGAGGCGGCGTGCGGCGGCGTGGACGGCGACGATCTTGGCGTAGTGGTGGGCGAAGGCGGGGAACCCGGCCTGCCACACGTCGACGAGGTAGCCGATTTCGGTGATGCGGCCGTGGTGGCCGGCGGCGGCGGTCGCGGTGGCGAGGACGTGCGGGTCGGTGGTGGGTTTGCCTTGGGCGTGGAGGTCTGCGATGACGGCCTGGAGGTCGGCGTGGGCGGGGTGGTAGTAGTCCTCCGGGGGGCAGACGGCGCGGAGTTCGTCGGCGAGTTCGGGGTCGCGCATGATCGAGCCGAGGACGACGTGTTCGGCGTGGCTGTCGTGGGGCTGGGGTGCGGTGAGTGCCTGCTCGTCGTGGTCGGTCACGCGTCACCGCCGCGGCGCCGGTCGCCGCCTTCGATGAGGACGATGTTGTCGGCGAGCATCTCGGCGAGGCGGGATGCGACGCGGGGGCCGATGTAGGGCCCGAGGTCTGCGGGGAAGACGTCGCTGGTGATGAGGATGGGCCGGTTCTGGGCGTATCGCTCGTCGACGATTTCGAAGAGGCGTTCGCGGGTCCAGTCGTTGGCGCGGGCGGCTGCGAGGTCGTCGAGGTAGAGCAGGTCGGCGCGTTGGGCGCGGGCGGCGACGCGCCGGCCGTCTTCTTCGGCTTCGGGGCGGAGGGCGTCGAACAGGGCGGTGGAGCGCCAGGCTTCGATGCGGGGCAGGCCGCGCCATTGGGGGACGTCGAACCAGGTCTGGTGCCAGGCTCGGATGGCCTGCCAGGCGGTGTGGGTCTTGCCGACGCCCATGTTGCCGGTGAGGAACAGGCTCCCGGGGTCGGGTTCGGCAGCCCATGCCGCGGCTTCGGGGTGGAGTTCGATCGGGGGCCAGTAGTGCCGGGGGACGAGCTTGCCGAGGTCTTCGTGGGCGCGTGCGACCTGGGTGGTGAGCCAGAGGTCGGCGCCGGTGGGCCGGTCAGAAGCGGAGCTTGGCACGGAGCACCTCCGGGGGGAGTTCGTCGATGGCGGTCTGCTGGGGCCGTGCCGCGGGGGTGTTCTCGCGTTGTTCGGCCTGGGCCTGGCGGCGGAGGGTCTCGAACTTCGTGCGGAGCTTCGTCGGCGTGAGGATGTGCGCCTGCCAGAAGGTGTTGGCGTGGGCCCAGTCGATGGCCTTGAGGGCCTGGTCGACGGTGACGCCGTCCTTGTCGAGGAGCAGGCGGGCGGAGTCCCGCCATTTCTTGTCGATCGTGGGGCGCTTGCTGCCGGTGGCGACGAGGCGGTCGGCGAGGTGCTTGCAGACGCGTTCGACGTCGGCTCGAACAGGCGGCGGAGGAGCCGCAGGCTTCGACGTATTTCTTTGTTCTTTTACTTCTGTCTCTGTCTCTGTCTCTGCTTGCGTTTTGCTTCGCGTTTGCTTGAGCAAAGCCGAAGCAAGTGCTTCGTCTTTTGCTTCGTTTTCCGAGGCTGCGCGGCGGGTCTCTCCGGACTTGCGTCCGCCCTTCTGACCTGCGGCGGAGCGCTTCTCGCGGAGGGTGCGGACGTAGTCGGCGCTGCGCTGGTGTTCCAGATAGTCATGAATGACGTACTCATCGTCACCAACGTCCGGGCAGTCGGAGCAGTCGTGACCGGAAGCGTGCAGCAAACCGACGCGAAGCAGTGCCGAAGCAAGTGCTTCGGGGTTTGGTAGGTCGGTCAGGCGCGGCACCAGGCGGGCCGGGATGACCCCGTCGGTGAGCTGCCGGGACGCGTAACACATGGCGGTGGTGTAGAGCCAAGCCGCCATGCCGCCCACCTCGATGATCTTCGGGTGGTCCGGCATCCCGTCGTGCACCCGGACGTAGGTGCGGTTGTCAGCCATGGTGTTGGGGTCCGTTCTGCCGCGCACGAAGAGAGAGGGGAAAGGGGGCTTGGCCGACCCCTTGCGACTGCTCTATGATCTCATCAATCTTTAAAGTTTGGCAACTATGGTGAGGATGGGCATGTCTTACACTCTGGTCATGAGCGAGCAGCGGACCCCCGGCGAACTGGTGGAGATTGCCGACGACGGCGTACAAGAGGTGCCGCTCACCGCGGCCCGACCGCTGCTGACCCGCCTGATCGAGCAGGTGCGGGAAGACGACCTGGTCAGCGCGTTGACCGTGCGCGGCCGACGGCGGGTCTACCTGGTCACTCCCGACTTCTACGAGCAGGCCATGGCGGACCGAAAGCGCGTCGAGTCCCTGGAGACCTGACACTCCGCACCTCCTCGCTGAGCCCGGCTTCGGTCGGGCTTTCGTCATGTCCGCAGTGCTCCCGGGGCGGGGGTGTGGACGCCCCGCCCCGGGGGTGTGGTGGGCCTTAGTCGGGCAGTGCGCCGCCGTGGCAGCGGGCGAACAGGTGGCTGCCGCAGGTGCACGTGAATCCGATGGCGCTCGGCTCGTACTCGTGGACCGGCTTGTTCCGCTCGTCGGCGAAGGCGACCCCGGCGGCGAGGTACGTGAGGGCGGCTTGCCGGACGGTGGGCTCGATCTGGTCCCATCCGGACCAGGTGAGGCCGAGGATCGAGCGGTAAGCGGCGGCGAGTTCGTTACGCAGCCGCAGGACTTCGGCTCCGGCGTCGGTCAGGGTGGGGGTGCGGTCGGTCATTTCGGTCCCGTTCTCGGTGAGTTGGTGTCGGGGCCCGGCGGGGTGGTGTCGCCGGCCGGGCCCCGAGTCAGGCGGGTCAGCCGAGGTCGCGGCGGGCCGTCTCGGCCATGCCGCCGCGGACGCCCCAGCGGTGGGCCGGGGAGAACCTCTCCAGCTCCTCGGCCAGGCAGATTTCGCGGACCGGGCACGCCGCGCAGATCTTCTTCGCGCGGCTGATGTCGGCGTTGCGCTCGGGGAAGAACAGCTCGGACTGCCCTTTGCAGGCGGCGTGTTCCCACCAGCGGTAGCCGGGCTCGGTCGAGGTGGCGGACGTGTCGTAGTAGACGGCGGGGAGTCGGCTCACGAGGCACCTCCGATGAGTGCGTCGACGTCGAACAGTTCGCCCGTCCCGCCGGCCCGCGCGATCTTCGCCGCCCGGTTTGCGATCCGCTGACGGCCGCT
>NZ_JBSFEO010000114.1:0-8519 GCF_053594475.1 Embleya sp. NPDC001921
GTTGGACGCGCTGGCGGTGCGTCGGCGTGCGGCGGGGCTGCCGGCCACCTCGCTCGCCTGGGGCCTGTGGGCACAGAACGAAGGCATGACCGACGGGCTCGGCGGCGCCGACCTGAGCCGGCTGCACCGCTCGGGTGTGCTCGCGCTGTCCGCCGACGACGGGCTCGCCCTGTTCGACGCCGCCACCGGTACGGACGCGGCCTTGCTCGTCGCGGCCCGATGGGACACCGCCGCGCTGCGCGCCCAGGCCGTCGACGGCGGCCTGCCGTCCGTCCTGCGCGACCTCGTCCCCATCGCGCCGAGCCGCCGCGTCGCACGCGGCGGCGCCGGCTCGGACCGCTCGGCCGGTTCGTTCCGGGAGCGCCTGGCGGGGCTGTCCGCCGAGGAGCGCGAACGCGCCGTGACGGCGCTGGTCCGCGAGCAGGTCGCCACCGTGCTCGGCCACGGAACCGCCGAATCGGTGGAGCCGGACAGGGCGTTCAAGGACCTGGGCTTCGACTCGCTGACCGCCGTCGAGCTGCGCAACCGACTGAACACGGCGACGGGGCTGCGCCTGTCGGCCACTCTGATCTTCGACCACCCCACGCCCGCCGCGTTGATCGAACACGTACGGGCCGAACTGCCGGGTACGGGCGAGACGCGGGCACCGGCCGACGCCCGGCGGCCCGCCGCGCCGGCCGTGCCGGCCGTGCCGGCCCACGACGAGCCGATCGCGATCGTCGGGATGAGCTGCCGCTATCCGGGCGGTGTTGCCTCGCCCGAGGACCTGTGGCGACTGGTCGCCACAGGCGCCGAGGGGATCACCGGCTTCCCGGCCGATCGCGGCTGGGACCTGGCCAACCTGTTCGACCCGGATCCGGAACACAAGGGCAAGAGCTACGTTCGCCAGGGCGGCTTCCTGCACGACGCGGGCGACTTCGACCCGGTGTTCTTCGGCATCTCGCCGCGCGAGGCGCTCACTGTCGACCCGCAGCAGCGACTGCTCCTGGAGACGTCCTGGGAGGCGTTCGAGCGGGCCGGGATCGACCCGCGGACGGTACGCGGCAGCCGCACCGGCGTGTTCGCCGGCGTGATGTACGGCGACTACGGCTCCCGGCTGATGAACTCGGCGGGCGACTCGGGCGAGTTCGAGGGCTATCTCGCCAACGGCAGTGCGGGCAGCGTCGCGTCCGGCCGGGTGGCCTACACGTTCGGCCTGGAGGGTCCCGCCGTCACGGTGGACACCGCGTGCTCGTCGTCGCTGGTCGCGCTGCACCTGGCCGCGCAGGCCCTGCGCAGCGGCGAGTGCTCGCTCGCGCTCGCGGGCGGCGTGACGGTGATGGCCACGCCCAGCGTGTTCGTCGAGTTCAGCCGAGTGCGGGGCCTGGCGGCGGACGGCAGGGCGAAGGCGTTCTCGGCGGCGGCCGACGGCACCAGTTGGGGTGAAGGCGTCGGGATGTTGCTGCTGGAGCGACTGTCCGACGCGCGCCGCAACGGGCACGAGGTACTGGCCGTCGTCCGGGGCACCGCGACCAATCAGGACGGTGCGAGCAATGGTTTGACGGCGCCGAATGGTCCGTCGCAGCAGCGGGTGATTCGGGCGGCGTTGGTGGATGCGGGGTTGTCGGCCGCGGAGGTGGATGCGGTCGAGGCGCATGGTACGGGGACGCGGTTGGGTGATCCGATCGAGGCGCAGGCGTTGTTGGCGACGTATGGGCGTGAGCGCGATGGTGGGCGGCCGCTGTGGTTGGGGTCGTTGAAGTCGAACATCGGTCATGCGCAGGCGGCTGCGGGTGTGGGTGGCGTGATCAAGATGGTCGAGGCGATGCGTCACGGTGTGTTGCCTCGGACGCTGCACGTGGACGAGCCCTCGCCGCACGTGGATTGGGCGTCGGGTGCGGTGTCGTTGTTGACGGAGTCGGTGGCGTGGCCGGAGACGGGTGCGCCGCGCCGGGCCGGGATCTCCGCCTTCGGGGTCAGCGGCACCAACGCACACGTCATCGTGGAACAGCCCGAGGCCGGCGACCGGGAACCCGTCGACGTGCTGCCCGAGGCGCGGCCCGCCGGAGCGATCCTCACCCCTTGGGTGCTTTCCGCCGCCGATGACGACGCCCTGCGCGCCGGCGCGGTCCGGCTCGGTGCCCATGTGGCCGAGGACGCCGAAACGGCGGTCTCCGACGTGGCGTTCACGCTGGCCGGCAAGCCCCGACTGGACCACCGCGCGGTGGTGTTCGGGACGGACCGGGAGACCCTGCTGCGCGCGACCGACGCCGTGGCTTCCGGCACCGAGGCCTCGGGAGTCGTGCGCGGTGTCGTGCGCGGCGGATCGGGCCGGTCGGCGTTCGTGTTCGCGGGTCAGGGTGGTCAGCGGGTGGGGATGGGTCGTGGGTTGTACGCGGCCTTCCCGGTGTTCGCGGCGGCGTTCGACGAGGTCTGCGATCGGCTCGACGTCGAGGCGGGTGAGGGGGCGTCGCTGCGCGCGGTGGTGAGCGGCGAGGCGGACGGCCTGGACGAGACCGGGTTCGCGCAGCCGGCGTTGTTCGCGGTCGAGGTGGCGTTGTTCCGGTTGTTGGAGTCGTGGGGTGTGCGGCCGGATGTGCTGGTCGGGCATTCGGTGGGTGAGATCGCGGCGGCCCACGTTGCGGGGGTGTTGTCGTTGGCGGACGCGTGCCGCCTTGTCGTGGCGCGTGGCCGTCTGATGCAGGCGTTGCCGGTCGGTGGTGCGATGGCCGCGATCGGAGCCGCGGAGGCGGATGTTCTGCCGCTGCTGACGGGCCGGGCCGATGCCGTGGGCGTTGCCGCGATCAATGGTCCCGATTCGGTGGTGGTCTCCGGTGCGGAGGCTGTGGTGTCCGAAGTCGTCGCGCATTTCGAGGGGTTGGGGCGTCGGGTGCGGCGGCTGCGGGTCAGCCACGCGTTCCACTCGCCGCTGATGGACCCGATGTTGGACGACTTCCGTGAGGTGGTGCGGGAACTCACCTTTGGTACACCGGAGTTGGCGGTGGTCTCGACAGTTTCGACCGATGCCGACTGGACGGACCCCGAGTACTGGGTGCGCCACGTTCGACAGCCGGTTCGCTTCCACGACGCGATTCGCGCGCTGGAGGACGACGGTGTCGCCTCGTTCGTCGAGGTCGGGCCGGACGGCGCTCTCACCGCGTTGATCCGGGACGGGATCCGGGCCGCCGACGACGCGGTGACCGTGGTTCCGGTGCTGCGCAAGGACCGTCCGGAGCCCGATGCCGCGCTGACCGCCCTGGCCACGCTCCATGTCACGGGCGCCGTCGCCGATATCCGATGGGCCGGGTTCGTCCCCGGGGCTCGGCGCGTGGCGTTGCCCACGTATGCGTTCCAGCGGCAGCGGTACTGGCTCGACCCGGTGATCGATCGGTCCGGGGACGCCGCGTCGATCGGGCTGACCGCCGCCGATCACCCACTGCTCGGTGCGGCGGTCGAACTGGCCGATTCGGCCGGTGTGTTGTTCACCGGTCGGTTGTCCGTGGACAGCCACCCCTGGCTGCTCGACCACACCGTGCACGGGACCGTGCCGGTGCCCGGCACCGCGCTGGTGGAGCTCGCGCTGCGGGCCGGCGACGAGGTCGGGTGCGATCTGATCGAGGAACTGACCATCGAGGCCCCGCTCGTGCTGACCGACGACGATGCGGTCCGGATCCAGCTCGTGGTCGGCGCGCCGGACGAGGCGGGCCGCAGCACGCTGAGCATCCACTCGGGCCGGCAGCGCCCCGGCGGTCCGACGGACGGTTGGACCCGGCACGCCCAGGGCGTGCTGGCCAGGGGCGGGGCACCCGACGCGGAGGCGTTCGGGCGGATCGGTGAGCCGGGACAGTGGCCGCCGGTCGGCGCCGAGCCGGTTTCGATCGACGATTGTTATGACCGTCTCGCCGCACAAGGACTGGGCTATGGGCCGGTGTTCCGTGGGCTCCGGGCGATGTGGCGCCATGGCGACGAGCTGTTCGCCGAGGTCGCGCTGCCCGCCGACGTGTCGACCGAGGGTTTCGGGTTGCACCCGGCCCTGTTGGATGCCGCGCTGCACCCGATCGGGCTCGCCGGCGACGGTGCGGACGCGGTGCGGCTGCCGTTCTCGTGGACCGGGGTCGCGCTGTACGCGACCGGGGCCACGACGCTGCGGGTGCGCATCGCGCCGGTGGCCGGCGACGGCTTCGCGGTGACCCTCGCCGACGACTCGGGTCGACCGGTGGGGTCGGTGGCCTCGCTGGTGACCAGGCCGGTCGCCGCCGACGCGCTGCGTGCCGCGCGGGGCGGTCGGGACGGCGCGCTGTATCGGATCGACTGGGAGCCCGCACCCGCCGCCCGGACCGCGTCGGCGGCGCCCGCCACGTGGGCGGTGATCGGCGACGTGCGGCACGACGTCGCGAGCACGGTTGCGGCCGCGCTGCCGACGGGTACCGCACGGGCGGGGACGGTACACGCCGACCTCGCCGCGCTCGGTGCCGCGCTCGACGCGGGCGCGCCGGTACCGGACGCCGTGCTCGTCGCGCTGTCGCCGACGCCCTCGGAGGTGCCGGACCGGGACCTCCCGGTCGCCGCCCGGGACGCGCTCGGACAAGCGTCGGAGATCGTGCGGGTCTGGCTGGCGGACACCCGATTCGGTACCACCCGGCTCGTGCTGCTCACCGAACACGCGGTGTCCACCCGGGACACCGTCGACGAGACCGGCATCGAGAACCTGGCCCGGGCCGCCGTCTGGGGTCTGCTGCGCGCGGCGCAGTCCGAGCACCCCGGGCGGATCGTGCTGGTCGACCTCGACGGCGGACCGGCCGGCGTCCCGGCGCTCACCGGCCCGACCGGGTTGCCCGCCGTACTCGCGGCGGCCGACGACGAGCCGCAGTTCGCGATCCGCGACGGCGCGCTCCTGGTACCCCGCCTGGTCCGCGAGCCGGCCGGCGCGGATGCCGAGACGGCCACGGTCGCCGCGCACGCGGTGCTCGGCGCGGACGACACGGTCCTGGTGACCGGCGCGTCCGGCCGCCTCGGTGGCCTGGTGGTACGCCGGTTGGTCACCGAGTACGGGGTCCGCCGGCTGGTCCTGGCCGGGCGGCGCGGCGAACGGGCTCCCGGAGCCGTCGAGTTCGCCGCCGAACTGGCCGCGCTGGGCGCGCGGGTGAGCACCGTCGCGTGCGACGTCGCCGACCGGACGGCGCTGGCCGAGCTGTTGGCGGCGCACCCGGTGACCGCCGTCGTGCACTCGGCGGGTGTGTTGGACGACGGGCTGTTCGAGGCGATGACCCCCGAGCGCGTCGACCGCGTACTGCGCCCGAAGCTGGACGCTGCCTGGCATCTGCACGAGTTGACCGCCGACCGGGCGCTCTCCGCGTTCGTGCTGTTCTCCTCGGCCGCGGGCCAGTTCGGCAGCGCCGGACAAGCGAACTACGCGGCGGCCAACACCTTCCTGGACGCCCTCGGCCGACACCGCGCGGCCCGCGGTCTACCCGCCACCTCGCTGGCGTGGGGACCGTGGGAGGCGGGCGGCATGGACGGCGAACTCACCGACCGGGACCGCGAGCGCATGGCCCGCGACGGCATCCTGCCGCTGCCCACCGAACACGCGCTCGCGCTGTTCGACCGGGCCCTGGCCGGTACCGCCGGCACCACCGCCGACCCGACCGGACCCGACCGGGTGCCGGGCACGGCCGGCGCGGCGCTGCTGCCCGCCCGGCTCGACCCGGCCGCGATGCGCACCCGGGCCGAGGAGCCGGTCGGCCCGGCCGGCCCACTGGCCGCGTTGACCCGGAGCCTGCGCACCGGCCCGACGACCGGGGCACGCTCGCGCCGACGGGACGCCGGTGACCCGGGGGGTCGCACGGACACCGGTTCGGGCGTACCGCCGCTGGTGCGCTCCCTGCTCGGGGCGCGTACCGGTGACCGGTCCCGGCTGGTCCTGGACGCGGTCCGCGCGCATGTGGCCGCGGTGCTGGGCTTCGACGCGGCGGATCGCATCGGCGCCGGACAGGAGTTCCGCGACCTGGGGTTCGATTCGCTGACCGCGGTCGAGCTGCGGAACCGGCTGAACGCCGCGACCGGCCTGCGGCTGCCGGCGGCGCTGGTCTTCAACTACCCGACGCCGGCGGCACTGGCCGAGCACCTGGGCGCCGAACTCGTTGCCGCCGAGGCGCTCGCGCGGTCCGCGAACGGCGCCGGCGGTACCGACGGCACCTACGGCGCCGGATCCACCGGCGCGGCCGAACTCGACCGCCTGGAGGCATGGCTCGGAGCGGCCGACGGCGGCACGCGCGACGCGGTGGCCGGCCGGCTGCGCGAACTGCTCGCCAAGCTCGGCGCCGACGCGGGCACCGACCGCGCGGACCACCGCGACGACACCGGCGGATCCGTCGCGGAAAAGCTCGGCACGGCCGACGACGACGATCTCTTCGACTTCATCGACAACGAGCTGTGACCCGATGACGAACCACGCCCGCACGCACACCGGCACCGGCACGCACACCGGCACGACGACTGGCACCCGCACGACGACGCAAGCAAGTACCCGCACGACGAAGCACGCACGCACCCGCACGACGACCCGCACGAGCACCCGTACACGGACCAGCATCGACGCCCGCGAGATCACCGGTTGCCAGGCCGCACGTTCAACGGCCGCACGCTACGAGGGGGAATGACGACAGTGGCCGACGAACAGAAGCTTCGCGACTACCTCAGGCGGGTCACCACCGACCTGCACGACGCCCGCCGCCGACTGCGCGAGGCCGACGAGCGTGAGCACGAGCCGATCGCGATCGTGGGGATGAGCTGCCGGTACCCGGGCGGCGTCGGGTCGCCGGAGGACCTCTGGCGGCTGGTCGACGACGGCGTGGACGCGGTCTCCGGTTTCCCGGTGGACCGGGGCTGGGATCTGGACGGCCTGTACGACCCGGACCCGGAACACCTCGGCACCAGCTACACGCGGCAGGGCGGCTTCCTGCACGACGCCGCCGCGTTCGACCCGGAGTTCTTCGGCATCTCGCCGCGCGAGGCGCTCACCATCGACCCGCAGCAGCGGTTGCTCCTGGAGACCGCGTGGGAGGCGATCGAACGGGCCGGCATCGACCCGGCCGCGCTGCGCGGCAGCAGGACCGGTGTGTACACGGGTGTGATGTACAGCGACTACGCGTCGCGCCTGCGCTCGGGTACGGCCGCCACGTCCGGCGAGTTCGAGGGATATCTCGGCAGCGGCAGCGCGGGCAGCGTGGCCTCCGGCCGGGTCGCCTACACGCTCGGCCTGGAGGGCCCGGCGGTCAGCGTGGACACCGCGTGCTCGTCCTCGCTGGTCGCGCTGCACTGGGCGGTCGGCGCGCTGCGGCAGCGGGAATGCTCACTCGTGCTGGCGGGCGGCGTCACCGTGATGGCCACGCCGGCCACCTTCGTCGAGTTCAGTCGGCAGCGCGGGTTGTCGGCGGACGGCAGGTGCAAGGCGTTCGCCGCCTCGGCCGACGGCACGGGCTGGTCCGAGGGCGTGGGGATGCTGCTCCTGGAGCGGCTGTCCGACGCGCGCCGCAACGGCCACCCGGTGCTCGCGGTGGTGCGGGGGACCGCGATCAACCAGGACGGTGCCAGCAACGGTCTCACCGCCCCCAACGGTCCCGCCCAGGAGCGGGTGATCCGGGCGGCACTGGCCAACGCCGGTCTGAGCGCGACGGATGTCGACGCGGTCGAGGCGCACGGCACCGGCACGTCGCTCGGCGACCCGATCGAGGCGGACGCGCTCCTCGGCGTCTACGGCCGGGGCCGTGACGGCGAACGGCCGTTGTGGCTGGGGTCGTTGAAGTCGAACATCGGCCACACCCAGGCCGCCGCCGGAGTCGGCGGCGTGATCAAGATGGTCCAGGCGATGCGCAACGGCGTACTGCCCAGGACTCTGCACGTGGACGAGCCGTCGCCGCATGTGGACTGGGCGTCGGGGGCGGTGTCGCTGCTGACCGAGCCGGTGTCGTGGTCGCGAACCGGGCAGCCCCGACGGGCCGGCGTGTCCGCGTTCGGAGTCAGCGGCACGAACGCGCACGTGATCCTCGAAGAGGAGCCACCGACACCGGACCCGGACGCGGCACCGGCCCCGCAGCCGCAGGCGGTGCCCGGCCGGGTGCCGCTGCTGCTCTCGGCCCGCACCGAGGAGGGCCTGCGCGCCCAGGCGGCGCGGTTGCGCGCGCACTTGGCCGAGCACCCCGAGGCGGACCGGGTCGACGTGGCGTACTCGCTGGCGACCGGCAGGTCGGCGCTCGACCGGCGCGCGGTCGTGCTCGGCGACCCGCACGACCGGTCGGGCGCGTTCGCCGGCCTGGCCGCGCTGGTCGATGGGACGCCGCACGCCGATGTGGTGCGAGGGGGTGTCGCGGACGGGGACGCCGGGCGGTTGGTGTTCGTGTTCGCGGGTCAGGGTGGTCAGCGGGTGGGGATGGGTCGTGGGTTGTGCGCGGTGTTTCCGGTGTTCGCGGCGGCGTTCGACGAGGTGTGCGATCGGCTCGAAGCGGAGCTGGGCGAGGGTGCGTTGCGCGGGGTGATCTCGG
>NZ_JBSFEO010000115.1:0-8102 GCF_053594475.1 Embleya sp. NPDC001921
GTTCCATCGGTTCCGGTGGTGCGCTGTCGGTCATGCCTGCTCTCCCGTGGGCCGGTGGTCGGTGAGGGGTGCGGTGGTCTCGGTGTCCGCCGCCGTCGGATACGGGGCGGCGAGCAGGTGTCGGATGCGTGCGTGCAGCGCGCAGCCTGCGCAGGTGAGGTTCGCTCCGGTGCTGTCGTGGCCGCCCATCGCGCCGTACTTGTGCGTGAGTTCGGCGAGGTCGACGACTTCGTGAAGGAGCTTCTCGGCCTGGTCGCGATGAGCCACGGCCTCGCACGTCTCGTCGTTGTGCCGGCGGGCGTCCGCGAGGTCGGCGTACACGCCGTCGAGTTCCCCGTACAGCGCAGCGAGCTGGTGGTCGTTGATGTCGCTCGCGGTGTGCCTGGGCGCGTCGAGGTCGGGCGGCGGGGGCGGGATGGCGCCGGCGTCGACGAGGGCCTGAACGACGGCGCGGCCGACCTCGTCGCGGACGTTGAAGGGCAGCCACCAGCGTTCGCCGAGCGTGGGGCCAACGGCGTTGCTGGCGATGGCGTCGAGGCGGCGTCGGTGCACGTCGGGGGTGGGCTCGGTCATGTCGGGTCGGCCTCCTCGTGGTCGGCTCGCAGGGTCGAGCCCCAGACGACGCGGTGGGTGTAGCCGACGGCCGCGGGCTCGCGAAGGATCCAGTCGCCGGAGCGTGCTCGGGCCGGGCCGTGGGGTGTGCCGACGATGACGATGGGGTCGTCGTAGGTGCCGATGACGTCGCCGCGACACCAGTGCGCGGCGGCTTTGGCGAGACGGCCGTCGTCGCTGCCTCGGACCTGGACGGCTTCGACCTCGATGGGACGCCGGCGGAACCGGCGGACGTTGGGCTCGGGCTCGGGCATCGGTGCTCCTGTGCGTCGGCGGAGGAGGTGGCGGATCCGGTCGAGGGGGCTGCGTGTGGGGGCGCGTATGCCGTCGGCGTCGTCCCAGTCGATGGACTCGCTCACCGCTGCGGCTCCACCGGGCAGTCGCACGTGTGGCCGGCGTCGGGCAGCAGGCGGGCCAGCCACGGTCGGCGGGCGAACCGCGTGCCGCATCGGCAGCAGGTGTAGACGCGCCAGGGGCTGGCGCGGTGGCCGCTGACGGCTATGGCGTGGCAGTCGGGGCAGCGGTGGGGTTTGTCGGCGTTCCATCGGGTGACGGGCGGCTGGGTCATGTCGCTCCTGGTGGTGGGTACGGTGATCGCGGGCCCGCCCGCGCTTGCTTCGCGGGCGGGCCGCTGCGTGGTCAGTGCTGGGGGTCAAACACCAGGGCGCCGTGCTCCGATGCGGTAGCGCAGGGCCAGGAGGTGGACCAGGACTCGCCCCAACAGACGGCGCACACCCAGCCCTTGGGCGTGACGGCGTCCACGAACACGGGGATGTGGAACCGGGCGGGCAATGCCGCTCGGGCGGCGGCGGACAGGTCGGCCAGGTCTTCGTAGGCGGGCGCGTCGGGCGCGAAGATCAGCCGGGCGCGGGGGTGGCACTCTTCGTGCTCGGCGTCCCAGCCGCTGGCGGTGCGGTCACGGCATGTGCCGCAGGCGTTGGTGGATGTGCGGGCGGGCTCGGTCATCGGTGTTGTCTCCTGTCGTCGGCCGGGCCTCGGATGGCCCGTGCGGCTGCCTGTGCGCCCGTCTGCGGGCTTCTCAGGCGTCGGGCGTCGCTCGGGGCACGGCGGGGTCTGCGGGACTCTCAGGGCCGGTCGTCGAGCGCGAGCTGCTCGTCGGCCCGTTCGTTGCGCGCCTCCCACTGCTTGCGGTACTGCGCGACGTCGCCCGAGCAGGAGTACCGGGCGTGGAACAGGGCGCTGTTCTCGCCGAGATCGGGCCGCCACAGGTTCGGCCCGGGGAACCTGGCGGCGTTCATGCGCGGCGTGACGTACTCGCCGCACGAGAGGCAGTGGCCGCGCTGGACCGCCATCAACGCCTCGGTGCGCTCCATCTGGTCGACGACGGCGCGTTCGGTCACCTCGTGCCGGCACGGGGGGAGTTCCCGGCAGATCCGGCACACCGAGTAGTGCTCGGGCAGGACGTCCCAGGTGTGTTGGGCGGGCCCGATGAGGTGCAGGGGCTTGGCGTCGGGCCGGTCGACGGGGCGCAGGACGTACACGAGGGGCCGGCCGGTCCACTCGGCGCGGGTGGTGGCGTGCCGCCACTTGGACTCTTCGGCCCACCGGGTCTCGTAGCGCTCGCCCCAGAGGTCGGCGGGTCGCTCTTTGATCTCGATGACGTGGTGGGGTTCGCGCTCCCAGACGACGATGTCGCCGGGTTCGAGTCGAGTGCCGGATTTGCCCCGGGATTCGCGGTAGTACATGTCGGGTTCCTGTCGTCGGTCGGGTCGGTGTGGGTCGGGTGGGTCCCGCGAAGGGCCCTGGGCGGGCGCGTGCGGGGTTTTCAGTCCGAGCGCGGGTCGTTGGACGGGTCGGGGGCGTCTGCGGGGCTCTCAGGGGCGCGTGAGGCGTCGCGAGTGCCGGTGACGTCCTCGGGGTGCTCCCAGACCACGACCGTGCGCTCGGTCCACGACCGGACCCGGAGCACCCGCATCGCCGGCCAGTCGGCCTGGGCCTGCCGCCGACGGCGCATGCTTGCGACGGCGTCCGCCTCGGCCGACCAATACCGGCCGACCGACGACCACTCGCCGAACAACTCGTAGACCTGGACCCGGAAGTGCTCGGCCGTCGGCGTCGCCGCTGCCGGGCAGTCGGGGCTGGGGTCCTCGCCGCTGGCCCGCAGCCGCTCGACCTCGGCCCGCGCATCCGCGAGTTCGGCGGCGAGGCGCCCGTTCTCGGTGCACACCTCGTCGTTGATGGACTCCAGGCTGGCGATGATCCGCCCGTCGGAGTTGGCCGACTTCTCGCAGCTGGCGATCGTGGCGGCCTGCCGCTCGGCCAGGTCCAGCAGCGCGGGCAGGTGGATGTCGATCACGCGCTGGATGGCGTTGACCGACGCGAGCAGGTCGGTCGGGCGTCGCATCGCCGCGAGGGTCTGGTCGGTGCGGATCGCCGCCAGGTCGGGCTCGGTGTCGGTCACGGCCGGGCCTCGCCGTCGAGCGGCGGCGAGTACGTCACCGGCAGGCCCAGGCCCTCGGCGTATTCGATCTCGGCCCGCGTGGACTCCCCGACGTAGCCACCGGGCGCGACCACGACGATCTCGTCGGCGAACGCGATCTTCTGCCGGTGCAGTTCGTCGAGCCGGGCCTTGAGCACCTCGGCGTCCGCGTCGTCCGCCCACAGCGGGTGGGGGCGCTTCATGTCGCAGCCGGGTGCCAGCACGATGCGGCCCGCAGCGGTCTGGCGCACGTTCTCCTCGGCCATCTCGGGCCAGAACCTCGTCGATCCGCAGATGCAGACGATCCGCGGGCGCTCCTGGTAGCTGCGGACGAGCTTGAGGGCGCGGAGATACTCGCCGAACTCGGCGACGACGGCGCGGTCGCCGTCGGTGGTGGGGGTGCAGATCGGGGGCGGTTGCCTGGTCATCGGGTCTCCGTCGTGTGGTGATTCGGCTGGTCGGGCCGCTGTGTGGTGGGCGGTGTCCCGGCCTCGTGCCGGGCGCTCCAGGTCTGGTACGTGGCGATCACCCGGCGGATCTCGGTGTGGCGGGGGCACGTCTCGGGCCTGTCGTAGGGGCAGTCGGGTTCGAGGGCGAGGTGGACGGCGAGGACGGGGTCGGTGAGGTCGTACGGCCAGTCGGTCACGTGGTGCTCCTGGTGGGCGCGGGGTGGTCGGCCCGTCCGGTCGCGGCGGGCTGGACGATGCGGACGGGGATCCCGGCGGTGCGGGCGCGTCCGATGCAGTCGTGGGTGCCGCGGCTGCTGGGCAGCGGGAACGCGAGGCAGATCTTCGGCCGGAGGTCGACCATGTGCTGGTTGCGGATGGGCCCGGCTCGGCGTCCGTTGTGGATCCAGTCCGCAGGGTGCTTTTCGACGGGCAGTCCGAGTTCGGCGGCGGCCGTGCCGCCCAGTCGATCGGCCCCCGGTGCGTCGCCGTGGTCGACGGTTGCGTTGGGCCCGAACTCGTCGAGGACGTCCTGGATCGCCTTGCGGATGGCGTCCTGGTCGCGCCAGTCGCGGCTGCCGGTGATGAGGATGCGGTAGGGCGTGGGGTCGGTCATCGGGGCTCCGTGGTGGTGGTGACGTCGCCGTGTCGCAGCAGCCCGGTCTCGTAGGCGCGGGCAACGGCATGGGCGCGATTCGTGGCGCCGAGGCGGTGGCGGAGGCGTTTGCCGTAGGTCAGCACCGTGCTCAGCGACAGGCCGAGTTCGTTGGCGATCTGCTGGTCGGTCCAGCCGCGGGCCCAGCCGAGGAGGAGCTGGTCCTGGCGGTGGTGCAGCGGCTCGACGTCGGGCGCGGCGGTGACGTTCCAGCCGGTGAGGGCGTTGACGAGGGCGGCGGTGACGGGCTCCAGGTGGCGGTGCGGGAGCCAGTCGGTGACGTTGGCCTCGAGGTCGGCGAGCGCCGCGGGCGGGATCACGCGGCCCTCCGCTCGGCTTCGTCGACGATGGCCCGGTAGGCGTTGTGCAGCAGGGAGTTCGGGGAGCCGTTCCACTCGGCCGGGGGCACGGATCCCGTCCACAGGCTGGGGACACGCAGGCCGATGGGGTCCTGGCCGAGGCGGGCAACGAGGTCGGGGTGCCGCATGACGAGCCGCCGCCGGCGCTCGCGTTCGGCGAGGGCGTGGGCGCCCTGGACCATGAGCGCCTCGGTGATGGCGCGCTCCTTGCGGAGGGCTTGGACGTCGGCGCATCCGAGGGGTTCGACCTCGCGGGTGGTCATGCGGCTGCCCGCCGGCGGTCGTCGCCGCGGAGGACGACCCGGGTGCACATGCCGACGAGGCGGGAGGCGACGCGTTCGCCGAGCTTGGGGCCGAGTTCCTTGACGGGCACGTTCGAGGTGATCAGCGTCGGGAGGCCGTGTTCGTAACGGTGGTTGATCAACCGGTAGTTGATCTCCTCGGTCCACTCGGTGTCCTTGGCGGCGCCCAGGTCGTCGAGGACGAGGAGGCGGGCGAGCGAGTAGCGGCGGAACTCGGTCTCGGAGTCGATGCCGTGCCGGGGGCGGAGGGCGGCGTACATGTCGGCGGCGGTGGTCGCGAGCCAGGCGCATCGCACGCCGGTGACGGCGAGGTGCCGCATCGCGCCGTAGGCGAGGTAGGTCTTGCCGACGCCGGTGGGTCCGAGCAGCAGCAGCGACGGGCCGCGGGTGATGTTCGCGACGGGGCTGCGGCGCTTGTCGGCGATGGCCGCTTCGACGAGGGCGTCGCACCAGCCGTGCATGTCGCCCTGTCCGAGGATGGCGTCGCGGTAGTGCCAGGGGATGGTGTTCGCGCAGCGGTGGATCTCGGTGCGCATGATGTTCGGGATCGAGTACGGGTCGCCGTTGTCCGCGTTGAGGTCGGCGGGGGTGATGCTCTCGCGGCCGAGGATGGTCGCGAGGCTGGCGGGGATCGGGTCGACTGCCGGGGCGATGTTCACGGTCAGAGGTCTCCGTCGTAGGCGTTGGGGTCGGCGGGGTTCTGGTACGGGTGCCAGTCGCCAGCGACGGCCGCGAGGCGCGGACCGGGCCGGACGTCGGGTTCGTCGTCCCAGCAGCCCTTGTTGAGCCATGTCGTGGGGTACTTCGTGTACTTGGCGTCCTGGCCGCGGCGCTCGTCGGCGTAGGCGGCGGCGGCCCTGACGATGCGAGTGGGGTCAACGCCGGCTTTGATCGCGGTGGCCCACGCCTTGAGGGCGGCCTGCTTGTCGCGGTGCTTGGGGTAGGCGTCCCAGAAGTCGTCGAAGGTGGGGTGCGCGGATTCGGTGCGCACGGCGACCGCGGCGACGAGGACGGGGCGCTGGGCGGCTGCTGCCGGCTCGCTCTCGAAGAGAGTGTCTTTAAGTACTTCTTCTGCAGTTGGTTCATAGGTATTGGTTAGGCGGACGTGGACGTCCTCCCGCTGGGACGTGGACGTCCTCCCGTCACGGACGTGGACGTCCGCCCGGTCGTCCACGTCCGCCCGGACGTCGGCGTCCGCCCGCATGTGCTCTGAGCTGGTACTTTCCAGAAGTCGGTCATTTCGACCGGACGTGGGCGTCCCCCCGGACGTGGACGTCCGGTCGCTCTCCGGCTCCTGGGTCTGTGACCTGGCCTTCTCTTCCCGAGCCGCCCGACCGCGCTCCCGGGACGCAAGCAGGGCACGGGCGGACGCCGACGTCCCCTCGTCATCTCCCGCGCGACCCCTCGGAACGACCTGCTCGACCGCCAGGTCGTAGATCGCCGGGCGCCTGTCCGCAGGGATGTGCGCGACCATCGACGGATCCCCGGGGCGGATGAGGGCGAGCTTCTCCAACTCGCGCAGATCGCGCCGGATCGAGCGCTCCGTCTTGCAGGCGTACGCCGCGAGCCGAGGCTCCGACGGGAAGGCGTGCCTGCCCTTCTTGTCGGCGTGGTAGGCCAGGCCGGCCAGGGTGCCGAACAGGTGCGCGGGGAACGGCGGGGACAGTTCGATCACCCACTTCAGGGCCTCAGTGCTCACGAACTCTTCTCTCGGGGATGGAGGCGGTCGGGACGCGCGGCATCGCTTTCGCCAATGGGGGTTCCCGACCGGCGCGCTCATGTACATAATAGCGCTCATGACTCTCATGTACATGAAGCCGCTTGAGTACGATGTCGACATGACCGCGCCGAAGACCGAGCACGACCAGCCGATCGCCCAGGCCCGCAACAACCTCTCCGAGGTCATCAACCGGGCCCGATACCTGGGCGAACCGACGTTCCTGCTGAACCGCGGGAAGCGCGTCGCCGTGGTGGTCGGCACGGACTTCTACGAGCAGGCCATCGCGGACCGGGCTCGTCTCGAATCCCTGGAGACCTGACACCGAACTCACCTCCCAACGGCCCGGCTTCGGTCGGGCTTTCGTCATGTCCGTGCTCCCGGGGCGGGGGTGTGAACGCCCCGCCCCGGGGGTGTGGTGGGTCAGCGGTGGTCGCGGACCATGCGGGCGGCGTCGTGGTAGGCGTCGCGGATCTCGCGGCTGGAGAGTTCGCCTCCGGACTCGCGGAGTTCGTCCCCGCGGGCCTCGACCGCCGCCGCGATCCACTCCCGGGTTTCGTTGCGGCCCTCGCGCATCAGGTGTGTGGCCTCGTCGAGCCGCCGGTATTTCTCGTCGCTCGCGTGGCGGTCCCAGATCGCGCGCGGGTCGTCGGCGGCCACCACCGCGACGTCTGCGAACAGCGGCAGGTCGCGCACGGCAATGTGCCAACTGGCCTGGCCGGTGGGGAGGTCGACGTAGGCGATGGCCCATTCGGGTGCGTCGGGGGCCGAGGCAACGAGGACGGCCGGGTGCAGGGCGGTGAGGTGTGCGACGAGGTGGGCGCGCTCGCGGTAGACGGCGTCGAGGTTGGTCGGTGTACCGGCAGGTGCGAGGACACGTTCGGCGTACACGTACACGGGGGTGGCGTCGTCGCCTTCGTGCAGTTCCCAGTGGGCGCCGGCCAGGACCCAGTGGAGCGCCGGGACTTCCTCCTCGGGGACGCGCTCTTCGCGGGCGTAGTCGGCGGTCGCGAAGGCCTTGGCGGTGTCGAGGTCGGCGTAGGTGACAGCGCCGTCCCAGCCTTCGTGGTCCTCCCACCAGGCCCGGTAGACGGTGTTCACGGTGGTGAGCTTCGGAGTGGTCATCTCTGTCCCGTCTCGCGGTGAGTTGGTTGGTGTCGGGGCCCGGCGGGGTCGTGTCGCCGACCGGGCCCCGAGTCAGGCGGGTCAGCCGAGGTCGCGGCGGGCCGTCTCGGCCATGCCGCCGCGGACGCCCCAGCGGTGGGCCGGGGAGAACCTCTCCAGCTCCTCGGCCAAGCAAATTTCGCGGACCGGGCACGCCGCGCAGATCTTCTTCGCGAGGCTGATGTCGGCGTTGCGCTCGGGGAAGAACAGGGCCGACTGCCCCTTGCAGGCGGCGTCCTCCCACCAGCGGTAGCCGGGCTCGGTCGAGGTGGCGGACGTGTCGTAGTAGACGGCGGGGAGTCGGCTCACGAAGCACCTCCGATGAGTGCGTCGACGTCGAACAGTTCGCCCGTCCCGCCGGCCCGCGCGATCTTCGCCGCCCGGTTTGCGATCCGCTGACGGCCGCT
>NZ_JBSFEO010000116.1:0-7961 GCF_053594475.1 Embleya sp. NPDC001921
AATAAATATATGTGGCATTGTTACTGTTTTTCAGTTTTGTGTTTTTCCTATTGGGCCGGTCGCTGTTCTCCGGCGGCGCGCGCGGGGGGGGGCCGCTTCGTCGGCCCGCGCCGGGGATGGAGCGGTGGTGGGTACC
Source organism: Embleya sp. NPDC001921 (assembly GCF_053594475.1). Taxonomy (NCBI): domain Bacteria; kingdom Bacillati; phylum Actinomycetota; class Actinomycetes; order Kitasatosporales; family Streptomycetaceae; genus Embleya; species Embleya sp. NPDC001921. Next base: position 137 of record NZ_JBSFEO010000116.1, read on the forward strand.
CGGCCGGACGGGACCCACCACCGGCCGTCGGCGGGCCGGTCGGGCCACCGTGTCGGCGCTGCCGGACGCGCGGTCGGACGCGCGCTCGACATCGCGCCCGCCATCGCGCGTGAGGCGTCACCCGACGCCGACCCGCGACGACGGGTTCGGGGGTATCCGAGGCGCGTGGGCGAGGCGGAGTTCGCGGACGAGCGCTCGAACCGCGGCGGAGGCGGCGAGTTCGGGTGTGGTGAGATAACCCACCGAGCGTGTCGGGCGCTTCGGGCCGAGGTCGGCGACCGCCACGGAGGGCGGTGCGTCGGTGAGGGAGAGCGCGGGCATGATCGCCATGCCGAAACCGCCGGCCACCATGGCGAGGACGGCTCCGTCGTCCTCCGCTTCGACCGTGGCGCGGGGGATCCAATCCTGGCTCGCCCACCACTCGCGCGTGTACGACGAGCAGTTCTCGCTCCAGTCGACCAGCGGTAGTGAGCGGGGATCACGATGCCCGACGGGATGCACCAACGCGTAGGGCTCCCGCAGCAGGACGCCGGCGACCAGGCCCGGCGGCGTCGGCGTCACCGTTGCCAAGGTCGCGATGCCCACGTCCGCGCGCCCCGCGGCCACCTCCCCGGCGGTGCCGGGACCGACCTCGCGCACGATCCGCACCCGGGGTTCGATGCCCGGGTGACGGGCGGTGAGCCGTGCCAACACCGGTGGCAGCAGGTACAGGGCGGCGCTGCGAAACGCGGCGATGTGCAGCGTTCCGGTGGCGGCACCATCGTGCACGTCGGCACCCCGACCGGCCGCACGGGCCTCGGCGACCAGCACATCCAGCATGCGCAACACGCGCCGTGCGTGGGCTGCGGCCGTCGTACCCGCGGAAGTGGGTCGCGCTCCGGTCCGGCCGCGTTCGAACAGGACCGCACCGACCTTGCGTTCGATGCCGCGCACCGCGTGCGAGACACCCGACTGCGTGGTGCCGAGCGCTGCGGCGGCGGCCGAGAACCCTCCCTCGTCGGCCACGGCGACGAGGATCCGCAACTCTTGCGGAGAAAGCTCGGCTCGGGCCGTCATCAGGGCTCCCACCTGCTGCCATGAGCGTGGCTCATGGATACGAATCGGTCATGAGCGCAACCCTCTGCCCGGCCCGGGCATTCCTGCCTACCGTCCGTGCCATGAACTCGCTCCTGTCGAACAGCACGGCGGTCGCCGTCCAGCAGACCGCCCGCCCCAGTGGTTTCCCCACGCCCGACCAGTTCCGGTTCGTCGAGACACCGGTGCCCGAGCCGGTTCGGGGCACGGCTTTGGTCGAGAACCTGTACTGGTCGGTCGACCCGTACCACCGCGAGATGATGGACGGCGGGTTCGCCCTGAACGCCCCGCTGGAGGGCCGTACGCTCGGCCGGGTCGTCGCCTCCCGCAATCCTGGGTTGCCCGAGGGGGCCGTGGTCTTCCATCGCCGGGGTTGGCGCACACACGCGGTGGTCGGCCCCGACGAGACTCAGGTGCTTCCGGACCTGCCGGGCGTCGCCCTGTCCACGCATTTGGGCCTGCTCGGCGGTACGGGACTGACCGCGTACGTCGCCCTCACCCGCATCGCCCGGCTGCGCGAGGGCGACGACCTGTTCGTCTCCGGCGCTGCGGGTGGGGTCGGCACCGCCGTCGGCCGGTTCGCACGCCTGCTGGGCGTCGGGCACCTGGTCGGCAGTACGGGATCGACGGCCAAGGCGACGTACCTGACCGAACGGGTCGGCTACGACGAGGTCTTCGACTACCGGGAAGGCCCGGTCGCGGACCTGCTCGCGCGGGCCGCGCCGGAGGGCGTCGACGTCTTCGTCGACAACGTCGGCGGCGAGCACCTCGCGGCCGCGGTCGGTGCCCTGCGTGAACGCGGCCGCATCGTCCGGGTCGGCACGATCAGCCAGTACAACCGGCCGGACACCCCGCCCGTGCGCTTCGATCACGCGGACTTCGTGGAGAAGAGCCTGCGCATGGAGGGATTCCTGGTCCGCGACCACGGCGACGTGCGGGACGAGTTGTACACGTTCGCGGTGCCCCACCTGCTCGGTGGGCGGCTCGCGTCGGACGAGACGGTCGTCGTGGGATTCGAACGGATCGTGGAGGCGTTCCTGTCCATGCTGCGCGGCGGCAACACGGGGAAGACGATCGTCAAGGCGGCGGGCGCGTAGGGGAGTTCGGGCGCCGGGTGACGGACACCGGAGCGGTGCGGGGCGGGCCGCGACGGTCCTGGTGGGATTGCGTACTCGGCGGGAGATGCCGAGGGAGTGGGCGAATTCGGCGACGAGGAGCTCCCCGTATCCGAGGGCCGAGTGGGTCATCATGAACGTGTGGACGAGGTGTTCGACAGGTGTTTCGGGCCGACCGGAAGGCCGTTCTCGACGGGGCGGTCCAGGTAACAGGAACCGCCGAGGGCGAAGGGGCCGCGATGGGGAACCACGATCGTCCGGAGACCGGAGACCGGAGACCGGTGTCACGGATCGGGTGCACGCCCTGGCGTTCGAGGCGCCGGCCGCCACGGGACGCGGCGGGCACTGGCCGACCGGCGCCCGCGACTCGGCACACATCACCGTCCGCGCGGTGGAGCCGCACCGCACGCCGATCATCGTGCGCCTGTCGGGTCAGCCGTCGGTCGCGGCCCCGGCGGCCCCGGCGGCGGCGAGGTGGTGGGCGAGCAGGGCGGGGTGGGTCAGTTGGGGGTAGTGGCCGGCTCCGGGGATCTCGGCCACCGGGTGGTCGACGGCTGTGACCAAGGGGTCGGCGGTTCCCACGACGATCCGGATCGGGACGCTCACCCGGTCCAGCAACGCCCGGGCGCTTCGACGCTCGGCGAAGTCCGCGCGGATGGACGCGGCGACCCGGCGCGCCACCGCGCGACGGTGCAAGTCGGCTGCGGCGCTGTTCAGTTCCGTCCCCTCGGGGAGACCGAGAGACCGCGCCAGCCGAGCGGCGGACATGCGGCGCAGCCTCGGCCCGACCAATCCCGAGCGGATGAGCCGCGAGGCCGGTGCCTGGAGGAACGACGGGGCGACGAGCACGAGTTCGCCGACCCGGTCGGGATGATCGACGGCGAAGCGCAGTGCGGGCGCACAGGCCGCGGAGTGCGCGACCAGCACGGGACGGGTCCGCACCGGGCCCATCAGGTCGGCCAACCACGCGTGAACGGCTCGGGATGTGGGGCCGGAGCGTCCCAGGCCCGGCAGGTCGGGGGCCAGGATCGGCCCCGGGAGGTGGGCGGCGAGAGGGGCCCAGAGGTCGGCGTTCATCGGCAGTCCGTGCAGCAGGACGTGGGCGGGGGAGTGTCGGTCCCCGGCGACCCAGGTACGGCTGCCCGCCACGGCGTGGAAGCCGTACGGGCTCAACCAGGGCGTCGCGGCACCGAAGCGGGCGGCCACCAACTCGTCGGCCCAGGCCCGCAGCGCCTCGACGGCCGAAGGCATCCGCAACCCGGCGCTCGCGGCGAACGCGTGGGCGGACGCGGTCGGATAGCGGTCGGTCGACAGGAACGACAACGTCTCGGGATCGGCGCCGGTCAACGCGCGCGGCAGGCTCCGCAGCAGGCCGACCGGGATGGTTCGGCGAGGTGCCCGGACGCCGGCGTGGTCGGCGATCGTGGCGATCAGCTCGGGGAGCAGCGGAGTGTCGTCGTCGAGCACCCAATGGTGCTCACCGGCGGGTGACGCGGGGATCTCGGCCAGGAATCGCACGAAGTAGTCGATCGTGGTGATCGGCAGGAAGGTGTCGCGGCCGCCGGGCAGCGCGGGAAGCCGCCCGTTCCACAGGTCCTCGACCAGGGCGGCCAGGCCGAGGTACTGGCCCGGTCCGATCACGGTGCTGGGATTGGCGATGGTCAGCGGGGCTCCCAACGCGCGCGCCCGGGCGCGCACCGCGAGATCGCCCTCGAACTTCGACGCCTCGTACGCACCCTGCCGCGCGTAGTCGGGACGGCCGTCGGGCGCGCTGACCCGATACCCGCTGATGTGTACCAGTCGCCGCAGCCGGGGCAGCGCGGCGCCCCATTCGAGCACGTTGAGCGCCCCGGTGACGTTGGTCGCCCGCGCCTCCCGCGCTTCGAGGCCGAAGGCGAAGCGAGCGGCGGCGTTGTAGACGTCGCGTGCCTGCGGCAGCCCGGAAAGCGGACGGGTGATGTCGGCGGTGACGACCTCCAGGCCGTCGGTTCCGACGCCCCGGGCGGCCAGCCACGTAGTGAGGGTGTCGTTGCCGTCGTCGCGTACGGCCGCCGCCACCCGCCGGCCTCGGGTGAGCAGCTCGGCGACGAGGGAGCGGCCGATGAAGCCGTTGGCACCGAAGACGATCGCGTCCATGAAGCTCCTCTTTGGATCGGGCTGGTGTTGATTTGGATAGATATGGGTTGATCGGTAGCGGCAGTAATCTGTGGATCGGTCTTCATATTTTTTGGCCAGAATGAGATCCGCCGGTCGTGGGTCGAGCCGGGTCGAGCCGTCTTACGTCGGGTCAAGTCGGGCGGCACCGGGCGGCACCGGGCGGCACCGGGCCGCGCCGGGCCACGCCGGGCCGCGTCGGCTTCAGCTCAGCAGGGCGGCGACCCGGCGCGCGACGGCGTCCAGGGGCTTCCTGCTGCGGTGCGCCCGGGCGAGCAGGAGCGCCCCCTCCACCAGCGCCAGGATCGTGACCGCGAGGTCGTCGGCGTCCGGACGGTCCGCGAGCCGTGTGCGCAAGGCCGCCTCCCACGAGGTGTAGACCTCGGAACAGGCCTCCTGGAGCGGGTCGTTGGTGGCCGCCGTCTCCAGTGCCACGGTCGCCACCGGACACCCCTTGCGCCAACCCGACTCTTCCAGTCGGTCGCCCAGTCGGCGCAACATCGCGTCGACGAACTCCGCTGCCGACGGGCTCGACTCGGCCAGATCCGCCAGTGTGTCGCCGATGGTGCGCCCGGCTCGTCGGACGGACTCGCCGACCAACTGATCCTTGCCGCCCGGGAAGTGGAAGTAGAGCGAGCCGCGGGGCGCGCCACTGGCCGCGATCACCTGGTTGAGCCCGGTGCCGAAGTATCCTCCGGTCTCGACCAATTCCTGCGTCGCGTCCAGCAACTGGTTCCGCGTCTCGGTGCCCTTCTGTCCCATGACGTCAAAGGTAGACCGATCTACATATTCCCGCAACCACCGGCACCGGTCCTCCGTCGCCGGGACGGAGCGGGGCCGTCGGAGTCAGCGGCTCACGGCGGTTTCACGCTCGATCCGTATCCGTGACAACTTTTCGGGATTGCGGACGGCGTAGAGCTCGGTGACGAGGCCGTCGTCGACGCGTACCGCGATGACGGTGTCGATGACGCCGCCCAGGCGGAGGATCAGGGCCGGGTGGCCGTTGATCTGCGCCGGCCGCAGGGACGCCGCGCGGTCGACCCTGCTGAGTACCCGCGCCACCGCGGCGGCCCCCACGACGGGTGCCAGGGCGGCCTGGACGACTCCGCCGCCGTCGGTCAGCAGGACGACGTCCGGCGCGATCATGTCGAGCAGGCGCTGCAGATCTCCCGTTTCGATCGCACGCCGGAACGCGGCGAGCGCGCCGTGGGATTCGGCCCGGGAGACGGTTCCGCGCGGGCGGCGCGCCGCGACGTGGGCGCGGGCCCGGTGCGCGATCTGGCGGACGGCGGCCGGGCGCTTGTCGACGGCTTCCGCGATCTCGTCGTACTCCAGGTCGAACACGTCGCGCAGCACGAACACCGCCCGCTCGGTCGGGGTGAGCGTCTCCATCACCAGCAGCATCGCCATCGAGACGCTGTCGGCCAGTTCGACGTCCTCGGCCACGTCCGGCGCGGTCAGCAGCGGCTCGGGCAACCAGGGGCCGACGTAGGACTCCCTGCGCCGGCGAAGGGTGCGCAGTCGTCCCAGCGCCTGGCGGGTGGTCATCCGGACCAGGTAGGCGCGCGGATCCCGCACCGCGTCGAGGTCGACGCCCACCCAGCGCAGCCAGGTCTCCTGCAGGACGTCCTCGGCGTCGGCGGCCGAGCCGAGCATCTCGTAGGCGACGGTGAACAGCAGGTTGCGGTGGGCGACGAACGCCTCGGTGGCCGGGCCCATACCGCCGCCGCCCACGGACGGTTCGACCGTGTCCCCGGTTTGCTCGCCGCGCTCGCTCACAGCCCACTCCCGTCCGTTCGCCCTCGATCGTGTCATGCACAAGACACCGACCCCGGTCGCCTTGTGACGCGGACGGGCGGTGGCCTGCGTCACAACGCCGTGGTGTCACAGGGATCGGGCGGCCGGCATCTCGTGTTCGTCGGAACGCCGTGCGAACGATCCGCGCGGCACGCGGCTCCACGAGTGAGGACCAGTCATGGAAACCCGGATGAACCTGTTCGAGAACGAGCTCGGCACCAGGATCGGCAAGCGGATCTATGCCGTCAGTCTGCTGATCCAGGAGTCGTCGCTGCCCAAGGCCACCCAGGAACTGGTGCAACTGCGGGCCAGTCAGATCAACGGCTGCGGATTCTGCGTCGACATCCACGGGAGGGACGCCGCGTCCGCCGGCGAAACCTTCGCCCGACTCAACCTGGTCGCCGCCTGGCGCCACTCGACCGCCTTCGACGAGGCCGAGCGGGCCGCGCTGGCGCTCGTCGAGGAGGGAACCCGGATCGCCGACGCCCACGAGGGCGTGTCCGACGAGACCTGGGCCCGGGTGCGCAAGCACTACGACGACGACCAGAGCATCGCGCTCGTCTCGCTGATCGCGATGATCAACGCGACCAACCGCCTCGGCGTGATCCTGAACAACCAGGGCGGTTCCTACGAACCCGGCGACCTCGCCGACATCGCGGGCTGACCACCGGGCGAATCGCGGCCCGGCGCGGGATCACCCGATCCCGGGCCGGGCCGGCTCGTGGACACCCCGAAGGCGACGTCGAGTTCGTCGACGCGGACCTCATCCGCCGCGCCTGTCCACGCCGATGGATGTCCCCGTCGTGGCCGCGCGTCGGGCCGGACAGGATGGGAGGGTGTACGGCGAGGACGACGGTGATGCGAGGAGGGGCGAGTCGATGCCTGAGGAGACGAATTCGGTGACGCCGATGTCCGTGGGGGCCGCGACCGGTTCGGGCGAGTCGGAGAGGGCGGGCTTCGACGCGTCGGCGCGGGCGAACATGGTTGCGTTCGCGGCCGAGCTCGTCGAGCGTGGCTGCGCGGCCGAGGGGCTGGTCGACCTGGACGCGGCCGAGGAGGACGACGAAGGGCGGGCCGAGTACCGACTGTTCCCGGTCCGGCCGTACGAGGGTCTCGAGCACTGGATCGCCATGCCCGGTGTGGAACTCGCGGTGGTTCGCGCGGCCGAGCCGGACGGCCCCTGGTCGATCGAGTGCGACAGCGATCCCTACGCGTGGGACGACTTGGTGCGGGAACTGGCCGATGGCGCCGAAGGGTTGCGCGCCTACGCCCGGAACATCGCCCTGGTGCGGGCCGAACTCGCCCGGCGCGGCCTGGTGTTGCGGGACGAGCAGGTGAACGTCGACGTGGACGCCTGCGGTGGCGGCTACGAGGCGTTCACGCTGCGTACGCCGGCCGGGGTGGTCCGGCTCGGCGTCCCGGACCGGGAGGCGGGCCCGGGATCGCGCGTGGAGCTGTTCGTGAACGGACACGGGTACGTCTACGACCAGGCGATCGAGGCGATCCTCGACGCGGCGGCACAGGCGCCGTCGGCATAGCACCGGCGGGACCGAGCGCACGAGCGGCACGGGCGGGCAACCACTCTCCGGTAAGCCTGAATGGCGGCGTGCGCGCGTCCAGGCGCAGCGCCTGGCTGATCTCGCGCGGTTGCGTCGTGTTCGTGATCGGATCGACAGGGAGTACGC
>NZ_JBSFEO010000117.1:0-7624 GCF_053594475.1 Embleya sp. NPDC001921
CCGAGGTCGTGCGCGGTGCGCCAGGTCGACTCCTGATCGCCCTGCGGCGCCCGGTACTCCAGGAAGCCGCTGATGTCCGTACCCATGCCAGGCATGATGCCGACCCCGTCAATCGAGTTCGTCCGCACCGGATCGACGACCCTCGCAAACGTGAGCCGCCAGGTCGGGAAGGACCGGAGCCGACGGCATGTGGTCCGAACGAGACGGCCTGGCGAACGATGAACAGACCGCGGGTGCGGTGTGGTGTCCATCCGGTGTCGGGGGCGGGCGCTATGGTGCCCGGTCGTGGACGCCACCGATCTCGACTTCCGGGCCCGGACGCGGTCCGGCTGCATTCCGCCGGCGCTGGTTTCGCGGCTGCTCGAACGAGGCCGTGCCGACGTGGTGGAGGCGCAGGCCCGACACGGCCAGTGGTTCTGCGCGTTGGCGTGGGCAAAGACGCTGGGTGATCGGGGCCGGGAGGGCGATGCGTGGGAGGTGCTCGCTCCGTATGTGGCAACGGGCTGGTGGACGGCCGTCGTTGCTGCGGCCGGGTTGCTGGAGGACTGGGGCCCACCGCTTCCTGGCGCCGGCACGACGAGCCCTTCGACGCGGTGAATCGGTGAGTGCCCGGCTACTGACGCTCTGGGCTCGCTTCGGGGACGAGGCTGTCGGAAAACGGCCGTCTTCACCGCGAGCCCGACCGTCATGGGCCGCCCGAGTGCGCGTCCGTCGCCGTGACGGCAGACCCCGCCGGCGCCGGGGACGCGGGATCGACGGCGGGCGTGCGGGGCGATCCCCCCGGGTGGGGGAGAATGCCGCGCATGCCTGGGCCCATGACCTATTCCGAGGTCGGTGCGACGTTGGATCCGGCGGTGCCGAAGCCGTCCGGATATCGCCACATCGAGCGTCGAGTGAGGGTGGGGGAGGGGTCGGAGACGTTTCGTCGGGTGGCCGAAGGGGTGTTGGGCTGGCAGGTGTTGCGCGGGGCGGGTCTGGAGGTGCGCGGTGATGCCGCTCGCGTCGCGATGGGGGTGGAGGTGACGTCGGTGCTGCGGCTGGGGCCGGTGCGGATCGGCGCGCCCTGTCGGGTGGTCGGTGTGATCGACGAGCGGGATCGGGTCGGGTTCGCGTACGGCACGCTTGCCGGGCATCCCGAGTCGGGCGAGGAGGCGTTCGTGATCGAACGCGACGTCGAGGACGCCGTGTGGTTCACGATTCGCGCCTTCAGCCGTCCCGGTACCTGGTGGTCGCGTCTGGGAGGCCCCGTCACCCGTGCGATCCAGCACAGGGTGACGAACCGCTATGTGGCCGCGGCTCGCGACCTGGCCGGTCCTGCGTAGGAGACCGGCGTTTGGGGCTCGGGCGGCCCGACGTCCTCGGAGGGCAGATGGGTCGGTGGGTTCGGCGGAACGACTACGCTCCCCTTCCGCCGGCGGCGCGGGCCACGACCGTTGCGAGGTGTGCGTGGGCCATCGGTATCAGGGCCGACCCCGGCGCGATCCGCGTCGCGCGGCGGATCGCCTTCCCGGTTCCGGCCACGTCCCCGAGTTCCGCCGGACACACCGCGATCAGCACGTCCGCGTTCGCCCGCGTCGACCGACCGCCCAGCAGCGACCCGCGCCGATGCCGGCGCAGCCGGGAGAGCGCCTGCCCGCTCCGTCCTTCCCGAACGTCCAGCGCCACCGTCATCGGACACCCCGCGGGCCGCTCCTGGTCCGCGACGGCCGCCGTGCGAAGCGTCGGCGACGTCCCGGCGGCGGAGAACGCGCCCGCCAGGAACCCGACGGCCGCGTAGTCCGCGTATGTGTGCTCGAACTCCGATCGACACGGATCATCCACCGGGGCCGTTTCCAACCAGGCGCGCACGACATCGAGCGCGGCCGCGTACTCCTGCTGCCGCACGTACAACATCGCCCGCCCGAAAGCCCACCTGATGCGATCCTCGCGCCCACTCGACAACCCGTCCAGCAACCGATGCGCCCACCCGAACTCCCCTCGCGCCACCGCCCCGGAGAACACCACGCACCACTCGTCGATCTCCTCACGACCTTGCCCGCGCAGTCGCATCCCGCGAGTATGCCGACCCCGATCCCTCGCGCGAGCACCGTCCCGCCCCGGACGGCCCCGGTCGTGTCGGCGGTGCCGGCAGATACCCGACGCCCTTGGAGTCGACGCCCTCGGTCAGCAGCGTACGTAGATCGGTGGCGCCCATGCCGCGCCTGCTGCGGGCCGGCCGCTTCAGAGGTCGCGTGTTTCCCGCGTCGGCGGCAACGAGAGCCGGACGCGCGGCGCCGTCGCGGCCTCCGACCGACGAGGCGACCGCCCGGTCCCACCCAACCCACGCATTCGCCGCCCGACACTTCGGCCCCCCGGGTTGCTGCGTTCCTCTCGGATCGGCGGCCCTGTTGCCGCGAAACGTCCTCGGCTACAGCTCGGGCAGCCGGTCACCGGGAGCGGGAGACTGTCGCTTCTCCAGCCGGTAGAGGTAGATCTGCAGGTCGGATGCCAGGCCGCCGCCGATGTAGGACTCGAAGTCGCGGACGGCAGCTGCCATGTCCTGGCCGTGTGCGGCATCGCTCTCGTCCCACGTCCTGCGCTGGTCGAACAGGTATTGCAGGACCTGTCCGCGGTTTCGCCACCACTCCCGGACGGTTTCCGGTGTCCACCGGGAGTCGCCGTCACAGCCGTGCCCCCCGAACGGGTCGTCGCCTGCCGCGTCGACCACCAGGGCGGTCTCCGTAGGCGTTCCGGGCTGGCGATAGACGTACTCGGTAAGGTACTCACTCCCGTAGAGGACGTGGGCGGGCGCTGCAAGCCGTCCGGTCCAACAGGTGTCGGTCTCCCCGCCGTAGAAGGGCCCGGGGACGTTGAGCCACAGCCGGTCCTCCCAGCGCCCCCGAAACGCATCGCGGTCGTTGCTGCGGACGGTGGTCATCGGGTCGAAGTAGAGCGTCACCCGCCGAGGCCAGGGCATCCGTTCGAGCCGGGCGCCCGTGCGACGAAGACAACCCACGCGCCTCCTGATTGACACTCCAGCGCGTGGGATGTCTGTCATGTTCAACGTGTCGATGATCCGACGGCCTGACGGTGCATCCGATCCGCCCGACCACGCTTCACCGCGTTGCCCGGTCGATGCTTAGGGTGGGGGGTGATCCCGACGCACCCGGTCCGCCCGAAGGAACGACACCCGCGATCGTTGTGTCCGATCCGAATTTCGACGAAGTGGAACTCATCGGATCGGTGGACGAACTGACCGACCTGGCAGGCACGGTGGCCCGAGGCGAGGGATTCGTCGGGTCCGAGCCGGCGACGCCGCACGACGGCGACTCCCTGATCGGAGTCGAGGTCGGGAACGCTACCCGGCCGGGCGTGCACATCCGCATCGACTCCCCGCGCCGGATCCTCGTGATCGACGGCCACCCCACCGCCAGGGCTCTGTTCGCGGACCAACTCCACGCCATGTCGCCGCCTTGGCCGCCGAGGACGGCGGTCACCGTCACATCGACCACTTTCCCGGGCATCCCTATCTCGTCGAGGGCTCCCACTCCCTGGTGATCGGCATCCCCCGGGGCGAGCCGACACAGTGAGCAGTACGGCGACCGACGCGGTCGAGGGCCGTGCGCGACACGCGAACCGGCGGTCCGCGCACCGGTTTCGTCGTGACGACTACGTTCCCGGACACGCCCCGAACCCCGAACGACGATGTCCTCGAGGGCCTGCAACGACACTGCCGCTCCAGACGATCCGCTCGCGGGAACGCCACTGACCGGCTCGACCAACCAGCGGAACCGAAACCCCTCGGCCCGTCGTCCACGGCCCGGAAACCACGTCACGTCCGACCCGGACCAAACTGCTCTTCGACAACCCCACCGAGCCTCCCCCTACACCCACCGCATCCCGAGCGCGGTCAGGGCCTCGACCCGCTCCGCCGCCCAAGACGGGTGGGCGTGGGTGTGTCGGCTCGGGTGGACAGAATGCGATCGGGGCAGTGTTCGCGCGATACGGGAGGGTCATGGCGGTCACGGGGTTGGACGGGTTGAGGGAGCGGCTCGGTGAGCCGCAGTGCCGGGGATGGGCGCGGCCGACGCTGTGGGCGGCGTCGGAGGCGTACCTGGGGCTGGTCCTGCCCACCGATTACAAGGCGTTCCTGGACCTCTACGGCCCCGGTGCCGTGGACGGCTACGTGTGGCTGGACCGGCCGACCGACGGCAGCCGCGAGGAGGCCGAACGACTGTGGCATCGGGGCGTGTGGGAAGGGATGCATCCCGATTCCTGCCCCTGGCCGTTCCACCCGGCGCAGGGCGGTCTCCTCGAATGGGGGCACGACGAACAGGGCAACACGTATTTCTTCCTGGCCCTGGAACCGGACCCCGACGACTGGCGCGTCGTCGTCGGGAGCGAGGCGGGCGAATGGTTCGAGACGGCCGGTCCATTCACCGATTTCATCCTGCGGTGCTTCGATCGGGTGGACCGCCCGCCGTTCCTCGATCAAGGATGGCCGGGGAAGGACGCCCGCTATCACCCGCTGCACGAGAGGTCGACAGGCGCCGAACCCACCGACGCACGAACGTGCTGACAAACGCCGCCGGACGGCCACGCCGGCGGTCTCCGTGTCCCGGGCCTCCACACCGAGATCGGCGACGGAGGCTGCGGACCCGACTCCGGGCTCTCCTCCCTGCGCCGCGGCAACCGCCCCCCGGGACACGTGCACGACCGGTCCCGCGCGATCCGCGACGACGCGGAACACCACCGCCACCAGGCACCACCGTCGTCATGGCTGCGCCTGGCCCACGGCGGCTGCTCGATGCAATGGCACCTGTCGTTGATCGCGCGGGACGACCCGGTACTGCTCCACGACGCCGACGGATGGGAGGGCGACTGGGGACAGAACCCCCACGACGGGCTGCGCCACGCGATGCGGCTGCGCCGTTGGTTGTCGATCCGGGTGAACGGTGGTCGGGTGTGGGACGACGTCCTGGCCGACGACTGAAAAGTGGCGGGGGTGGTCGCGTGTGGGAACGGCTTTCGGGTCGGGGAAGGGAGGTTCGGGGCGTGGAGGAAGCGTGGGTTGTGCGGGAGGGGGTGAAGTGGGAGTTCGTCTCGTTCGTGGGGGTGGGTCCTGTGCGGTTCGGCATGACGTTCGACGAGGTGAGGGTGGCCCTGGCCGAGCCCACGTCCCATGTCCCGGGGCGGTGGATGGAGTTCGACGATCTCGGCGTCTCGGCCGGCCCGCGGCCGGACCGCGCATCTCGACTCGGACCGCAGAACACGCGGGCCGGCCGCCATCGCTGGGATGCCGATGGCCAATACAGAGTGGCGGGGCACTCGCTGATCGCCGATTCGTGGTTCCTGCGACTCGGAATCCTTCGGGCGAGACAACGGGATGTCGGTCCGGCTGCTGATCCGTCATGATCGCGGCATGAGTGCTCCATACGCGTTCCGCACGGTCGACAACTGGTCGGGCGGCTTCTACGAGTTGGCGATCGAGGTGGGGCCGCGGAGCGATGCCCGGCTGCAGCGCGTCCTGACCGCGGTGTGGTCCGCAGCGGACGTTCAGGGGTGTTTCGGTGACCGGTCCCGTGAGCCCCGGGAGCAGGAGCCCGTGGAGTGCACGGTGGAGGCGCTGGCGAGGTTCGGGCATTTGCAAGGGCAGGTTCGCCTGCCGACGGGCGAGCTCGTGGTCTGCGGTTGCGTGGCGATTCCGGAAGACGGAGCCGACGGCGTGGACTGGTTGGACTTCTATATTCCTCTCGGCGCCCTCGACCGCACCGGCATCGTGTACCACGAGAGCGGCCGGCAGTTCTACAGGTCCCGGGTTCTCGACGACTGGCTCGCGGCCGTGGGAACCGAGGCATTCCGCACCGCCGACTTCCGCGCGGGCTACATCGGTTGGGAGACCTCCGGCTGCACCTACGCCGCCACCTTGAACGGATTGATGCCGAAGTCACGGAGCATCGGCTACCTCCTGCCGCAAGACGGAGAACTGCGCTACGGCGCCGCCAACACCGACCCCGGGTGACGTCGGATCCACCTCAGCAGTCAGCGACCCGGCGAGGCGCTGAACCCGCGCCGGGGCTGCCGCAGCGATCCGGACACCGGCGAGCTGCTGCTGGTCGTGCCCGCCGCCCGCGTCGCGGGCCTGTCGGTCCGCTTCGATTGCCGCCGCCGACCGTCTCGTGAAGGTGAACTTCGACCGTTCGCGAGACTCCGGAATATGGCTTCACCTTGTCCCGACCCGGGGCGTGATCGTCGATGTGGCCGGCGCTCGGGAGACTCACTCGACCGGTGCGGGAGCATGGGGAAGTGATTCTGACCGGTGAACATGTGACGGCCCCAAGGATGCTGCTGCTCAACGAGGTGGACTTCGAGCCCGGGTGCTCGGTGTTCGAGCTGGAGCGGCCGCTGTTCCTGCGCGCCGGCGACCGGGTGTGGGCCGAGGACGGCAGGGTCGTGGTCGAGCGTGAGTCGGGTGACCGGGAACGTCCTGCGGGCGGCATGGCGTGCGTGTGTCGCCATTGGCGGCTCCTCTAGCCTGCTGCCGAATCCCGGGGCGAGCCGATGGCAGCCCGGCACTCGTGTGTCCGGGCTTCGGTGATCGCATGTGATGTCGGCGGCCTTCACCGGATCCTGTGCTTCGACCAAGTGCCCTTCCCACCCGCGGAACGCGGCCGCCGCGGCAACGGTGAACGCCCCCCGGACCCGGCACTGCGCCACCACGTCGACGCGCACACACACCCACCTTGGCCAGGGCCTCCCGCTGCGCCGCCGTCGGGTCGGTGACGCCGTGTGGGTGCTCTTCGTGGTGGGCGGGCATCACCGTGCGCGCCGCCCGCAGCCGCGGCACGCTCCGGCCCTACCTCGGCCACCTCCACCAGCGGTGGAACGAGGGCTGCACCGACGGCGCCGTCCTCCACGCGGAGATCCGGCAGCTCGGCTACCGGGGCGCCACGCGAACGGTCCGGCGCTGGCTGCAACCCTTGCGGGCTTCCGGACAACCGGCGCCGAAGGTGTCCGACACACCCACCGTCCGCCTGGCCGCCCAGTGGCTCACCCGCCACCCCGACTCGCTCACCGCAGAGGAAGCGCTGCAGCTCAAGCGCATCCTGGCGCGCAGCCCGGAGCTTCAGTACGTGTCCGACGCGGTGCGCGGGTTCGCCGAGTTGATGCGCGACCGCCGCGGGCGCGAACTCCCCGACTGGATAGACCGCGTCGCAGCCGAGGGCTGTCCTCCGCTGCGCGGCTTCGCCGTGAACCTCCGCCGCGACCTCGACGCCGTTACCGCCGGCCTGTCGCTGCCCTGGAACAGTGGTCCGGTCGAAGGCGCCGTGACACGCATCAAGTACCTCAAACGGCAAATGTTTGGACGGGCCAACTTCGACCTCCTACGACTCCGGATCATCAACCCCAACTGAACGAATTTCACAGAGAGTTGCCACTTCTCGGAATGTGACGCAGAGCCGTATCCACTGACCGCTGTCACACGGACGGGGAACCCCGCGGAGGGGATACGGGTGTACGCCGATCTGATCGCCGACTCGACACGCGCTCTGGGATTCGACCACCGCGAAACCCTGAACGCCCGCGCCTGCCAGGCGCCCTGGTTCGGAGCACTCGGGGATCACGCGAAGGCGGCACGGTTGCT
>NZ_JBSFEO010000118.1:0-7132 GCF_053594475.1 Embleya sp. NPDC001921
GGATTCGACGCCTTCGTCGAGGTGAGCCCCCACCCGGTGCTGACGACACCGATCGAGAGCACGGTCGAAGCCGCCGAGGCAGAAGCGGTGGTGCTGGGGACGTTGCGGCGGGGCGAGGGCGGCCCGGAGCGCTTCGGCACGGCACTCGCCGAGGCGCACGTCAACGGTCTCCCCGTCGACTGGTCCCCGCTGTTGGGGGACCGCGCTCGACAGCGCGACGCGGTGGCCGCGGAGCTGCCGACGTACGCCTTCCGGCGCCGGCGGTACTGGCCGACACGTTCGGTGTCCACCGGTGATGCGCGCGGCCTCGGCCAGGTCGCGGCGCGGCATCCGCTGCTCGGCGCGGTGGTGCGACGCGGCGGCGGGCACGGAGTCCTGTTGACGGGACGGCTGGCGTTGTCCTCGCACGCCTGGCTCGGGGACCACGCGGTTGCCGGGACGGTGCTCCTGCCGGGTACGGCCTTCGTCGAACTGGCGATCCGGGCCGGAGACGAGGTCGGTTGCGGCCGGATCGCCGAACTGGCCCTGGAAGCACCGCTGGTGATCCCCGAGCACGGCTCGCTTCAGCTACAGGTCGACGTCGGCGCGGCCGAGCGCGACGGGACCCGGCCGATCGGCGTGTTCGCCCGAAACGCGGACGATTCGGCGCAGTCGGACTGGACCCGGCATGCCGTCGGGACGCTGTCCGAAGCCGGATCGGCGCCGGACGTGTCCTTCGCCTCGGGGCCCTGGCCGCCGACCGGTGCGGAGCCGGTGGACCTGGCGGGCTTCTACGCCGACCTGGTGCCGAGCGGCTATGCGTACGGGCCCGCGTTCCAGGGCCTGCGCGCCGCCTGGCGTGCCGGTGACGACATCTACGCCGAGGTGGTGCTGCCCGAGGGCGTGGCGGACGGCGCGGGCCGCTTCGGACTGCATCCGGCGCTGCTCGACGCCGCGTTGCACGCCGCTCTCTCCGGGGGCGGCGACGGTGACGAGGGCGCCGGCGGCGACGGTATGCCGGAGCGGGTGAGGTTGCCGTTCGTCTTCAAGGGGCTGACGCTCCACGCGAACGCCGCGTCCCACCTGCGGGTACGGCTGTCTCCCGGCGGATCGCACACCGTCCGCGTGCTGCTGGCGGACACGACGGGCGGCCCGGTGGCCGCGATCGAGGCGCTGACCCTGCGCCCGATCACCGCCGAGGCGCTCGCGGCGGCGCGGCCGGTCGTGGCGAACGACCTGTACCGCGTGGACTGGATTCCGGCCGCAGGGGTCGACGAGGCCTTCGCCGGCGGGATTTTGGTGCTCGACGCCGACGCCCCCGATCTGGACGCGGCGGTCGTGGGCGGCGTGCCCGACGCGGTCGTGCTTCCCTGCGTCGCCGACTCGGGGCCGCACGACGACCACGCCGCCGCGGCCCGTCGGGTGGCGGCGCGGGTGTTGTCGGTGGTGCGGGAGTGGCTGGGTGACCAGCGGTTCGTCGGGTCGCGGTTGGTCGTGGTGACGCGCGGTGCGGTGGGTGTGTCGGCCCGCTCGGAGGTGTCCTCGCTGCCGGGCCTCGCGGCGTCGGCGGTGTGGGGCCTGGTGCGGTCGGCGGCCACCGAGCACCCGGATCGTTTTGCGCTGGTGGACGTCGACGACGCGGAGTGGACGGCTGCCCTGCCGGGCGTACTGGCCTGCGGCGAGCGCGAGACGGCGGTGCGAGGCGGCGCGGTGTTGGTGCCGCGACTGGTCCGGCATGCCGTCGGCTCCGCCGCCACCGGCGCGTGCACCCGCGCTGCGGCGCGTCTCGGTGACGGAACGGTCCTGATCACCGGCGGCACCGGGCTGTTGGGCGCACTGGTGGCCCGTCGGCTCGTCGCGCGGCACGGTGTGCGAAGCCTGGTGCTGCTCAGCCGTCGAGGCGAACAGGCGCCCGGAGTACGGGAGTTGCTGGCGGAGCTGACGGAACTCGGGGCGTCCGTGGTGGTCGAGGCGGGCGACGCGGCGGATCGGCAGACGTTGAGCGGGGTATTGGACCGCGTGCGGGCCCCGCTGACGGGTGTGGTGCACGCGGCCGGGATCCTGGACGACGGTCTGGTCGCGGCGTTGACCGAGGACCGGTTGCACGCTGTGCTGCGGGCCAAGATCGACGGTGCGGTCAACCTGCACGAGTCGACGCGCGACCTCGACTTGGCCGCCTTCGTGCTCTTCTCCTCCGTGTCCGGGATCCTGGGTGGTCCGGGGCAGGCGAACTACGCGGCGGCGAACACTTATCTCGACGCGCTCGCGCACGCCCGTCGCGCGGCCGGACTGCCGGCCACCTCGCTGGCCTGGGGGCTGTGGGCCGAGGCCGGCGGGATGACCGGCGCGATGAGCGGCGCCGACCGGCGGCGGATGGGCCGGCTGGGCGTCGGCGTGCTCGCCACCGAGCAGGGCCTGCGCCTCTTCGACGCCGCACTCGGCACCACCGAGGCCCTGTTGGTCCCCGCCGCGTTGGACCTGCCCGCGCTCCGCGCCCGGGCCGGGAGCGGCAGGCCGATGGGAATGTCGCGCGGCCTCGCTCCCGCTCCGGCACGCCCCACCGCCCTCGCGTCGCGGTCCTTGTCGGCCCGACGACTCACCGCGCTGCCGGACGACGAGCGGGAACGCGCCCTCTCGGACATGGTTCACGAACAGGTGGCGGCCGTACTCGGCCTGCCCAAAGGTGTCGACGTCGACATCACCGCCACCTTCAAGTCCCTCGGCTTCGACTCGCTCACCGGCCTCGAACTGCGCAACCGGCTCGATTCCGCGACTGGTCTGCGCCTGCCGGCCGGCCTGGTCTTCGACCACCCGACGCCGACCGCGCTCCTGCGCAGGCTCCGACAGGAACTCTTCGGCGCCCGGGACACGCCGCCCGCCGTCGTGACCGGCCCGGCGGTGGAGGACGAACCGATCGCCATCGTCGGGATGGCGTGCCGCTATCCCGGCGGAGTGGAGTCGCCCGAGGATTTGTGGCATCTGGTCGCCGAAGGCGGGGACGCGGTCTCGCCGTTCCCGTCGAACCGCGGTTGGGACCTGGACGGCCTGTACGACCCCGATCCGGCGGCCTCCGGGAAGAGCTATGCCCGCGAGGGCGGATTCCTGCACGACGCCGGGCAGTTCGATGCCGAGTTCTTCGACGTTTCGCCGCGCGAGGCGCTGGCGATGGACCCGCAGCAGCGGCTCCTGCTGGAGACCTCGTGGCAGGTGCTGGAACGGGCCGGGATCGACCCCGCCACGCTGCGCGGCAGCCGGACCGGTGTTTTCGTCGGAGTGATGTACCACGACTACGCGTCGGGCATGCAGCAGGTGCCCGAGGGTGTGGACGGCTACCTGCTGATCGGAAATGCCGGCAGCGTGGCGTCGGGCCGGGTCGCGTACGCCTTCGGCTTCGAGGGTCCCGCGCTGACCGTGGACACGGCGTGTTCGTCGTCGTTGGTGGCGCTGCATCTGGCCGTTCGGGCGTTGCGCGGCGGTGAGTGCTCGATGGCGCTCGCCGGTGGTGTGACCGTGATGGCGACCCCGGAGGTCTTCGTCGAGTTCAGCCGGCAGCGGGGGGTCTCGCCGGACGGTCGGTGCAAGGCGTTCTCGGCGGCCGCGGATGGTGCCGGTTGGTCGGAGGGTGTCGGTGTGCTGCTCGTGGAGCGGTTGTCCGACGCGCGGCGCCTGGGGCACCGGGTGCTGGCGACGGTTCGCGGTACGGCGGTCAATCAGGACGGTGCGAGCAACGGCCTGACGGCGCCGAACGGCCCGGCACAGCAGCGGGTGATCAGGCAGGCGTTGGCGAACGCCGGTCTGTCGACCGCCGACGTCGACGCGGTCGAGGCGCACGGCTCGGGCACGCCGCTGGGCGACCCGATCGAGGCGCAGGCGCTCATCGCGACCTACGGCCGGGACCGCGACGCGGGCAGCCCGCTCTACCTGGGATCGCTGAAGTCGAACATCGGCCACGCACAGGCCGCCGCGGGCGTGGGCGGTGTGATCAAGATGGTGATGGCGATGCGGGCGGGCGTGTTGCCGCAGACCCTGCACTGCGATGTGCCGTCCCCGCACGTCGACTGGTCGCTGGGCGCGGTCGAACCTCTCACCGAGGCACGCGAATGGCCGAGGACGGGACGCCCCCGCCGGGCCGGCGTCTCCTCGTTCGGCGCGAGCGGTACCAATGCGCATGTGGTCCTGGAACAGGGGCCCGAACCGGTGCCTGCCGAGGACGTCGCGGAAGTGACGGGCGCCGAACGGGTCCTGGCCTGGCCGGTTTCGGCGAAGTCCGGTGACGCGCTGCGCGCGCAGGCGGCCGTGTTGTCCGCCTACCTGCGGGACAACCCCGAACTCGACCTCGCCGCGGTCGCCTCGGCGCTCGCCGGATCGCGTGCGGCCCTCGACGAGCGCGCCGTCGTGGTCGGTTCCTCGCGGGCCGCGCTGTCGAGCGGGCTGGACGCGCTGGCCGCGGGCGAATCCGCGGCGGGCGTGATTCGCGGCTCGGTCCTGGGAACGGGAGACCTGGCCTTCCTGTTCACCGGGCAGGGGAGTCAGCGGGTCGGGATGGGGCGTGAACTGTACGGCCTCTTCCCGGTGTTCGCCGACGCCTTCGATGCCGCGGTGTCGGAGTTGGACCGCCGACTCGCCGGGCATGTGGGGTTCCCGGTGCGGGATGTGGTGTTCGGGGTGGAGGGCACCGCGGGGTTGTTGGACGAGACGGTGTTCACCCAGGCTGCGCTGTTCGCGGTGGAGGTGGCGCTGTTCCGGTTGGTCGAGTCCTTCGGTGTGCGTCCGGGGCTCGTACTGGGGCATTCGATCGGGGAGTTGGCCGCCGCGCATGTGGCGGGTGTGTGGTCGCTCGCGGACGCGGCGACGGTGGTCGCGGCCCGGAGCCGGTTGATGCAGGCGTTGCCGGCGGGTGGGGCGATGGTCGCGGTGCAGGCCGGTGAAGCCGAGGTGACGGCAGCGCTGGAGGCGGCGGGGGTCGGGAACACCGCGGGCATCGCCGCCTTGAACGGGCCGAGTTCGGTGGTGCTCTCCGGTGACGAGGAGCCGGTGTCGCGGATCGCGGCCGAGTTCGCGGCGCGGGGACGCAAGACCAAGCGGCTGAAGGTGAGTCGCGCCTCTCACTCCCCGCGGATGGACGGGATGGCGGCCGACTACCGGAGCGTCCTGGAGGGGGTGACCTTCGCCCGACCCACACGTGCGATCGTCTCCACCCTGACCGGACGGCTCTTGAGCGCCGAGGAGTCGAACGATCCGGACTACTGGGTACGCCAGGTTCGCGGGGCCGTGCGTTTCGCGGATGCCGTGGCATACCTGCGCGCGACGGGCGTCGGAACCTTCCTGGAGCTGGGGCCGGACGGTGTGTTGACCGCGCTGGTCCACGATGGTGTCGCCGCGCCGACCGACACCGGGGAGCGCGCCCCCGACATCGCGGCGGGCTCCGTGTTGCGCCGGGATCGACCGGAGCACGAGGCACTGCTCTGCGCACTCGCGTTCGTCCACGTACGCGGCTGCCCGATCGACTGGTCGGCGGTGCTCCCGCCGGCCGAGCACCGGCACCTCGATCTGCCCACCTACGCCTTTCGGCGCCGGCTCTACTGGCTCGACCGCACCGCGAGCGCACCCGCCGACGCCGTCGGCCTCGGACTGGTCGCGGCGGATCACCCGTTGCTCGCGGCGACCGTACGTCCGGCCGGAGCCGACACGGTCCTGCTGACCGGCCGGATCTCGGTCCGGGCCCAACCGTGGCTGGGCGACCATGCCGTCGCGGGGACGGTGTTGCTGGCCGGAACCGCGTTCGCGGAGCTGGCCGTCCAGGCGGGCGATTCGGTGGGGTGCGGGCGGGTCGACGAACTGACCCTGCGGACACCGCTCGTACTGCCCGCGCAGGGCGCGCGTGCCCTCCAGGTGCACGTGGAGCCGGCGGCCGCCGACGGGCGCCGGACCGTGTCGGTGCACTCCCGGGACGAGGCGGCGGGGGACGACGGCGAATGGACCTGCCATGCCGTCGGTGTCCTGGCCGAGGACGCCGCCGACGCGGTATTCGATTTCGCCGTCTGGCCCCCGCCCGGCGCGCGGCCGATCGACCTCGACGGTTTCTACGCCCGTGCCGCCGACGCCGGTTACGGCTACGGGCCCGCGTTCCGAGGTCTGCGCGCGCTGTACCGGGGCTTGCACGGCGAGCTGTTCGCCGACGTGCGGTTGCCCGACGAACTCATCGGTGAGGCAGGTCGGTTCGGAATCCACCCCGCGCTGCTCGACGCCGCTCTGCACGGCCTGGTCGCGGACGGGATCGATGCGGTCCACAAGCCCACGATGCGGCTTCCCTTCGCGTGGAACGGCATCACGTTGCACGCGGTCGGGGCCTCGACACTGCGGATCTGCCTGGCGCCGGTCGACGGTGACCCCGACCGGATCGCGCTGCAGGCCGCCGACGGCACCGGGCGGCCGGTGCTCTCCGCCGACGCGCTCGAACTGCGCTCCGTCGATCCGACCCGGCTGGGCGCCGCCTCCTCGGCGGCGGATTCCCTGTACTCGGTGGTCTGGACCCCCGTCGGCCGACCCGATCCGGACATCGACGGCCCGGATCCGGCCCCGGACTTGACCGTCCACCATTGCACCCCGGTTCCGGCGGCCGTAGTGGGGGACGTGGTGCCGGCTGCCGAGCTCGCGGCCGTACGTCTGCTCACGGCGGTGCAGGAGTGGCTGAAGAAGACGGCGACCGCCGAATCCGCCGGCTCCCGTTTCGTGGTGGTGACGCGCGGGGCGGTGGCGGCGGTCCCCGGTGACGCGGTACCCGACCTCGGGCACGCCCCCGCATGGGGGTTGGTGCGGTCGGCGCAGAGCGAGCACCCCGACCGGTTCCTGCTGATCGACCTGGACCCGGACGCCGCCGACGCGGCGGACCCCGTCGAGACGGCCCGCATCGCCCTGGCCGCGCGCGAGACCCAGGTCGCCGTGCGGGCGGGCACCGTACTCGCGCCGAGGCTGGTCCGAGCCGATCGGGACGGGACGTTGGCGCCGCTGTCGGGTCCGTGGCGACTGGACGCCGTGGCGCGCGGGACGCTTGCGAGTTTGGCGTTGGTTGCGGTGCCGGGGGTGTCGGAGCCTTTGGGGTGGGGGGAGTTGCGGGTCGGGGTGCGGGTTGCCGGGCTCAATTTTCGTGATG
>NZ_JBSFEO010000119.1:0-6562 GCF_053594475.1 Embleya sp. NPDC001921
ATGCCGACGCCGCCGGTGGCGGCGTGGACGAGGAGTGTTTCGCCCGGTTGGGCTTCGGCGAGGTCGACCAGGCCGTAGTACGCGGTCAGGAACACGATCGGGGTCGCGGCGGCCTGCTCGTCCGTCCAGTCCGCCGGGACCCGGGAGAGGTATCGCCGGTCGGCGATCGTGCGCGGTCCGACACCACCTTCGAGCAGGCCCATCACCCGGTCGCCGGGGGCCAGATCGCGCACGCCCGGGCCGACCTCCAGGACCACTCCGGCGCCCTCGCTGCCGATCAGGGCTTCACCCGGGTACATGCCGAGGGTGATCATCACGTCCCGGAAGTTCAGACCTGCCGCGCGCACCGACAGTCGCACCTGATGCTCCGTCAACGGGGCGTCCGCGATCGGCGACGGGAGCAACGCGAGGTTGTCCAGCGTTCCGTGCCCGGTCACATCGAGCCGCCACGCCGGCTCGGCGGCGCTCGGGATCACCAGCGACGGACGGGAGCGAGCGGGGACCAAACGCGGGACGAACCGCGTTCCCCGGCGCAGCGCGAGCTGTGATTCGCCCTCGGCGAGCGCGGCGGGCAGGGCCGCGTACGACGTCGGATCGTCGTCGAGGTCCACCAGGACGAAACGGTCGGGGTGCTCCGTCTGCGCGGTGCGCACGAGCCCCCACACCGGCGCGCCGGCCGGCCGCACGGGGTCGTGCGCGTCGGTGGCGACGGCGTGCCGGGTGAGTACGACCAGGCGGGTCGACGCCAACCGCTCGTCGGTGGACCACTCCCGGAGCAGCGCGAGCACCGCACGGGTGACCGCGTGGGCGGCGCCGGGTACGTCGTCGCCTTGGTCGACGACCGGCGCCGTGACGACCAGGCCCGGAACCGGATCGCCGTTCGCGATCGCGGTCGCCACCGCGGCCGGGTCGGCGTACACCGCATCGGCGGACGCGGAGAGGCCGTGCGGGTCGTCGCCACCCAGGACCGCGAACGGGACGCCGGCCGGCTTGCCTTCGGGTCCGGGCGCGGCGAGCCAGTCCAGGTGGAACAGGGAGTCTCGGCCGGTGTCCTCGGCGACCGCGGTGAGCCGATCGGCCGCGATCGACCGGAGCACGAGCGCCGCGACCGTGGCGACCGGTGCGCCCGCCTCGTCGGTGGCCGACAGCGCGATCCGGTCCGTCCCGGTCGGGGTGAGCCGTACGCGCAGCGCGGTCGCGCCGGTCGCGTGCAGAGTCACCTCGGACCATGTGAACGGCAGGCGCACGCCGTCCGGTTCGGGCGCGTCGTCCGCGAGGGTGTCCAGCACCAACGGGTGCAGCGCCGCGTCGAGGAGAGCGGGGTGCAGCCCGTACCCCGCGGCGTCTCCCGCCCGGTCCTCGGGCAGCCGGACGTCGGCGTACAGCTCGCCGCCCAGGCGCCAGGCGGCGCGCACGCCCTGGAAGGTCGGGCCGTAGGCGTAGCCGCGCTCGGCCAACCGCTCGTACAGGTCACCCACCGGCAGCGCCTCGGCCCCGGCGGGCGGCCAGACCTCGGCCGCCGCGTCGGAATCGGCCGTGCCGCGAGCGGCGCCCCCGCGATCGGCCAGGACACCGGTGGCGTGTCGCGTCCACGAGGCCGACTCGGCGCCGGCGGCGTGACCGCCGGGCCCGCGGGTCGGTCGGGAGTGGATGGTGACGGTACGTCGACCCGCTTCGTCCGGACCGGCGATGGTGAGCTGGAGGTCCACCCCGTCCCGGGCCGGCAGCACCAGCGGTGCCTCCAGGGTCAGTTCCTCGATCGTGTCGCACCCGACCCGGTCGCCCGCCTGGATCACGAGGTCGATGAAGGCGGTGCCGGGGAGGAGGGTGGTGTCGAGGACGATGTGGTCGGTGAGCCAGGGGTGGGTGGTGCGGGAGAGGCGTCCGGTGAGGATGAGTCCGTCGTTGTCGGCGAGGGGGAGTGCGGCGGCGAGGAGCGGGTGGTCGCTCGCGTCCAGTCCGGCGGCGGCGACATCGGCACCCGCGCGCGCTTCGAGCCAGTAGCTCTCGCGCTGGAACGGATAGGAGGGGAGATCGTCCACGAACCCGGTGCTCGGCTCAACCAGTGTGCCCCATCCGGGAGTTCGCTCGAACAACCGGGCATGCGCGACGGCGGCGGTGAGAATCTCCGGCTCCGGCTGCTCGCGGCGCGACGTCGGGATGAAGACCGGCGAGGTGTCCTGAGCCGTGTTGTCCGACCGCAGACTCTCGACGGTCTCCCGGGCGAGCGCGGTGAGGGTGGTGTCCGGGCCCAACTCCAGGTAGGTGGTGACGTTTTCGTGGTGGAGGGTGGTGATGCCGTCGTGGAAGTGGACGGCGTGGCGGATGTGGTTGGTCCAGTAGGTGGGGTCGGTGAGTTGTTCGGTGGTGGCGATGGTGCCGGTGGTGTTGGAGACGAGCGGGGTGTGGGGGGTGTGGTAGGTCAGGTCGGCGGCCACGGTATGGAACTCGTCGAGGATCGGGTCCATGTGGGGTGAGTGGAACGCGTGGCTGACCTTGAGTTCCTTGGTCTTGCGACCTTCGATGCGTGCCTGTTCGGCGATGTGGAGGCAGAGTTCGCGGTCGCCGGAGATCACGGTGGCCCGGGGTGCGTTGTGCGCGGCGACGGAGACGAGGTGTTGGTGTCCGTCGAGGAGTTCGGCCAGTTCGTCCGGGGCGGCGGTGATGGCGATCATGGTGCCGCCGGTGGGCGCGGTTTGCATGAGGCGGGCTCGTGTGGTGACGAGGGTGGCGGCGTCGGGGAGGGTGAGGACTCCGGCGAGGTGTGCGGCGGTGAGTTCGCCGATGGAGTGGCCGATGAGGTAGTCGGGTGTGATGCCGTGGTGGGCCAGTAGGTGGTGGAGTGCGGTTTGTAGGGCGAAGAGGGCGGGTTGGGTGTAGCGGGTCTGGTTGAGGAGTTCGGGGTGGTGGTCGATCACGTCGCGGAGCGGTCGGTCCAGGTGGGGGTCCAGGTGGGCGACGACCTCGTCGAAGGCATCGGCGAACACCGGGTACACAGCGCGGAGTTCGGTGCCCATGCCGGATCGTTGGCTGCCCTGCCCGGCGTACATGAACGCCGTCCGTCCGGGTCCGGCGAGCCGATGGCCGGTCACCGCGGTGGGCAGGCTCCGGTCCTGCACGAGGGCGGATAGCCCGGCCAGGAAGTCGTCGCGCCGGGTGCCCACGACGGCCGCGCGCCGGTCGAAGACGGTTCGCCGGGTCGCGAGCGTGCCCGCGATCGCGGCGAGGTCGGTGTCCGGATGCGCCGTGACGTACGCGTGCAGCCGCTCGGCCTGTTCCCGAAGTGCCTGTGGCGTGCGGGCGGACAACACCCACGGCAGGGGTCCCGACGGCGACGCCGACTCGGTGGCCGGCTCGTCCTCGCTCGTCCGCTCGGCGGTCGAACCGGTGTCCGGACGCTCGGGATCCGCCGCGGTGTCCTCGGCGGGCTCGGGTTCGGGGGTCTGTTCCAGGATCACGTGGGCGTTGGTGCCGCTGATCCCGAAGGAGGAGACGCCGGCGCGGCGGGGGTGGTCGGTCTCGGGCCACGGTTCGGCCTCGGTCAACAGCGATACCGTGCCGGCCGACCAGTCGACGTGCGGCGCGGGCTCGTCCACGTGCAGCGTCTTGGGCAACACCCCGTGCCGCAGGGCAAGCACCATCTTGATCACCCCGGCGACGCCCGCCGCCGCCTGGGTGTGCCCGATGTTCGACTTGATCGAGCCGAGCCGAAGCGGCGGCCCGCCCTGCCGGTCCTGCCCGTAGGTGGCGATCACTGCCTGGGCCTCGATCGGGTCGCCCAGGGTGGTGCCGGTGCCGTGTGCCTCGACCGCGTCGACCTGATCCGGCGTCAACCCGGCGCTCGTGAGGGCCTGTTGGATCACCCGCTGCTGGGACGGGCCGTTGGGCGCGGTGAGTCCGTTGCTCGCGCCGTCCTGGTTGACCGCCGAACCCCGGATCACGGCGAGTACGTGGTGTCCGTTGCGTCGTGCGTCCGCCAACCGCTCGACCAGCACCAAGCCGACGCCCTCGGCGAACCCGGTACCGTCCGCGCTGCCGGCGAACGAGCGGCACCGCCCGTCGGGGGAGAGCCCGCGTTGCCTGCTGAACTCCACGAACAGCCCCGGAGTGGCCATCACCGTGACACCGCCCGCCAGCGCGAGCGAGCACTCGCCCTGTCGCAGCGACTGGACCGCCAGGTGCAGCGCGACCAGGGACGACGAGCAGGCCGTGTCCACCGTCACCGCGGGACCCTCGAGACCGAAGGTGTAGGACAGGCGACCGGACGCCACGCTCGTGGTGTTCCCGGTCAGCAGATAACCCTCCAAGGCCTCCGGCGCCTGGTGCAGGCGCGGCGCGTAGTCCTGCGCGATGGCGCCGACGAAGACGCCGGTGTCGCTGCCGCTCAGCGTCGAGGGCCGGATCCCGGCCCGCTCGAAGGTCTCCCAGGCTGTCTCCAGCAACAGCCGCTGCTGCGGGTCGGTGGCCGCGGCCTCGCGCGGATTGATCCCGAAGAACGCGGCGTCGAAGCCGTCCGCGCGATCCAGGAAGCCGCCGGTCCGGGCGTAGGAGGTCCCGGGGTGTTCCGGGTCGGGGTCGTACAGCCCGTCCAGGTCCCAGCCGCGCCCGGCGGGGAACCCGCCGATGGCGTCGGTGCCGTCCGCGACCAACCGCCAGAGCCCCTCGGGGGTGTCGACGCCGCCGGGGAACCGGCAGGCCATGCCCACGATCGCGATCGGCTCGTGCTTCTCGGCCTCCACCTCGTGCAGTCGGCGACGGGCCTGGTGCAGGTCCGTGGTCACCCGCTTGAGATAGTCGCGAAGCTTCTCCTCGTTGGCCATCTGGCGTAACACTCCCTAACGCGAAACTGCGAAGTCACTGTGGTCGGTCGGGTGATTCAGGAGATGCCGAGTTCGTTGTCGATGAAGTCGAAGATCTCGTCGTCGGAGGCGGCGTCGATCTTCTCGGCCACCGCGGCGTCGTCGCCCGGAGCACCGGTACGGCTCGCCGACTCGTTGAGCCGGACCAGGAAGTCCGCCAGCCGGGCGGCCAAACGCTCCCTGGTCCCGTCGTCGGGCGCGGCCGCGGCCAGTGCCGCCTCCCAGCGATCCACCTCGGCGAGCAGCGGCAGCGCCGGCGCGTCGGCGGGCACCAACTCGGTACGCAGGAACTCGGCCAGGACGGTCGGCGTCGGGTGGTCGAAGACCAGCGTCGCGGGCAGGTGCAGGCCGGTCGCGATGTTGAGCCGGTTGCGCAGCTCGACGGCGGTGAGCGAGTCGAAGCCCAGTTCCTTGAACGCCTTCTCCGCCTCGACGGACTCGGACGCCGAGTGCCCGAGCACGGCCGCCGCCTGAGTGCGTACCAGTTCGAGCAACCGCTCCCGCGCGTCGTCGGGGGACAACGCGCGCAGCCGGTCCGCGAGCGAGGCCGAGACGTCGCCGGGCGCCGCGGGCGCCTCGGCCGCGCGCCGGAGCCGGGCCCGGACCAGGCCGCGCAGCACCGCGGGTACACCGTCACCCGCCCGGGCGCGCAACGTCGTCAGGTCGAGCGGGAACGGGATCAGCACCGGCTGCCGCAGATCCGCCGCCTCGTCGTACAACGCCATGCCTTGCGCGCTCGTGATGGGCAGGAAGCCCGTGCGCGCGAGTCGCTCGACGTCCGAGTCGTCGAGATGGCCGGTCATCCCGCTGCTCTCGGCCCACAGTCCCCAGGCGAGCGCACTGCCGGGAAGGCCGCGGGTGTGCCGGTGGTGGGCGAGTGCGTCGAGGAAGGTGTTGGCGGCGGCGTAGTTGGCCTGACCCGGATTGCCGAGGGTGCCCGCGGCCGAGGAGTAGAGGACGAACCGCGCGAGGTCGTGGTCGCGGGTCAGCTCGTGCAGGTTCCACGCGGCGTCGACCTTCGGACGGAGCACGGCATCGACGTGATCGTCGGTGAGCCCGCCGAGGACCGCGTCCCGGAGCGTGCCCGCCGTGTGGATCACGGCGGTGAGCGGGTGCGCCGAGGGGATGGTGTCGAGGAGTTCGGCGAGAGCGGCTCGGTCGGCGGCGTCGCACGCGGTGATGGTGATGTGTGCGCCGAGTGCGGTGAGTTCCTGGTGGAGTGTTGCGGCGCCTTCGGCGTTCGGTCCGCTGCGGCTGGTCAGCAGGAGGTGTTTGGCGCCGTGTCGGGTGATGAGGTGTCGTGCGGCGAGGCTGCCGAGGGTGCCGGTGCCGCCGGTGATGAGGATGGTGCCGTCGGGGTTGAGGGGGCGGGGGAGGGTGAGGACGACTTTGCCGGTGTGTCGGGCCTGGCTGAGGTAGCGGAAGGCTTCGGGTGCGCGTCGGATGTCCCAGGCGGTCACCGGCAGCGGCCGGATCGCCCCGCTTTCGCACAACCCGCGGATCGCGACCAGCATTTCCTTGATGCGATCCAGGCCGGGGTCGAGCACGTCATAGGCCCGGTAGGTGATGCCGGGGTGTCGGGTGGTGATGGTGTGGGGGTCGCGGATATCGGTTTTGCCCATTTCGAGGAAGCGTCCGCCGGGTTGTTGGAGGCGGAGTGTGGCGTCGACGTGTTCGTGGGCGAGGGAGTTGAGGACGATGTC
>NZ_JBSFEO010000120.1:0-6487 GCF_053594475.1 Embleya sp. NPDC001921
CCCGCTCGGTCGCCTCTCCCAGGGCACCGCTGGCCACGCCCCGGACGATGACCGCCTCCAGCCGCCGCACGTGCTCGTCCTGCCGCTCGGCCAGGTCCAGCAGCGCGGGCAGGTGGATGTCGATCACGCGCTGGATGGCGTTGACCGACGCGAGCAGGTCGGCCGGGCGCCGCATCGCCGCGAGGGTCTGGTCGGCGCGGATCGCCGCCAGGTCGGGCTCGGTGTCGGTCACGGCCGGGCCTCGCCGTCGAGCGGCGGCGAGTACGTCACCGGCAGGCCCAGGAATTCGGCGTGCGCGATCTCGGCCCGCGTGGACTCCCCGACGTAGCCGCCGGGCGCGACGATGATCACCTCGTCGGCGAACGCGATCTTGGCGCGGTGCAGTTCGTCCAGCCGCGCCTTGAGCGCCTCGGCGTCGGCCGGGTCGGCCCACAGCGGGTGGGGGCGCTTCATGTCGCAGCCGGGCGCCAGAACGATGTGGCCCGCAGCGGTCTGGCGCACGTTCTCCTCGGCCATCTCGGGCCAGAACCTCGTCGATCCGCAGATGCAGACGATCCGCGGTCGCTCCTGGTAGCTGCGGACGAGCTTGAGGGCGCGGAGATACTCGCCGAACTGGGTGACGACGGCGCGGTCTCCGTCGGTGGTGGGGTTGCAGATCGGGGGCGGTTGCCTGGTCATCGGGTCTCCGTCGTGTGGTGTTCGGGCTGGTCGGGCCGCCGTGTGGTGGGCGCGGTGCGGTGTCCGGCGGTCCAGCACGGGGCGCAGATGTCGTGGGCGCCGTGGTGGTGCCAGCGGTCGAGGTCGCGGGCCTGCGCCCTGGCGTCGGCGGCGGTGCGCCCGGGGGCGGCGATCTGGGGGACGTGGTGGCAGCCGGGGGCCTGGATGTCGCAGCGGACGTAGACGTCGCGGTGGATGCTCACGTCTGGCTCCTGGTGGGCGCGGGGCGCTCGGCCCGTCCGGTCGCGGTCTTCCGGGCCCAGTGGGCGTGGTTGGCGGCCAGCACGTCGGTGGCGAACGCGATGGCCCGCGCGACCGCTTCGTCGACCGTGAGGGCCCGCGGGAGGTCTTCGCGGGGGTCGGGGTTGCCGTCGTAGCCCTCGCCGTGGAGGAGGCCGGTGCCGTGGCCGTGTGGCCGCCAGTAGGCGCGGCCGCGGCGGAGGTTGTCGGAGCCCCGGTAGTCGGGTCGCCATCCGGCGGCGATGAGGGCTCGGCGGACGGTGCGTCGGTCGGTCATCGGGGCTCCGCCTTGTTTTCGGTGCCGTAGGTGTAGACGGCGCGCGGAGGGGCCGTGTCGATGGCGATGGGTCGGGCGGCGAACGCGAGGTGGGTGTCCATGCGGTGCCACACCTCCTCCTCGTCGGCGTGCTCGTCGATCAGCTCGGCTTCCTCCTCGTACTGCTCGTCTCGGCATCGCTGGCAGAGCTGGATGGCGACGGGGCCCTGTGTCCAGTCGGCGGGGATGCGGGGCGGGTGCCAGGGGAAGAGGCGGCGGATTTGGCGGCATCGCTGGCAGCGGCCTTCGATGCCGTGGGTCGTGTCGGTCACTTGGGCTCCGTGGTGGTGGTGGTGGTGACGTCGCCGTTTCGCAGCAGCCCGGTCTCGTAGCCGATGGCGACGGCGTGGGCGCGGTTCGAGGCGCCGAGGGCCTGGAAGAGGACCTTCACGTGGGTCTTGGCCGTGTAGGCCGCGATGTGGAGTTCGCCGGCGATGCGCTTGTCGGTCCAGCCGTGGGCGAGGCCGAGGAGGATGTCGAACTGGCGGCCGGTCAGGTCGGGGGTCGGGGCATCCCAGCCGTGGGGGCGGGTGCCGGAGCCGGGGCACGACTGGCGGTCGTTGTCGCGGTGTTCGCGGAAGTGGCCGTTGACGCTGACGGCCCAGTCCCGGCCGCAGTGGTGGCATGCGGCGCGGGGCCTGACGCGGCGGCCGGTGGGGGTGACGTCGTAGCCGGTGAGGGCGTTGGTGACGGCGGCGGACAGGGGGCCTTCGTCGGGGTCTTCGGCCCAGGTCTGGCCGGCGGCGTCGATGGCGGCGAGGGCCGAGGCGGTGATCACGGGGCCCTCCGCTCGCGCCGTTCGGCCTCGTCGACCACGGCCCGGTAGGCGTTGTGCAGCAGCGAGTTCGAGGAGCCGTTCCACTCGGCGGCGGGGAGGGATCCTGTCCACAGGCTGGGGACGCGAAGCCGGATGGGGTCCTGGCCGAGGCGGGCGAGGAGGTCGGGGTGGCGCAGGACGAGCCGCCGACGGCGCTCCCGTTCGGCCAGCGCGTGGGCGCCCTGGACCATGAGCGCCTCGGTGATGGCGCGCTCCTTGCGGAGGGCCTGGACGTCGGCGTATCCGAGGGGCTCGACCTCGCGGGCGGTCACGATCCGCCGCCCTTCCGCCGGTCGTCACCGCGCAGGACGATCCGATCGCACATCTCGGTGAGGCGGGAGGCGATGCGTTCGCCGAGGATGTCCCGCATCTGGGCGGGCGGCACGTTGGTGGTGAAGATCGCGGGGAGGCACTGCTCGTAGCGGTGGTTGACGAGCCGGTAGGTGATCTCCTCGTTCCACTCGGTGGGCTTGGCCGCGGCGATGTCGTCGAGGTAGAGCAGCGGTGCGTCCGCGGCCTTTTCGAATTCGGCTTCGGTGTCGCGGCCGGTCCGAGGGCGGAGCGAGGCGTACAGGTCGGCAGCGGTGCTGGCCTTCCAGCGGTTCTCGCCGGCGGCGTGGGCAACACCCTTGATGACGGACCAGCCGAGGTGGGTCTTGCCGGTGCCGGTGGGGCCGACGATCAGGAGCGATGGGGTGTTGTCGCGGTCGAGGGTGTAGCCGCGGACCCAGTCGGCGACGCGGGGGTCGTCGTGGGCGGCGGCCTGGTAGCGGCGGGGGACGCGGTTGTCGAAGAACTCGATGGCGCGGACGCGGCGTTCGTCGGTGAGGCGGACGACTTCGTCGCGGACCCAGTCCCGCTCGCTCGGTTCGAGGGTGTTGACGCCGGCGGTGCCGCGGAGGTAGGCGGTGACGCGGATCTCGGCGTGTTCGCTGCCGGGGTAGCGAACGTCGCACGGGTCGGGCTGGGCGTAGGCACCCGCGGGAAGGCCGAGGTCGGTGGGGTCGATGGCGTGGCGGCGGGTCATCAGATCATGTCCTCGTCGTAGACGTCGTGGTCGGTGGGGTTTTGGAAGGGCTGCCAGCCGCCGGAGACGGCGCGGAGCGTGGGTCGCTGGACCTTCTGGAGGGCGACCTGGAGGGTTCCGCCGGAGATGACGCGTCCTTCGCGGGCGACGGCGTCGAGCGCGCGGGCGAGGTCGTTGCGGGGGATGCCGTTGCCGATGGCGGTGCGGACGATGCCGCGCACCGCGATGAACGACTGCGCGGAGCCGGTCTTGTGGATCTCCCAGAACGCGACGGTGAGGTCGTCGGCGAGTTGGTGCGGGTTGGGCTTCTTCGGTTTCGCCGCGGGCTTCTTCTTCGCCGCCCGGCGCGGCTTGTCCGCGTCGGCTTCTTCGGCGGCGGCGATGAGGCAGGTCTGTCCGGGGATCGCGTCGTCGGCGGGCGCTTCGCATGAGGGGATAGATGAGGAGAGTGAGGAGTATGAGGAGAAGGGGGGAGCCCCGGCACCTTCTGAAGGAGCCGGGGCTCCTTCTGAACGAGCCCCTGCTCCCCCTATGGGGAGCCCCTGCTCCCCCTTGTCGTCCGAAGGGGGAGCAGGGGCTACCCCTTCGAAGTGGGGCACCTTGAATGTCATCCGGGTGCCGGGCACCGCGTACAGCACCCGACCGTCCTTGCCCTTGCCGAGCGGGATCCGGAACTCCC
Organism: Embleya sp. NPDC001921; assembly: GCF_053594475.1. Lineage (NCBI taxonomy): Bacteria > Bacillati > Actinomycetota > Actinomycetes > Kitasatosporales > Streptomycetaceae > Embleya > Embleya sp. NPDC001921. The sequence goes on from NZ_JBSFEO010000120.1 coordinate 3,797, forward strand.
AGCCGGCGGCGGCGAGCCGCTTGAGGGCGTTCCGAACCACCTCGGTGCTCTTGGCTCCGGTCCACCGGGCGAGCGCCTCCAAGGTCGCGTAGCTCTCCCGCGTCTTGTCGCCGGCGTCGTCCGCGATCTCCAGCGCGACGGCGCGCTGAAGTCCGGTGATGTCCGGCCCCAGCGCTTCGCGCAGTTGGCGCCGCAGCTCGTAGCCCATGTAGTGCGGCCTCGCTCGTCTCGTGTGTCAGTACGGGGGGATTTCGGGTCAGGGGGCATTCCTGATCAAGAACCCCGATCGCATATGCAAAACGCTACCATTCGGGCCGACCGAACGCATATGCGTTGCGCATGCGAAACCGTGGCGACGTGTCGACTTGGGCGCATAGCGTCCGCTAGCCTTTTGCCATGGCACCCACCCGCGAACCCATGCCGAACCGCGTCTTCCGACTCGACACCGAGACCTGGGACGCCTACGCCGAGGTGTGCGAGGCCAAGGGCCTGTCCCGCTCCGACGACCTGCGCGTCTACATCAAGCGCGAGGTCGCCGCGCACAAGAAGCGCCTGCGCGAGCAGCAGTCCTGACACTTCGCACCTCCTCTCGCCCGGCTTCGGTCGGGCTTTCGTCATGTCCGCCGTGCTCCCGGGGCGGGGGTGTGGACGCCCCGCCCCGGGGGTGTGGTGGGTCAGGAGGCCGCGGTCGCGGTCGAGCAGTCGGGACACTCGTCGCGGACATCCGGCAGGGGGTCGCCGTAGCCGGCGCACTTCATCTCGGCGTCGGTCACGTCGCCCAGGGGCAGGCCGCAGCCGTTGCAGCAGCGCTGGACGCGGATGGTGCGCGAGCCGCCCGGCTTCACGACGTCGGGCGTCTTGGCGCGGCCCTTCAGGGAGGCGCCCGCGGGCCCGAGGACGCGCTCGGCGTACACGTACACGGGGGTGGCGTCGTCGCCTTCGAACAGCTCCCAGCGGGGGCGGCCTTCGCCTCGCCAGTTGAGCCCGGCGACCTCGTCCTCGGGCACGTTCTCCTCGCGGACGTAGTCGGCGGTCGCGTGGGTCTTGGCGGTGTCGAGGTCGGCGTAGGTGGCGGCGCCGTCCCAGCCTTCGAAGTCGTGCCACCAGGCCCGGTAGACGGTGTTTACGGTGGTGAGCTTCGGAGTGGTCATGTCGCTCTCGTCTCGCGGTAGTTGGTGGTGCGGGGCCCGGCGGGGTGGTGTCGCCGGCCGGGCCCCGAGTCAGGCGGCGGTGGACTTGGCGGCGGCTTCGGCTTCGCGGTCGGCCTTGCGGACGGCGGCGGCCCGCAGGCACGTCTGGCAGGCGCGCTCGCCCTCGCGCTGGTGTCGGCGGGCGGCGGCCTCGGTGCCGCACGGGTCGGGCATCGCCGCGGGCGGGATGCCCGCCTCCCTGCGCTTGGCCAGGCGGGTGGCCTCGTCCATGCCACCCCAGATGCCCGCGTCGATGCCTTGGGTGATGGCCCAGTTCCCGCATTCGCGGTCCACCGGGCAGCGGGCGCAGACGGCCTTGGCTGCGGCGATTCCTGCGGTGTCGCGGTTGCCCGGGTAGAACATCTCCGGGTCTTCGTCGAGGCATTCGGCGAAGTCGCGCCAGTCGCGGACGTACTCGGTCGAGGTGGCGGACGTGTCGTAGTAGACGGCGGGGAGTCGGCTCACGAGGCACCTCCGAGTGCGTCGACGTCGAACAGTGCGCTCGTTGCGTCGGCGCGGGCGGCCTTGGCCGCTCGGCCGGCGATCCGTTGCAGGTCCGCCTGGCAGTCGTGGCAGCGGGCGACGAGCTCGGCCGCGGGCAGGCGGGCGGCGGCGATCCCGGTGACGGCCGGGTCCTCGGGGACGGCGACGAGGCGGTCCTCGCGGCGGCCGGTCTCGCGGTGCAGGTGGGCACAGCGGCCGGCGGATTTCGTGTGGCCGGCGCCGCACTGGCCGGTGCACGAGCACCGGTACTCGTAGCGGGTGACGACGGTGGTCCAGATGTCGGCGCCGAGGATCGGCGGGCGCGGCGCCCTCATGACGCCGCCTCCATGCAGCCGCAGCCGCCCCAGTCGAAGGCGAAGACCTCGATCTGCTCGGGCCTCTCGGCGGCTCGCCGGGCGAGTTCGTGGAGCGGCAGCGGCAGGGTGACGCCGTCGACGACCTCGGTCAGGTAGGTTGCCGCGTTGCCGTTGTCCGACCGGAACGCTTCCTCCTCTGCGGCGTACTTCCAGAACACGTCGGGGAACTCCCGCAGGACCTGGAGCCACTGGCCGGCGCCCGCTTTCACGCAAGCCCCGAAGCAGTTGTTGCGGGGGAAGCCGCGCCGGTACAGCTCGGGGATCACCAGGCCGCGGGAGCGGGCCGCGGCGACGAGGTCCGCGTGGTCCATCCACGGTGCTGCGGCCATCGGGTACTCGGCTCGCCAGGGCAGCCAGCCCGCCCGGCTGCCCGGGATGCGGTGGGTCTCGGACCAACCGATGCCGACGTAGAGGATGTCGGTGTGGGGGTCGGAGTTCTTCTGGAGCCAGTCCAGCGTCGGCTCCAACTTGAGGAGCCTGGAGGCCGGGCAGAAACGGGAGTTCCCCAGCCACTTCTCCGCCCTGTTCGCCTCAATCACGGTGCGCCCGTCGCAGACGGTGGTGATCGGGACGCCGAGGTCGGCGGAGGCGTCCGCGTTCCAGCGGTGCAGGTCGGGGTGCTCGGACCTGGTGTCGGCGTA
>NZ_JBSFEO010000121.1:0-6396 GCF_053594475.1 Embleya sp. NPDC001921
CCCGCGCCCGCGGCGTTCTATTACCCCCCCACCCGCCCTGGCGGGGCGGTGCCGGGCGGCCCGGGCCAACACGGGGTTCCAGCGGGGGCTCCACCGATCGGTGGACCCCGGATTCCACCGCACGAGGCTGCCGACGCGAGGGCTCTCTCGACCAGCATGGAGGTCGGAGCGAAGGGGGCGTATGCGACGCGGAGCGACACCTGTCGCCCCTCGCCGCCGATTCGCCCCATCCCTCGACGCAACCCGCGCGGCCCAGCCGCAACCGAGCGCAGCAAGGACGGCCCATGCATACGACACCCGATCCCCGATCGAGCGAGATCCTGCGTCTGCACGCCGTAAGCAAGGTGTACGGGGCGTCGACGAAGACGGTCACCGCCCTCGACGACGTCAGCGTCGGTCTGCGACCGGGTACGTTCACCGCCGTCATGGGCGCGTCCGGCTCGGGCAAGACCACTTTGCTGCACTGCGCGGCCGGGTTGGACCGGCCGAGTTCGGGATCCGTCGTCCTCGACGGCGTCGACATGTCCACGCTCGGCGAACGACGCTTGGCCCGACTGCGCCGCACTCGGATCGGCTTCGTCTTCCAGGCTTACAACCTGCTGCCCGCGCTGAGTGTCGCCGAAAACGTGGCGCTGCCCCTGCGGCTGGCCGGCACGAGGCCGCGCAAGGGCATGGTCGACGATGCGCTGGAACGGGTCGGTTTGGCCGGACGTCGGCGAGCGCGTCCGGCCGAACTCTCCGGCGGGCAGCAACAACGCGTCGCCATCGCGCGGGCCTTGATCACCCGCCCCGCCGTAGTCTTCTGCGACGAACCGACCGCGGCCCTGGACACACGAGCCGGGGAACACGTCTTGGCCCTGCTCCGAAACGCCGTCGACGCGTGGGGGCAATGCGTGGTGATGGTCACCCACGACGCCGCGGCGGCGGCGCACGCCGACCGCGTCCTGTTCCTCGCCGACGGCCGGATCACCGCCGACCTGCGCACTCCCACCGTCGATCGCATCCGTGATCGGATGACACGTCCGGATACGGCCGCCGAAGGAGCGAGCCGAGCCCATGCGGCCCCGTCCCCGACCACCACTGCGTCGAACGCGGTCCTCGCCGGTATCGGCGGGCACCGGTGATCCGGCTCGCGCTGCGCACCCTGCGCTTCCACAAAAGCGGATTCCTCGCGACGTTTGTCGCCGTGTTCCTCGGCGCGATGATCATGGTGGGGTGCGGCGGCCTCCTGGAGACCGGCCTGCGCGCCGCGGCACCGCCCACACGGTTCGAGGCCGCGCCGATCGTGGTGACCGGCGACCAGCGCTACACCGGGTCCCAGGAGGAACTGGTCTTCCCCGAGCGTGTCCGCCCGGACGCGGCACTGGTCGCACAGGTCGCCGCCCTGCCCGGCGTCGCCGCCGCCGTGCCGGATTCCTCGTTTGCCGCCGCGGTGGTCGGCGACGCCGACCGGCCCGCCACCAAGGTGACCGGCCGCGGTTGGTCGTCGGCCGAACTCGCTCCCTACCGGCTCGTGGCCGGCAAGGCACCGACCGGGGCCGGGCAGGTCGTCCTGGACGCGCGCACGGCAAAGCGCAACGGGCTCCGCCCCGGAGCCCACGTGGACCTGCTCGCCCACGGCGGGACCGCCCGTTACGAGATCTCCGGCCTGATCACCGGGGGCGGCAACGCGCCGACGGTCCTGCTGTCCGACGCCGACGCCGCCCGGGTCGCCGCCCACCCCGGCAAGATCGACGCCCTCGGTGTGTTCCCCACCCCCGGAACGGACCCGAGCCGGGTGGTCCGGGATCTGCGCACGCTGGTGCGGGGACATTCCCTCGTCGTCCTGACCGGTGACGAGCGCGGTCGCGCCGAGGACCCCGGAGTGCTCGCCGACGCGGGCGATCTCATTCCGTTGGCCGCGGCCTTCGGCGGACTGTCCGCGATGGTCGCCGTGTTCGTTGTCACCGCCACCCTCGGCCTGTCGATCCGACAGCGCCGGCACGAGCTGGCCCTCCTGCGGGCCACCGGCGCCACCCCCGGTCAACTGCGCCGGCTCGTCGTCGGCGAGACGATGCTTCTCACCGCCGTCGCGATCGCCCCGGCCTGGTGGCTCGGTCCGCACGTCGGGAGCCTGCTGCTCGACGCCTTCGCCGACGTCGGAGTGGTCCCCGACTCCCTCGCCTTCCGCGCCGGGCTCGCGCCGCGGATCGCCGGCATCGCCACCGCGCTGCTCACCGCGTTGGCCGCGGCGTTCGCCGCCTCCGGCGCCGCGGCGAAAATCCGACTGGTCGAGGCGCTCGCCGAAGCCGCGATCGGACACGGGCGGTTGAGCCGCGTACGGCTGGTCACGGGCTTCCTGCTCCTGGCGGGCGGCGCCGCCCTCGCCTGGGGCACCGCCGGCTCCGACGGCCCGGACGCGGCCGGCGTCGCCACCCCCGCCGCGATGGTCTGGACCGCCGGATTCGGTCTGCTCGCACCGCCGCTGTGCGGGGTCATCGTCACCGCGTTGCGGCGCCCGGTGCGGGCCTCGGCGGGCCTCGCCGGCCGGCTCGCGCACTCCAACATCGAGGCCCGTCCGGCCCTGACAGCCGCGGCCGTCACCCCGGTCATGCTCGCCACCGGTCTGGCCATCGGACTGATCTACATGCAGACCACCCAGTCCGCGGGCGCCCAAGCCGCCTTCCGCGACACCCTCGAGGCCGACGTCGTGGTCACCTCCGACGCCGGCGGACTACCCCTGGAACTCATCGACAAGGTTGCGGCCGTCCCGGGCGTCGCGGCAACATCCGCCCGCGTGGCCGGCACCGGATACCTCCTGCGTCAAGCACCCGCCTCCGGGCCTCCCCGGAACGCGGACACAGGCCCGGAAGGGTCCCGGCCGGTGGAGCTTCCCCTGATCGGTGTCACGGCGGAAGGCGCCGGCGCCACGACGGGCGTGCGCGTCCTCTCCGGGAGCCTCGGCGAACTGCACGGGAACAGCGTGGCGTTGCCCGCACGCCACGCCGGCAGCCACCGCCTCGGGGACATGGTCCCCCTCCGACTGGGCGACGGCAGCCATACCAGCTTGAAGCTCGTCGCCACGTTGGCGGCGCGACCGGGATACGAGTTCATGATGATGCCCGCGGCCGCGCTCGTCGGCCACACCGACAGCGCCCTGATCCCGCAGATCCTGGTGCGCGGCGCTCCCGGCACCGACCACACCGCGTTGTCCGCCGCGCTCGCCACACTGGCCGCCGACCACCCAGGCCTGCGCGTCACCGGAAGCGAGAATCTCGTCGCGGCACAAGACGACGACAAGACGCAGGAATGGATGGCCTATCTCGTCCTGGCAGTGGTCGTCGGATACGCGACCATCGCCCTGGTCAATACCTTGGTGCTCGCCACCGTCGGGCGCCGCCGCGAGTTCACGCTCCACCGGCTCGTCGGAGCCGGGAAACGCCAGGTACTGCGCATGGTGGCGGCCGAGGCAGTCGTCACCTCGGCGGCCGGCGTCATCCTCGGCACCGTCGTCGGCGCCCTGACCCTGGTGCCCCTGGACATCAGCGTCCTGGGCACACCACTCCCGGCCGGGTCGCCCGCCGTATGGTTCGCCGTGGCCGGTGGCGCCCTGGCACTGACCCTGCTCGCGACTCTCGTGCCTGCGGCGGCACTGCTGCGTGGCAACCTCCGCGCGCCCGAAGCGGCCACGGACTAGCATCCGGGCGGTCGGCGGTCGGCGGTCGCCGAGCGCCCGGTCGCCGGTCGCCGGTCGGCGGCAGGCAGCAGGCAGCAGGCAGCAGGCAGGCCGATCGCTTCCGACACGAAGCGACGACGAAGCGACACGGTAACGGCGCGCGTACGGCGCCGGGTATCACGCACCAGGGTTCGACGGCGCCGGGATCGCCGGGCAGAGCGTGTGATGCTCCGGGCGTCGGCCGGTGCTCAGGACGTCGTGCGACGTGCCGCCGACCGCCGATCGGGATCGATCGGCCGCGTTCCCCGCGCCTGTTACGTGCGAATCCGCGTGACCACCGGGTGCGGACACGCGCCGGTCGACGTGCGCCTACCTGGCCATTCGGGCGGTTTGGGTGCGGGTGGGGATGCGTGGTTCGAGGGTGGTGTTGACGGCGGTGTCGCTGCTCCCCGGACCGATCGCGGGGGGTGGTGCGGCCGACAGGTTCTTGTCCACGGCCCGCATGCCGATGGCGGCAACGTGGTGTGCGGGCGTCGGGAACGAAGAGGTCGCGCTCTTCGCGCCCGGTGCCGGGGCCGCCGGTTCGGCCCTGTTGACTTCGGCCGGCGCGTTCGAAACGCGGCCCGCCACTGGGGCGCCGTCGGCATGCCGGGCACCTGTCTTCGCCCTCGCTCCGACTACGGGCACCGGACGACCACCCGAGGTCCTGTCGGGCAACTCCCCTGCCTGCGCTACGGATTGCCCCTGCTCACGTCGGGCGTACATCCGCGCCACGCCGCCGGCGACGCCGTCCGCGCGTGCGGGCAGGTAGTCGTCGCGCTGGGCGGCGAACACCTCGGTCGTCTTGTCGAGGAATTCGGCGGTCGCCCCGGTCATCCACCGCGCAACGCAGATTTCCGCAGCCAGTTGCGGCTCCGAGGCGCCCTCGCGCACTCGCCAAGACGGGTCGCGAGACATGCGCTCGGCCTCGACATACATCTCGATGGCGAACTGGAGCGGGCGGGTGTCCTTGGCATGTCGCCTGGCCTCGCGTGCGGCCACCTCCAACAGTTGCCAGGCCATGGGATGGGCGCCCGCGTCGTCCATGGGTACTTGGTCGGCGATTCCCCGTGCTCCCCGTGCGAGTTGATCAGCGAGGACCACCGCGGGCGGGTCGGATTCCAGCGTGGGTGCATCGGCGCGGTCCGGGACGGTGGGCACGTGGTCCGGCAGGAACCTGAGGATATCGACCACGTTCGCCGGACGACCCGAGGCGACCTCGACACCCGCGGCACGTTCCGCGGCGGCCCCCACCTGCTTCGCGAGTTCCTTGTGGACCGCCGATAGACGTCGTCTGCTTCTTTGTCGAGTTCCTTCGAAGAAGGCGGTCGGCCCGTGCACGCCGTTGTCCAACGCCCTTGCCATCGCTATCTCGCCGAGAACGGAAAAATACCCTTGAAGAGCATGGCCGAGTTCCTCTGCCAACGACTGTGGGCGGTCGTCCTCTGTCACGGGCGTCCTTTGACGAACGGCGTTAGGGAGTAGGTAAGTTACCAGTCGGCCGGCGGGCGTGAAAAGCAGCCGGAACCTCGGGCGCGATGCCGGCGCCCGACACGGCCCAGCGGATTCCGCACTACGGCAGACCACGATTTCCAGTGGCCCGGTCGCGGGACGACATCGCTCCCGTGACGGTGCGCCACGCGCCGCCGATCGCGACCCGGCAGGGTACGAGTAGCGGGACCGGGCAGCGGGGCGCCGGCCCCGCCGAATCCGAGGTGCCTCAGTCGCGGTCCGCTGCGGACAGCGTGTCGGCGATCATGCGGGTGGCGAAGTTCGGGTCGTCCGTGAGGCGATTGATGTGCTCCGCGAGCAGAAAGGCGGTCGCCTCCAGGGGAGTCATCTCGTCCTCGGTCCAAAATCCGTACTGCGCCCGCCACAGGGCGGGGCTCAACCCCGTTCCCGCGGCGACGACCAGGCCGGCCATGGTGGGCATGGCTTCGGGGCGGACGCTCACGGGCATCATTCGCAGGGTGGCCACGAGGCTGGGCACCACACGTTCGATGGGATCCATTCCATGCTCCGCATAGGCGACCCGCAGCCACTCCATGAACAGGAAGACGAGCGTGCACGCTCCGTCCAGCACGGCCACCGCCCCCTCCGGGCCCACCGACGCCACGAACCGGTCCGTCAACTCCCGCTGTTCCGGATCGCAGTCGGTCCCGTCCCCGTGAATGCTCCTGAGCCGAGAGTCGATCATCATCAGCGCCGCGCCCACATCGCCGACGCGGGCGTGCAAGGGATCGCAGTGAGATGACACGGAACACCTCCTCGCATGGCCGCGGACGCGGGGTAGCGCGACATGCCCGCAGATTAGACCCCGGGAGGGACTCGGGTAGCACGAATCCCGACACCGGCGCCGGAAGGGCGATACGGCCACCCGTGCCATCGCCGCCCGCACGAACGGCACCCGCCACTACCGGCGTTGCTCCCTCCCCGCCGCACCCGACGACCCGCGGGCGGCGACAATGGCCATCCGCCGAGGCCCGTCTCCCCCACGGCCGCGCAGCGTCGATCCGCGAGGCCCGGATCGCCGCTCCGCACCGGACCGCCCGCCCGGGCCCTCGTCCTCGCGTACCTGTGCGCACCGCCCGCCCGGGCCCCCGTCCTCGCGTACCTATGCGCGGCGCTGTACCTCTTCGGCCGCAGAGCAGTGGCACGAGCCGCGAGCGGGACGGCGATCGCGTTCGAGCCGTTCCTGTTGG
>NZ_JBSFEO010000122.1:0-5883 GCF_053594475.1 Embleya sp. NPDC001921
CCCCCGCTCCTGTCGTGTGGTGCTCGTCAGCCTCCCGAACGGCCGGCGACAGGATTCGGCGTACCGGCGATCGGGGTCCGTGTGGGATACGGACGTTGGGAACGCTAAACACGTGGGCCGACAATTCACAAGCCGGTGCCGGATAGACGTCGATTGTCTTTATTGCGAATGGACGCAGCGCAGACGGATATCCACGGAGCGTCCCGTCATTGACACCGTGTGATCGAAGCGTTCCCGTGTCGTCACGCGCGAGGGGAACTCGACCGGCGGTCCGCCTACTCGCCCTACCCTCGTCAAGTGTCGCGTTCTTCCTATGCGTTGCCGCCGCGTCTCGGAATACTCCCGGAGGCAGGTCGATGCCGAAGTTCGTGTTCTCGCTTCGATATTCATTCGTAGGAGCTTTCTCCGTGCGTGAACAGGTCCTGCGCGCCTATCGGTTCGCGTTGGATCCCACACCGGAACAACTGGTCGCATTCAATCGACATGCGGGCGCGGCGCGTTGGGCCTTCAACTGGGCACACGGACGCAAACTCGCCGCGCACGAACTGCGGCGCGGCGAGATCACCGATCTGATCGAGCACGGACACACGCAGGCGTCGGCGCGGAAGGCCGCGACCACGCGGATCCCCACCATGGCCACGATCCGAAAGCACCTCAACGCGATCAAGGGCGACTCACGCACACACACGCCCCCCGAAGGCGACCACGGCCCGCATCGACCCTGCGCGTGGTGGCACGAGGTCTCGACCTACGCCTTCCAGTCGGCGATGGCAGACGCGGACTCCGCCTGGGACAACTGGATCAGATCCCTCACCGGGCAGCGCGCCGGCCAACGCATGGGCGCCCCCCGCTTCAAGAAGAAGAACCGCGCCCGCGACTCCTTCCGCCTCTACGGCGCCGGCCTGCGCCTCGACGGCTACCGACGCCTGGCCATCCCCAGGATCGGATCGGTGCGCCTGCACGCGTCGGCCAAGCGCTTGGTCCGCCTCATCGGGCGGGGCGACGCGGCCCTGAAGTGTGTGACGGTGTCACGCAGCGGTTCACGTTGGCACGCCTCCGTCCTGGCCGAGGTCACCCAGGACATCCCCGAACGGCCCACCCGACGCCAGCGTGTCGCCGGCACCGTCGGTGTGGACCTGGGCGTGCGAGCCCTGGCGACCCTGTCGCAGCGCCTGGATCCGGCCGACCCTGCCGGTGACGTCGTCGCCCATCCGCGCCTGCTCGACCGCAACCTCCACCGCCTGGCCAAGGCACAGCGCGCCTACTCCCGTACCCTCAAGGGCTCCCGCCGTCGGGCCAAGGCTGCCCGCCGCATCGGCGCACTCGGCGCCCGCATCGCCGAACAACGCTCCGCACACCACCACCAGGTCACCAAACGCCTCGTGGCCGGATTCGCGACCGTCGCCGTCGAGGACCTCGACCTGCGCGCCCTCACCGCCTCCGCCGCAGGCACCCCTCGACAGCCCGGCAGGAACGTCAAGGTCAAGGCACGCTTCACCCGATTCCTCCTGGATGCCGCGCCCGGCGAATTCCGGCGCCAACTCACCTACAAAGCCCGTTGGCACGGGTCCACCGTCGTCGTTCTGGACTCCGCCACCCCGGCCAACCGAATCTGCTCCTCCTGCCACCGGGAAAACCCACCGCCGCGGCTGGGAGCATCATGGTTCGTCTGCCGACACTGCGACTCCAAGGTGGCGCGTGCCGTGAACTCGGCGGGCAACATCCAAAGACTCGCCGATCACGTCGCCTCCGACGCGGGGGAGACGCGAAACGCTCGCGGAGCCGAACGGGCGCCCGGTACTCGTGCAGGGGACCCGACGGCGACGACGCGAGAAGGCCGACCTCGTGGGTCACCCCGGTGGAGCAATCCGCCGGCCGCCCCAGCAAACCCCGAGATGTAGGTCGGCCCAGTCCGAGGAGGCTCCACGCGGAAACCGCAGCCTCCGGACGCCGAACGTCCACGAGTCCCGCCGGAAGGCGACAGCACGGGTCGACGGCGGCCCCATCACTCGGCTACGCAATAACAAGGCGGGTCTGTCCTCAAGAGCCAGGGCGCGTTTCGGATTGTGATGGATGTGTGGGATTCGTCGTCAAGGCGGTCCTGAGCCGGTAGCTCGTCTCGGCGTGACGCAGAAGCAACTGAGCGACGTGCATCGAGAGTTCACTCGGATCGTACCTGCCGATCGGTGCGTACGGTCGGTATCCCCCGCGGCTGCGCCAGCAGTTCGAGGGCGAGAGGCCGCATTCGAGTTCTCGTACCGAGCCACCGATCGACCAACTCCTGTGGTGCCGACCGCGCATGCGCACGCTCGACGTTCGTACGCTCGTTCGGACCGGTCATGGCATTGCGCAGGCTCACGCTCGACAATCACGGGCGCTGTCGCGATCTTCCTATCCCCTGTCGAATGCGACGGAGGAGGCTTTCGGAGTTTGCAGCAGTCCCATGTGTGCTGCGCCTGGGCGTGGGCGTTCGGAGCGGATCACGCCTTCGGATCGCCAACTTGGGATTGCCGAACCGTCGAGCGGCAAGGCACGGAATCGCGAGTGGGCGATGCTCGTGCGTTTGACCGCTTCGCGGGTTGTGTCGGGCGAGTCTTTCGTATGGTTGATGGGTTCCGGGGGTGGGGGTCGTGCGGGAACGGGTGTTGCGTACGTTTCGTTTCGCCTTGGATCCCACGCCGGAGCAGGTTCGGGTGTTCGGTCGTCACGCGGGTGCGGCGCGCTGGGCGTTCAACTGGGCGCATGGGCAGAAGCTGGCGGCGTTCGAGGCACGTCGTGCGGAGATCGCGGTGCTGGTGGCGCGAGGGTATTCGCGGGAGTCGGCGGGGATGGCGGCGACGGTTCGTGTGCCGACGAAGGCTGTGATCCAGAGGCGCCTGAACGTGATCAAGGGTGATTCGCGGGTGTTCACGCCACCTGTCGGTGATCATGGTCCGCATCGACCGTGTGCGTGGTGGCACGAGGTGTCGACGCACGCTTTGCAGTCGGCGATGCTGGACGCGGATCGGGCGTGGGAGAACTGGGCGGATTCGGTGGCGGGCAGGCGTGCCGGGCCGCCGGTGGGGGCGCCGCGTTTCAAGCGCAAGAATCGTGCGCGGGACTCGTTCAGGTTGTACGGCGCCGCTCTGCGTCCGGAGGGGTATCGGCGGTTGAGGCTTCCGCGGATCGGATCGGTGCGTCTGCACGAGTCGGCGAAGCGGTTGGTGCGTCTGTTGGATCGCGGGGACGCGGTCCTGAGGTGTGTGACGGTCTCGCGGGGTGGTTCGCGGTGGTACGCGTGCGTCCTGGCGGAGGTCACCCAGGAGGTTCCCGACGGGCCGACGCGTCGTCAGCGGGCTGCGGGTGCGGTGGGTGTGGATCTGGGGGTGCGCGCGTCCGTGACGTTGTCGCGGCACCTGGATCCGGCGGATCCCGGGAGTGACACGGTCGCCCATCCGCGGTTCCTCGAGGCCGATCGGGGTCGCCTGGCCGGGGCGCAGCGCAGACTCGCGCGCACGGTCAGGGGTTCGCGCCGGCAGGTCAAGGCGGCGCGGCGGGTCGGAGCGATCCACGCGCGCGTCGCCGAGCGACGCCTTGGCCACCACCACCAGGTGACCAAGCGTTTGGTGACCCGGTTCGCGGTGGTGGGTGTAGAGAATCTCGACGTGCGGGCGCTGGCGGTCTCGGCTGCGGGCACCGTCGAGGAGCCCGGCACCGACGTCAAGGTCAGAGCGCGGTTCAACCGGTTCCTTCTGGACGCCGCGCCCGGGGAGTTGCGGCGTCAGCTCCAGTACAAGGCCCGGTGGTACGGGTCCGTCGCGGTGCTGGTGGACCGGGCGAGTGCGACCAACAGGATCTGTTCCTCGTGTCGTTGGGAAAACCCACCCTCGCGGCCGGGAGCGGATCGGTTCGTGTGTGAACGGTGCGATCTGAGGGTGGGGCGGGCCGTGAACTCGGCGCGCAACATTCAACAGCTCGCGTGCTACGACGTCGCCTCCGACAGGGGGGAGACCCGAAACGCTCGTGGAGCCCACCGGCCGCCCGGCACTCGTGCCGACGGCCGGTGGGTGCCGAAGCGAGAAGGCCCACCTCGTGGGTCACCCCGGCGGAGCGATCCTCCGGCCACCGACTCCTAGACCACGGTTCGGCACCGGCCTGCGGCATCCGCAGGCCACACAACCGAACCCACAGGAGTACGAGTGGGTCGTGCGGCAGCGTCAGCCCGGCGCGTTCGCTTTGACTCAGCCCCACTGTCGTGTGGGTGGGTCGCCGGCGGAACCGTACCGCGGCATGTTGCGCGAGCTGAAGCCGAGCTCGGAGCAGGATCGTGGAGGTGCGCCCGGTCATCCTTCTCGACGACGCAACCATCCATCCGGGGCCGACTCCGCCCTGCCGACGAAGGCTGGGCCGTCGGCACCAGGACGAAGGCTCGGCCCCGGGAACAGGTGGCTCACGTCGGGCGAGGGACCGCTGCCCACACCTCGGCCGAGATTGCCGCTGCCGCTTCCGGAGTGGTCAGCCCGGCCAGGCTCGCCTGGGTGGAGCGGTCCGGTGCCGGCGGGCGGTCTGCGAACTGAGCTACGGCCATGGAGAGTTGCGGGTCGATCGTGATATGCCAGGCCGTGCGATCCTCGGCCCGTCCCGCTCGTTCGCCGGCGCCGGTGGGTGTGGTGCCGGTCGGGCGGAGGCCGATGATGGGAATGCCCAGCAGGTCGGCCACGGCGACGGCGGTCGCCGGCGGCATCGCGGGGCGGCGGACGGGCTTGACGGTGTACGTGATGCTCGTACCGCGGGCGATCCAAGCCACCGTGTAGGGCGCGGCGTACTGCCCGTCAGCGGCGAACGCGGCCTGCGCGGCGGCCATTTGTACCGGTGTCGGGGTGGCGAGTCCCAGCAGCAGGTCGAGCGAGTGGTCGAGGCGGAGATCGCCCGCGGGGATGCCGAGGCGGCCGGCGGTGACCTCGATCGCGCCGATGCCCGAGTTCGTGGCTGCCTGGGCCAATGCGCTGCCGGCGGCGAGTCGGAGGGCGCCGCGTAGGTCGAGGTTGTGATGGTCGCGTCCGTCGTCGTTGGGGAACGTGCCGGTCTGGCCCGCTCGTTTGATCGTCAGGTTGTTCCGTGCCTCGAAGCGGGCACCGGGGTTTCCGCCGGAAGCGTGGTAAGCCGCAACGGTGATCGGCTGGAAGGCCGAGCCCGCCTCGACCCTGCGGCCGAGGGCGTCGTCGAACTCGAGCAGCAAAGACCACAGAAGATCGTCGTCGAACGTCGTGCCGCGATGGTCGATGTCGGTGCCGGGGTTCAGTGTCGCCAGGTACGCGGCGCACTCGACGGCTCCGAGGTGGGCGAGGCAACGATCGAATCCGGGAACGCGCACACCCGGGCACACCACACGGTCCGACGACGAGCGCGTCCCATACGCGCAGTGCGCCGTGCCCGAACTCGAACCGGTCGAACGCATGTCGGAAGGTCCTTCCTCGTTCCGCCGCGTCCGGCGACCACCAGCGTGGCGATGTCGAAGACGCCGGGTCAGCCTGTTCGGCGCGGGTCGCGACGCGGCCGAGACCGCAGGCGAGGTACAAAGTCGTGCCGTCGGCGTCCAGAAAGAGTATGTCGAGGCCGTCGTCGACGACTGGGACGAACGCGCCGGCCACGACCTGGATCCGGCCGCCGCGGCGAAACGACGGAATTGGCTCAGGGTCGGCTGCGTCGGACGGTTCGCTGGGATATGTGCCTGGCGCTTTCGGCTACTCCGGCTCCCGTCACGCATCGACCGGCGGCGTGCGAGACACCTGGGCGCCATCAGCACGGGAGTGAGCTGACCCGAGTTTTGTAGAGTCCGTTTGCGGTTGTTCACGCGGACTGCGTGGTTTGCTCCTGGTCGGCCCAGTGTTGCTGCTCGTACTC
>NZ_JBSFEO010000123.1:0-5803 GCF_053594475.1 Embleya sp. NPDC001921
GAGACACCGGGCGGCGACCACAAAGTCATCGACGACACCGGGCACACCGTCAGCGGCCACTACGAAGTCGGCAGCCACCCCTGGGACACCGGCCCGCACATCGCCCGCCACGACCCCGCGCGCGTCCTCCGCGACGTGGCGGCCACACGCGCAATCATCAAGGAGCATGATCCGAAGGCGTGGAGCGGTACGCCCGCCGATCGTTGCCCGACATGCACCGACGACACGTACAGCCCGGACCGGCCGCTGGAACGCGCACTCACGCCGTGCGCAACGCTCCGCCATCTTGCCGCGGAGCACGCCGACCATCCCGACTACAAGGAAACGTGGCGGCTTGCATGATCGTGTTCACGCGTGAATGATGAGTGCGGGAGAACTCTGCCCACACGACGACACAGACCCCCGGCGAGCCGCACCAGGCCCGGGGGTCTCGCCATACCCGGAGGAGGCCCGCCGTGCTCGAAGCCCCCGACAACCTCACCGCCACCGAGGTACTCACCACAGCACAGGCCGCCCGCCACGCCGGCGTCCGCCCCTCCGCCATCACCAACTGGCGCGAACGCGGCTACATCGGCACCGACGGCGAACGCGAACACCTCCGCAACCTCAACGTCGACGCCGCCGGCAAGCCCCTCGGGCCACCCAAGTACGCCGTCGCCGACGTCGCCCGCGCCGAATACGCCACCCGCCGGCACGCCATCCCCAGGGCCAACCCGTTCATCGCCGCGCTCCAGGTGCGCGACCGGCGAGCCGCGGCGGCATGAGCGACACGATCAGGGACGAATCTGTGAACTCAGCCACCCTGGCGGCCAGTCGGGCGTAGCGTCCCCCGCACTCGACCCGTGGGGGGACCATGAAACGCACCACCATTGCTGCCGTCATCACAGCAGCCGTCATCGGCGCCGCCGGCTGCGGAAGCGACAGCGACGACAAAGCCAGCGACCCGCCGAAGACCGCCGCCGCCACAACCCCGGCAGCACCCGCACCGCCCACCACCACCGCCCCCGCGGCCACCAAAGCCGCCATCGAAGGCCCCGTCGCCAAACCCGACGCGGCCACCACCGCGGCCTACATCGCCGACCTCGACGCCATCGACCCCGCCATTGTCGACGGCAAGACCGACAAGGCCGTCAGCCGAGGCCGCGACCAATGCGCCTCCGTAAAGGCCACCCCCGACGACAAGGCCAAGCTCGTCGAACTCACCGCCAAGCGCTTCACCGGCCCCGCGAACCCCGACGGCTTCGGCCCCACCAAGTCCGAGAAGATCCTCGTCGCAGTCCGCAAACACATCTGCCCGCAGTACTGACACCCCACAAACCAGAGGCCCCGTTCCCCAGTTCGGGGCCTCTGTCACACCCGAAGGGGTCCATGTGGTCGACCAGCATCGGGTCGGTTACGAAGTGATCATTGCCGACACCGAAATATGGCTCACCCAGCGCGGTTACACCCTGTTTGGCCTGGCTTACCCAAGTTGGGGCGTCGACACGTTCGAGATCCGCCCCATCGGCGGCGGCGAACCGATCACGATGCACATCGGCGACACCCTCATCTGGGACGGCACCGACATCACCGTCGCCCAGCCCTAACCCCACAGACCCCGACGCGGGCGGCGTCGGGACGTAGGTGGGGCCGTCGAGCAACGCTCCGGCCCCACCAACACCCCGGCCCACGCCGGACCCAAGCAGGGACGCCGCCGACAGGCGATGGCGATCGCCCGTGCCGGCCGGCACCGGTTCGAATCCGGAACGGCGGCGCTCCCCGACCCGCGGTAGAGCAGCCAGGTCAGCTCGCCGGCGACTATCCAGCCGGAGGACGCGGGTTCGAATCCCGCCCGCGGCACCACCCCCGACACCACACGGTGCCGGGCGTTCACCCATGCCCGGAGGAGGGCCCCGTGGACCACCGATCCCTCGTCCGCATCCGCAGCCTCGTCATCGCCGAACTCCTCGACCCCGACGGCCGGCGCATCGGCTACTGCAAGACCGAGAACCTGGTCACCCAGGTCGGAGACCAGTACTACATGGAGCGCGCCGCCGGAATCGGCAGCCCGCCGGCCCAGATCACCGGCATGAAGCTCGGGACCGGCTCGACGACCCCGGCCAAGACCGGCGGTGGTGCCGCGCTCGCGACGTACCTGACCGACTCGCACCAGGCCATCGCCGCGACCTACCCCCAGTCGTCTCTCGCCACGGCCTCGCGCCGCATCACCTGGCGCGCCGTGTGGGCCGCGGGCAAGGCCACCACGGGCAGCGCGATCACCGAGGCAGTGCTGGTGAACGAGACGCTGACCGACGCCACTTCGCTGGCCGCCGCCACCATCGCGCGCGTCCTCCTCACCGGCATCGGCAGCAAAGGCTCCGGCGACACCCTCACCGTGACCTGGCAGCACGACCTCCTCGGCGCCTGAGTAGGAGGCCGCAGTGGCCACCTACCGCCTCTGGCCAGCGACCAACGGCAACCCGACCGACGAGGCCACCAGCCCCATCAACCTGGGCACCGAAATCGTGCTCAGTGCCACCGGCTGGGCCACCGCGCTGCACTTCTGGCGCGCAACGCTCAGCGAACTCGGCCCCGTCACCGGCGCCATCTACGCAGTCGCCTCCGGCAGCCAAGTCCCAGGCACCGCCGTCAGCTTCACATTGAGCGGCACCGGCTGGCACACGGCCACCCTGGCGGCACCCGTGCAGCTCACTGCGGGCGTTCGCTACATCGTTGTCATCCGCCACACCGACAAGTACGCAGGCACCGGCGGATATTTCACATCCGGCCCCGGCTCGGGTGGCATCACCAACGGAATCTTGACTGCACCCCCGGCAGCGTCGGTCACCTCCCCGCCCGTTGGCAACGGGCGCTACGACGAGGCCGGTTCGATCGCCGCCCCGACCGGAACGTACGACGGCGGCTGCTACTGGTCGGACGTCACCGTGTCCGACGTCAACCCAGGCGGCACCGACTACACCGCCACACCCGGCGAACTCCTCGGCCTCACCGACACCGCCGCCCGCGCCCTCGACGCGGCGCGCACGTCCACCGACACCATCGGGCTCGTCGACCAGACCACCGCGCTCGTCGACGCCGCCCGCTCCTCCACCGACACGCTCGGCCTGACCGACCAGGCGACCGCGGACATCGACCGCGTCACCACCCCGACCGACTTGCTCGGCGCCACCGACAGCGCCGCGGCCCAAGTCGACGCGAGCCGCGGACCGGCCGACCCCCTCGGCCTGGCCGACCAGGCCACGACCCTGCTCGACACCGACCGTGCCGCAACCGACACCCTGGGCCTCACCGACAGCGTCACCGCCACCCTCGGCAGAGCCCTGACGGTCACCGTCCTCGACACCCTCGGCCTCACCGACGACACCACCGAACACCTCGACACCCCGGGCGCCGACCGCGACATCCGCATCGGCCCACCCCACACCACCTGGCGCATCGGCCCACCGCACACCTGAGGGGGTCGCCGTGGAGATGTCCGTCCTGTCCACCCAATGGATCAAGTGCGACCTCACCGGCCCCGACACGGCGGCGGCCACCGCAGCCCGGTTCGCCTTCACCAGCGGCGGTCGACCCGCCACCGGCGACTGGCACACCGCCGAGATCGTCGACAACACCGCGCGCCTCCTCGTCGGACCCGACGGACACACCCTCACCCTCGGCACCCACAAGCTCTGGGTCGAAATCACAGCACCCCCCGAAACCATCACCGAGACCACCGGCCTCGTCGTCATCACCTAAGGAGGCCCGCCGTGGCCCGCGTCAACGTACCCGTCACCCTCATCACCCGCGCCGGCGTACAGCCCGGCACCCCCGTCGTCGGCGACGCCACCAACAACCACATCGTCGTCAACAACGGCCGCACCTGGCTCGAAGTCGAGAACGCCGGCGCCACAAGCCGCGTCCTCACCATCAACATCGCCAAGACCGTCGACGGCCAGACCCCCGCCGCCAAGACCTACAGCCTCGCCGCGGGCGCATTCCGACGCATCGGCCCCTTCCCCACCGACATCTACGGGGCCTCCATCAACGTGGACGTCGCCCACCTCGACCTCAAGCTGACGGCCTACACCCTCAACGACCGCTGACCCCCCCCCACCCCCCAGGGTCGAAGCCCCACCCCCCGGGATGGCACCCGCCCCCGTCCCCGCGGGTGAGCGGACGCCGCACCCGGGCAGCCGAGCCGACCCGGCAGGAGGCAGGCCCATGCCCACCGCACCACCCACCCGCTGCGGCGAACAGGGCTGCCACGAGATGGCCACCACCCGCGGGCGCTGCACGGACCACCAACGCCCACCCTGGCAACAACGATCCAAAGCCTGGGGCAAAGGCTCCACCAGCAAATGGCGCACAGCCCGAACACAGCAACTCCGCCGCGAATGGCTCTGCCGACACTGCGGCACCAAAGCCGTCGAAGTCGACCACATCGTGCCGCTCTCCCAAGGCGGCTCCAAGTGGGACCCCGACAACATGCAGAGCCTGTGCGGCCCATGCCACGGATCCAAGACACAGGAAGACAACGCGCAGGCCAGGACGCTGAAGAAGATCCAGAGAGAAAACATCTGAATCTTCCGGAAATTCATTTCAGAAAAATCTTCGAAATCTTTTTCCCGGGAAATTCTCCGGGAATGGGAGTTCAAATCACGGAGATTTCCGAAAAAGACAGCGTCGCGGTTAACGGAACTTCTGCGTGCACAGAATCGGCCATGGGGGGTGAGCAGGCATGGGGCGGATCGCTCAGCCCGCCGCTCTGCGGCTCCTCAAGGGGCGCTCGGAGGGGACGGATTCGGCCGGTCGGGCGGTCAACGTGGGCCCGGCGTTCAGGCGGATCGCGCCGACCCCGCCGGATTGGCTCAGCCCGGAGGCGGCGGCGGAGTGGGCGCGGGTGGTCCCGGGTTTGCAGCGTCTGGACATCCTCAAGGAGGAGGATCGGGCGGTGTTGGTCGCGTACTGCGAGACGTGGTCGACGTTCGTGTCGGCGATTCGTCAGCAGCACCAGGAGGGTCTGACGATCGAGGCGAAGCAGGGGACGCTTCCGCATCCGGCGGTGGGGATCGCGCGTAACGCGGGTCGTGAACTTCGCTCGTTCGCCGCTCATTTCGGCCTGACCCCGTCGTCGGAGCAGGCCCTCGCGAGGGGGGCCGAAGATGGCGGCGAGGACGACAACCCGTTCGCCTGACCTTGAGCGCCTGAAGCTGTCGCCCGAGGTCGCCTGGTATCTGGAGGAGCGGGGCATCCCGCTCCCGGATTGCCCGCCCGCGGTGCAGACTCCGTCGCCGGGCGAGGCGCCGGGGGCGGTGTTCGACCCGGATCGGGTCGACAAGGTGCTGAAGGCTTTCGGGCTGCTGCGGCACACGCAGGGTCAGTGGGCGGGGCAGCCGCTCAAGCCGGATCCGTGGCAGGTGGCGTACATCCTGGCGCCGGTGTTCGGCTGGGTGCGGTGGGACGAGGACGCGGACGACTACGTGCGCGTGGTGCGCGAGTTGTACGTGGACGTGCCGCGCAAGAACGGCAAGAGCACCCTGGCCGGCGGGCTCGCGATCTACATGACGTGTGCGGACGGCGAGCAGGGCGCGCAGGTCATCACCGCGGCAACGACGAAGGAGCAGGCGGGGTTCGTCTTCGAGCCGGTGAAGAAGCTCGCCGAGGCGGCGCCGGCGTTGAAGAAGCACGTGCTGGCGATGAAGGACAAGATCCTTCACAAGCGCAGCGGCTCCTACTTCAAGCCGATCTCCAGCGTGGCGGGCGCCCAGCACGGGGCGAACATCCACTGCGCGATCATCGACGAGCTGCACGAGCACAAGAG
>NZ_JBSFEO010000124.1:0-5608 GCF_053594475.1 Embleya sp. NPDC001921
GTCGCCGGTGAACAGGTGCGGGTGGCCCTTGGGGTCGTCGTACAACAGCGCCACGGGCTGATGATCAGCCCGTCCGGCGCTCGAGGACACATTTCAAGCCCGTCCGGCGTTCGAGGACACCAGGCCGCAGACCGGCTCGCGCCTAGATCCCGGCGAGTTCCGCGATCCGCTCACGCTGCGCGCCCCGGTCACCGAACAGGTGCGCGGAGGTGATGGCCCGCTTCAGGTACAGGTGGCAGTCGTACTCCCAGGTGAAACCGACGCCGCCGTGCAGTTGGATCATCTCCTCGGCGACATGCCGGTACGCGGCGGTCGCCGTCGTCATCGCCAGCGGTGCCATCACCGCCAGTTCGCCGGGCGACGCGAGCCCCGCCGCCTCCGCCTCGCAGGCCGCCCACGCCGCGTAGTACAGCGCCGAACGGGCCGTCTCCACCTCGACGTACAGGTCCGCGCAGCGGTGCTTGATCGCCTGGAACGAGCCGATCGGGCGGCCGAACTGCACGCGCCCCTTGGTGTACTCGACGGTCGCCTCCAGGCAGCGCGCCGCGCCGCCGACCGCCTCGGCCGCCACCGCGATCTCGGCGAGCGCCAGCACCCGCTCCAGCGCCGCGTCGGCGCCGGGGGCGCCCAGCAGCCGGGCGGGGGTGTCCGCGAAGGTCAGCCTGGCCTGCTTGCGGGTCTGGTCCAGGGTCGGCAGCGCCGCCCGGGTCAGCCCCGCGGCGTCCTTGTCCACGGTGAACAGCGCGAGGTCGCCATTGACCCGTGCCGGCACCACGATCAGATCCGCGATCAAGCCGTCGATCACATGCGTCTTGACGCCGTCCAGGCGCCACCCGTCACCATCGGCCCGCGCGGCCGTCTCCACCGCGCGTACGTCCCGCCGCCCCGGCTCGGCCAGCGCGAGCGCGCCGAGCGTGACGCCCGCCGCGATGCCCGGCAGGTACTCCGCCCGCGCGGCCTCGTCGCCCGCGTGCGTGAGCGCGTACGCCGTCAGCACCGACGACGCCAGGAACGGTGAGGGGAAAAGCGAGCGGCCCATCTCCTCCAAGGCCACCACCAACTCGGTGAAGCCGAAGCCGACCCCGCCGTACTCCTCCGGAATCGCGAGACCGGCCAGCCCGGTCTGTTCGCACACGCGCCGCCACACCCCGGCGTCGTAGCCCGTCTCGGTGGCCATCACGGCCCGGACCGCGGGCGAGTCGCTGTGTTTGTCGAACACGTCCCGGAGTGCTCTGCGGATCTCCTGCTGCTCATCGCTGAACTCGACGTCCACGTACCGCAACTCCTTGGCACTCATGTCGTGCGGGTCGGGTCGGTCGCCCGACCCGAGTTCCGGTCGGCCCCATTGACGATCCGGCAGCCCGCGAGCACCAGTATCTGACACACCGTCATACCTTTAGAACATTGCTTTCGTCACACCTCCGAAACGTCGCCTTACCCCGGGCGTGTCGTGTTGTGTGGCATACACCATCCCCACGCCGACTACTTCGTGCGCAGGCCGAAGGGACCCGTTGTGACCGTTCTCGCCCAGGTGCTTCACGAGGCCGCCCGACGCTTTCCCGAGCGGCGGGCCCTCGTGCACGGCGGAAGCGGGTTCACCTACGCGGGGCTGGACGCGGTGACCGACCAGGTCGCCGCGGGGCTGGCCCGGCGCGGCGTCCGGCCGGGTCACCTGGTCGCGCTCGTGCTCCCGTCCGGGCTCGAGTACGTGGTCGCCTACACGGCGCTGGCCCGGCTCGGCGCGATCACCACCGGGGTGGGACCGCGCTACACCCCCGCCGAGCGCGCCGCGATCCTGGCCCGGGCCGCGCCGGATCTGGTGCTGGTCACCGACGACCTGGCCGAGGGCGTCCCGGCCGGCCCCGAACTCGTCCGCTGCGTACCGGCGGCCGACGCGCACCGCGTCTGGGCCGACCTTCGGCTCGACGAGATCCCGCCCGCGCCGCCGGTGACCGGGGACCGGGAGCCGGACCTGCCCGAGACGGTCGTGTTCACCTCGGGCACCACCGGCACGCCCAAGGGCGCGCTGTTCACGTCCCGGCAGATCGCCGCGATCACCGCGATGGACACCGGCGACCGCTGGGGCGAGGGCGGCCCGCAACTGGTCGCCACCGGCCTGCCGCACGTCGGCTTCATGACCAAGTTGGCCGGCTATCTCAAGATGGGCGCGACCCTGCACCTGCTCGGCCGCTGGCGGGCCCAGGACGCGTTGCGCCTGGTCGCCAGGGAAAAGATCCCCTATCTCGGCGGCGTGGCCGCGCAGGTCTCCCTCCTGCTCGGCCGTCCCGAGTTCGACCGCTACGACCTCACCCACGTACGCGGTCTGATCGTCGGCGGCGGGCCGTCCCCCGCCCCGCTCGTGCACGAGGCCCGGACCCGGTTCGGGGCGGGCTACTCGATCCGCTACTCGTCCACCGAATCCGGCGGGCTCGGCACGCTCACCGCGTTCGACGCCCCCGACTCCGAGGCGTTGTTCACGGTCGGCCGCCCCCGACCGGGCACCGAGTTGGAGATCCGCGACCCGCGGACCGGCACCGTCCTGCCGGCCGGCGAGGAGGGACAGATCTGCCTGCGCTCGCCCGCCGTGATGGCGGGCTACTGGCGCGACCCGCGGGCGAGCGCCGCCGCCCTCGACGGCGACGGTCGGCTGCGGACCGGCGATCTCGGCCGGATCGACGAGGCCGGCTGCCTGCGGATCACCGGGCGGATGACCGAGATGTACATCCGCGGCGGATACAACGTGTATCCGCAGGAGGTGGAGGCGGTGCTGCTCGACCATCCCGACGTGGCCTCCGTGGCGGTGGTGCCGCGGCCCAGTCGGGTGATGGGCGAGATCGGTGTCGCGGTCGTGGTGTCACGTGCCGCATCCGAGCCGTCACTGGCCGCGTTGCGAGAGTTCGCGGCCGCACGACTGTCCGCCCACAAGCTCCCCGAGGCGATCCGCATCGTGCCGGCGCTGCCACTGACCGGGATGGACAAAGTGGACCGCAGATCCCTGACGGAACGCGAGAAGTCCTTCGGGGACGTTTAGTAACCGCGCGATGACCAGCAGATATCCGCAACATGTTTGACCAAGTCAGCAAATGTCCAGGTGATCGGACAGATGCGTCGGGACCGGGCCGGTGAGACAGTGGACAGCCCTGACGTCCCATCAGCAAGCTAACTGACTAACCGTCAGCTCGATTCCAGTGTCGATCGGATCTGGCGGCGACGAAAGATCGAAAAAGGGACGGGCGCGATGATGCTTCACGACAGCAGAGGACACCACTTCCCGGGGCACACTCGAACCAGCGTCACCGTGAACGCGGATCCGTCGGCCGAACTCGACGTGACCGGCCGACCACTCGCGCTCCGCCCCGCAGACCTGGACCGCTTCTTCCGACCTCGCACGGTGGCGGTGATCGGCGCCTCGGACACCGAGGGCCGGCCCGGTGCCCGGATCACCGCGCAACTGACCGCGTGGGCCGACCGGGTGGGCGCACGATTGTTCCCGGTGAACCCCAAGCACGAGCGCATCGCCGGCCGACCGTGCCACGCGGACATCTCGGCCGTCCCCGAACCGGTCGATCTGGCCGTCGTCCTGGTCGGCGACCCGGCCGAGGTACTCGAGCAACTGGCGGGCGCCGGCGTGGGATTCGCGGTCGTGTTCGCGTCCGGCTTCGCCGAGGCGGGTGCCGCGGGGGCCGAGGCGCAGGCCCGGCTCGCCCAGCTCACCTCGGGCGGCTCGCTGCGCCTGCTCGGGCCGAACACCAACCTCAACGCGTTCGAGGAGTTCCGCACCGACCTGGAGGGTCCCTCGATCGCGCTGATCACCCAGAGCGGCCACCAGGGCCGACCGGTCTTCGCGGCGCAGGACATCGGCATCCGGGTGTCCCACTGGGCCCCGGTCGGCAACGAGGCCGACCTGGAGATCGCGGACTTCATCCGGCACTTCTCCGACCAGGAGGAGGTCGGCGTGATCGCCGCGTACGTCGAGGGGTTCAAGGACGGCCGCACCTTCGCGCTGGCGGCCGACCACGCGGCCCGTCAGGGCGTACCGGTGGTGGTGGTCAAGGTCGGGCGCACCGAGACCGGCGCGCGGATGGCCCAGTCGCACACCGGCAAGCTGACCGGCGGTGACCGCACCGCCTCGGCGGTGTTCCGGCAGTACGGGGTCACCCGGGTCGACGGCCTCGACGAGCTGATCGACACCTCCCAGCTCTTCGCCCGTACCCGGACCCCGCTCGCGCAGGGGGTCTGCGTGTACTCGATCTCCGGCGGCACCGGCGCGCACATGGCCGACCTCGCCGCCGCCGAGGGCCTGTCGGTGCCTCGGCTGGACCGCTCCACGCAGGAGCGGCTGCACGCGTGGATCCCGCCGTACCTGACCGTGTCCAACCCCGTGGACAACGGTGGACACCCGGCGGGCGACGAGCGTGGCCGCAAGATCATCGACACGATCCTGGCCGACCCCTCGATCGGCGTGCTGGTGTGTCCGATCACCGGCGCGTTCCCGCCGATGAGCGACCGCCTCGCGCAGGACCTGGTGGACGCGGCGGAGGCGACCGACAAGGTGGTCTGCGTGGTCTGGGGTTCGCCGGTGGCGGACGAGGACGCGTACCGCGAGATCCTGCTCAAGTCGAACAAGGTGGTGGTCTTCCGCACCTTCGGCAACTGTGTGCGGGCGCTGCGCGCCTACTTCGACTACCACCGCTTCCGCACCCAGTACTCGTCGCCGTTCGAGGACGTCCCGCGCACCGCGTCGCCGGCCGCCGCGAAGGCCAAGCGGCTGCTGTCCTCCGGCAAGCCGCTGTCCGAGCACTCGGCGAAGCAGTTGCTGCGCACGTACGGGATCCGGGTGCCGCGCGAGCAGCTCGTCACCTCGGCCGCCGCCGCGGTGCGCGCGGCCGGGCTGATCGGCTACCCCGTGGTGATGAAGGCGTGCGGCCCGCAGTTGCCGCACAAGAGCGACCTGGGCCTGGTCAAGCTGAGCCTGCGCTCGGCGAGCCAGGTGCGGGACGCGTACCGCGAGATCACCGACGCGGCCAAGGAGGTGGGCACGGGCCGCCTCGAAGGCGTCCTGGTCTGCCAGCAGGTCGACCGGGGCGTCGAGATGGTCGTCGGCATCTCGCACGACGACCTGTTCGGCCCGACCGTCTCGGTCGGGCTGGGCGGCATCTTCGTCGAGGTCTTCGACGACATCGCGATCGGCGTGCCGCCCTTCGGCGCCTACGAGGTCAAGCGCATGCTCGGCGAACTACGCGGCCTCAAGTGCCTCCAGGGCATGCGCGGCCAGCCCCCCGCCGACCTGGACGCACTCGTCGACGTGGTCATGCGGGTACAGCGCATGGCGCTCGAACTGGGCAGCGAACTGGCCGAGTTGGACATCAACCCGCTGATGGTGATGCCCAGGGGCGGCGGCACGGTAGCCCTGGACGCCCTCGCGGTGGCCCGCTAGGGCCCTGCGGGCCGGGCTTTGCGACGCGGCACCCCCGCGCCCGAGGGGTGGCCTCAAACGCCGGCCGGGCTGCGGGGGGGGTAGGCCCGCCCGCGGGTGGGGTGGGGAGTGCCCCCCGGTTGAAACCATTTAAATTCTCCGTTATTTTTTTTTTCGTGTTATGGTTGTTAA
>NZ_JBSFEO010000125.1:0-5579 GCF_053594475.1 Embleya sp. NPDC001921
TTGGGCGGCGGAGACGGCGTGCAGTCCGGCGGCGGCCAGGCGGGTCTCCCAGCGGATCTGGGTCAGGGACCGCAGGTCGGTGGTCGTGGCGGTCATGAAGCCACCTCGCTGAAGCACCCGCCGCACACGTGCCGGCCATTCGGGAGCACGTCGGCGTGCCGGTCTCCGAAGGTGCCGGCGCCGCACATCTCACACGGCTTGGCGTTTGCCTTCTTGCGGGCGGCGATGTCGGCGAGCGCGGCCTTGACGGTGGTCAGGTAGTCGTCGGGGTCGAGGCCGGCGACGATCGGGATGTCCGCGGCCTCGGCGGCGGCTCGGGCGGTCTCGGCCAGAGCGAGTGCACGGTCACGGTCGGCGGTGAGCGCAGCGATGCGCGTGTCGTACTCGGCGCCGGCGCGTTGCGTCCACTCCAGGCGGGCGGCGATGGTTGCGCGGAGTCCGGTGACCAGGTCGGCCTGTGCGGCGAGTTGCTGCTCGAGGTCGACGGCGATCGCGCGGGCTTGGTCGCGCTCTCCGATGGCCTGGCTGACGCGGGCCTCGTAGGCGTCCATGGCCCGCCGGACGAGTCCGCGGTGGCGCTCCTCGGCGGCGGCGAGTTCCTCGGAGTGCTGCAGGAGCCCCTTGTTCGCGGCCTCCAGGTCGGCCCGCTGCCACCTGAGGTCGTCGATCTGGCGGGAGAGCGCCAGCTCGGTGCTCTGGGCGACGTCGCGGGCGTGCTGGAGGCGTTGCAGGCGGCGACGGGTGATCAGGCGGATCATCGGGGCGCCTCCGCCCAGACCTGCGGGTCCCAGCCGGCTTCGTCGGCGTGACACCAGGCCCAGTTGGTCAGGTCGCCCTCGTCGAGCCGTTCGGCGACCTGCTTGGCGAACCTGGCGGCGGCTTCCGGGTCGAGGGCGGTCAGGAACACCAGCGCCTCGGCGGCTACGAACGCCGTGGCCCGCGCGCTGACGAACTGGAACCGCTCCTCGTCGTCGATGTGCCGGGCGACGAGCGCGTCGGTCTCGAAGACCTGCTTGAGCATGGCTGCGGTGAGAGATCCGGGGGTGTTGGGCGTGTCGGTCATCGGGTCCTCCGGTGCTGTCCGTGGGGGTGGCGGAGCGAGCGGGTGATCTCGATCCCGGCGCCGGCGAGGGAGATCCCGAGGATCACCAGGACGCCGGCGACCGCGGCGACGACGGCCGGGAACCACAGGGCGGTGATCACCGGTCCCACCGCCAGGACTCGATCGCCGCCCGGTGCTCGGCCATGTCGACCTCGCGGTTGACGGCCTGGACGAACGCGGGGTTCGAGCGCAGGTAGGCGGCCAGCCAGGCCGGGTCCGGCACGTTCTGGTCGGCTTTGGGCCGGCGGCGGTGGTCGCGCAGGAACAGCAGCAGCGAGACGGTGGAGATGGTGACGGCGCCGGCCGCGATGGCGGCCAGGACGATCAGGGTGGTCACGACGCGTCTCCGATCAGGCGTGCGGCCCAGGAGCCGCGGCAGACGTACAGGTGGTCGGTCCAGTTGGCGTCGTCGGCGACGTAGTCCAGCTCGGCCAGCACGCGCGGGTGCGGCGGCCGGGCGGTGGTGATGACGTGGGCGCCGTGGTGGATCCGGGCCGGGGTGCGGGGGCCCCGCCCGGCCGGGATGACCCGGCCGGGCAGGGTGCGCGGGGAGGCGGCCATCAGAACGGGACCTCGCCCTCGGCGAGCTTCGCCCGGCGGGCCGCTGAGCGCTGCGCGTCGATGCGCTCCCGGTCGCCCATCTCCCGCCAGTCCGCGTAGTCGTTCGGGTCGATGTGCTCGCGGGTGAGCAGCGCGGCGGTGGCGGCGGCGAGGGCCATGGTGGCGTGGGCGTGTGCCCTGGCCGTGCACTCGGCGACGAGCCGGTTGCGGTCCGGGTGTCCCTCCTTCACGGCACGGGCGCTCGCCAGAAAGATCTCGGCCCTGCGGTAGTGCTCCGGCCCGGTCACTGGGCACCGCCCTGCGTGTTGGTGGGCGGCCAGTTGGCATCCGGCTCGTTCGGCAGGTCACCACTCGAGGGCGCCGCCGCCTGAGCCTTGATCTCGGCGGCCGTCGTCCGAGGCGCGGGGAACTCGTCGTCGACCGACACCTCGCCGCGCTCGATGCTCTTGTGCGTGATCAACAACTGGGCGATGTCGTGCGCGGTCCACCGGTCCTGCGTGCGGCCGAGCTTCTGCTCCAGCCGGGCCGCGTCGATGCCCAGGCCCGCGAACACCGCGACCGCACCCGCGATCCGGTCGTTCAGCGGCCGGCCGTCACCCTTCTCCAGGGTCTTCGAGCACAGGTCCTTGGCCTCTTCGACGAACCACGGCGGGAGGATGCTGAAGATCGCCTCACGCAAGCGGCGCGCGCCCATGTTCGCGTTGTTCTCGTAGATGTCGCGCAGCTCGGTCAGCTTCTCGGCGCCGCCCTTTTTGTCCCTCTTGTGAGGCACGATGAAGGTCTGCGAGCTGCGTGAGTTGGTCTGCACGTCCCAGGCCCACGCCTGCATCTCCGACTCGCCGTACTCGTCGTCGCGACGCAACTCGGCGATGCCGTACTGGACGTTGCCCCAGCAGCGGGCCAACTCGCGGGCCAAGTGCACCGACGCCCCGGACACGGCGCCGCCCGCCCGGGGGAAGCGGTAGAACGCCCGCTCGGCGAGACCCCTCATCTGGCAGGACTGCTGCATGGCCGTGCGTGCGGCGCCGAGGCTGCGCGGGCACTGCTGGGCTACCACGACGGCGGCCTGGACCTCGGCCACCGCGCGGGACTGCTCGACCGCCGTGCCCTGCCCGAGACGGCCCGGGGTCGGCGCTGGCGGCGCGTGGTGCTCGATCGGGTAGTTCACGAGTTCTCCTCGAAGAATTGGTTCTCGACCCACGGGGGGAGACCGATGGACACCACGTCCTCGCTCCACGCCGGCCAGTGGTCGGCCGCCACGCAGTCGCGGTACGTCTCGATGGCCTGCCGGTTGAGGGCGCGCCCGATCCGCAGGGCCATGGCGTCCGGCTCGACGACCGTGACCAGGAACGGCGGCTCCTTCATCTGGCAGACGAACAGGAACGTCGCCCGCTCGTCGGCGAGGTCGAGCGCGACCGCGCCGTCCAGGTACCAGGCGGCCTGTTGGTGGTAGCCGTACTCGTTCATCGCCTTGGCGAGCGCCGCCGGGGACGCGTCGCGGCAGGTCTTGTAGTCGGGGATGATCAGCCGCTCGGCCCGCTGGCTCGGCAGCCAGTCGGTGCGGGCCCTGCGCTGCACGCCGGTCTGCGGGTCGGTCCAGAACAGGGACTGTTCGGGCCTGCCGTTCGCGAACAGGTCGGGCGCAAAAGGGTGTTCGGCGAGCGCCGCCGCCATGGCCAGTACGCGGGCGTGGTCGTCGGGCAGCAGTGCCACCGCACCGCGTTCACGGGCCTCGGCGCGCTGTGCCTTGGCGTCCTTGCCACGCCAGTCGGGGGCGTCGACGACGACAAGTTCGGGTCCGTCGCCCAGGACCATGCGGTGCGCGGCGGTTCCGAAGTCGAAGTGGTTCCTGTACTCCGGGGCGTTGTCCTGCTCGTGGCGGAACAAGGCCGGGCAGGACGGCGGCAGGAGCTTGCGGGCGCCGCTGGACGAGAGGCTGTCCCGGCGGGCGTGGTAGACGTCCGCGGGCATGTCGTAGACCCCTGCCGCGATGGGCTCGGGGGCCGCCGCCGCCCTGGGGGGCAGGGCAGCGGCGGCAGTCGAGGCGGTCACGCGGGGGCCTCGGAGGCGGGCGCAGGCCGCGGGGCCGGGGTCAGCGGGCCGCGCGCCAGGACGTCCGCCAGGAACTCCGGCACCGACGTCGACGGCCCGCCCGGCTCATCGACCCGCAACATCAGCGGCTCGTCGTACTGCCAGTCCCCGCGGTGCTCCCAGTAGGCGCCCGCCCCGTCGACATACGTCAGATACAGGTGGAACAGGCCGACGTCCGTGATGTGGCAGGGCTCGGCGGCGTAGTCGTCGAACACCTCACCGATACGGCCGGTGCGCCACCAGTCCTGAAGGTCCAGGCCGGAGGCGGTGATGACCCGGCCGCCGCGCTGCTCGACCACGACGTGCGTGGTCTCGCGCACCCAGCCGGGCATCTCCGCCGCAGCCCGCAGCCGCTCGTTCTCGGACCGCAGCCGGTCGATCTCGGCGACCGCCTCGACGCGTGCGTTGTAGTACGCGGCGCCGTGAACCCACAGGAACTTCTCGTCCTCGTCGCGGAAGTCGCGGGCGAAGTGGCGTGACGTCTCGGTCCACCGCATCGCGCGGATCTCCGCGAGGCGCTCCTCGGACATGGGGGCAGTCATCGGGTCCTCCGCTGTTCGGCGTACTTGCGCCTGCGATGTGCCGCGCAGGCTCGACAGACGCGACTGCCAGCCGGATTCACGTAGAAGGTCTGCTCGTTGAGCAAGTGGCCTCGGATGCAGACCTGCTTGTGTGAGAACGGGGAGCGGCGAGTGTTTTCGGTGCCCGTCACGGCCTCCAGGTGGTTCGGATTCACGCAGCGCCGATTCCGGCAGAGGTGGTCCAACTGGAGGCCTTCGGGGATCGGTCCGACGAAGTGTTCGTAGGCGACCCGGTGAGCCATGAAGACGCGCTTCACTCGGCGGATCTCGCCGTAGCCGTATCGGTTGGCGCGCCCAAGCCAGAGCATGCGTCCCGTCTCGTCGGGGAGGGCCATCCGTGGGAGCAGCGTGTCCTTCAGCGGCTTCACGGACGACCGCCCGACTCGGCCGCGCCAGCAGCCGACTCCAGCGCGGCGAGGACCTGCTCGACCGTGCGGTCCAGGAGGTCGTCGTTCCAGTCGGTCAACGCGTCCGTCGGGTGCTCGCGCGGGTCGCGCAGCAGGCCGAGCAGTTCGGCGAGCCGGCGCTCGGCGACGAGGACGTCACCCGTCGAGTACGGGGCGTCGTCCGACCAGGTAGTACCCGTGATTGCCACCCGGAGGGCACCGACGACGTCGACCGAGCTGCCGTCCGTCGCCCTGGCCCCGGTGGCCAGTTCGTATCCCTGGGCCCAGCCGTTCACGCGAATGATCTCGGCGGCCCGCCGGTACATGGCGGCGAGTTCGGTGCGCTCGCGCTGGCACTGGTACTCGATCAGCTCGCGAATGCTCTCGCGCTCCCTCGGTGTCGTCATCGGGTCGTCTCCCCGGTCGTCGTGTCGGTGGTGGCCGCCGGCTGCGTGGCGGGCGTGCCGGGCCACGGCTCAGCGGGCCGGCCGGTCGCGGCGCAGAGGAACGCCTGGCGCGCCATCCACCACTGCGGATCGGCCGTCTCGTGCGGCCCGAACATGAAGTGCGCGTCTTCCAGCGCCCGCGCGAGGCCGTCGGCGGCCGTCACGACGCACCACCCGGGCACGACGGGGCGCATGCGAACACCTGGCCGAAGCCCGTCGCGCGGCCCGCCGGAACCGACACTGCGGGCAGCAGCTCGCCGCAGCGGACACACGCCGTGCCGTCGAGCTGAGACGCCGACAGATTCCCGGCCGGCCAGAGCGTCTCCGAGTCGCGGGCTTCGGCCTTGAGGGCAGCCTCGATTCCCTTGCTGTCGCGGACCATCGCCGCGATCTCCGGCGGCACCGGCCGCGC
>NZ_JBSFEO010000126.1:0-2099 GCF_053594475.1 Embleya sp. NPDC001921
GATTCCGGCGGCGTCCTACTCTCCCACACCCCTTCGAGTGCAGTACCATCGGCGCTGGAGAGCTTAGCTTCCGGGTTCGGAATGAGACCGGGCGTTTCCTCTCCGCCAAGACCACCGGAAAACCATCGAACCCTGCAAAAGGGCCGTTCGGTGAACCAGAAATCACATGCGGTGATTCAATTATCAAACGGGTTCCCCGAAACCGATTGCGGTTCGGGAACCACACAGTGGACGCGTAGCAACTGAGGACAAGTCCTCGGCCTATTAGTACCGGTCAGCTCCACCCCTTACAGGGCTTCCACACCCGGCCTATCAACCCGATCGTCTCTCGGGGGCCTTACCCAACCGAAGTTGGTGGGAGTCCTCATCTCGAAGCAAGCTTCCCGCTTAGATGCTTTCAGCGGTTATCCCTCCCGAACGTAGCCAACCAGCCATGCCCTTGGCAGAACAACTGGCACACCAGAGGTTCGTCCGTCCCGGTCCTCTCGTACTAGGGACAGCCCTTCTCAAGACTCCTACGCGCACAGCGGATAGGGACCGAACTGTCTCACGACGTTCTAAACCCAGCTCGCGTACCGCTTTAATGGGCGAACAGCCCAACCCTTGGGACCTACTCCAGCCCCAGGATGCGACGAGCCGACATCGAGGTGCCAAACCATCCCGTCGATATGGACTCTTGGGGAAGATCAGCCTGTTATCCCCGGGGTACCTTTTATCCGTTGAGCGACGGCGCTTCCACAAGCCACCGCCGGATCACTAGTCCCTGCTTTCGCACCTGCTCGACCTGTCGGTCTCACAGTCAAGCTCCCTTGTGCACTTACACTCGACACCTGATTGCCAACCAGGATGAGGGAACCTTTGGGCGCCTCCGTTACCCTTTAGGAGGCAACCGCCCCAGTTAAACTACCCATCAGACACTGTCCCTGATCCGGATCACGGACCCAGGTTAGACATCCAGCACGACCAGAGTGGTATTTCAACGACGACTCCACGGACACTGGCGTGTCCCCTTCACAGTCTCCCACCTATCCTACACAAGCCGAACCGAACACCAATATCAAACTATAGTAAAGGTCCCGGGGTCTTTCCGTCCTGCTGCGCGAAACGAGCATCTTTACTCGTAGTGCAATTTCACCGGGCCTGTGGTTGAGACAGTCGAGAAGTCGTTACGCCATTCGTGCAGGTCGGAACTTACCCGACAAGGAATTTCGCTACCTTAGGATGGTTATAGTTACCACCGCCGTTTACTGGCGCTTAAGTTCTCAGCTTCGCCCCGAAGAGCTAACCGGTCCCCTTAACGTTCCAGCACCGGGCAGGCGTCAGTCCGTATACATCGTCTTACGACTTCGCACGGACCTGTGTTTTTAGTAAACAGTCGCTTCTCGCTGGTCTCTGCGGCCACCACCAGCTCGGAGAGCAAGTCTCCTCACCAACAATGGCCCCCCTTCTCCCGAAGTTACGGGGGCATTTTGCCGAGTTCCTTAACCACAGTTCACCCGAACGCCTTAGTATTCTCTACCTGACCACCTGAGTCGGTTTGGGGTACGGGCCGCCACGACACTCGCTAGAGGCTTTTCTCGGCAGCATAGGATCATCCACTTCCCCACAATCGGGTCGGCATCAGGTCTCAGGCTATGTGAGAGACGGATTTGCCTATCTCTCGCCCTACACCCTTACCCCGGGACTACCACCGCCCGGGCTGGACTACCTTCCTGCGTCACCCCATCGCTCACCTACTACCCGATTGGTTCGGCGGCTCCACCAAAACCGTTCACCCGAAGGATCCCGGCGGCTTCACGGCCTTAACATCACGAGGTTCGGCGCTGGCGCGTCGTAGCGGGTACGGGAATATCAACCCGTTGTCCATCGACTACGCCTGTCGGCCTCGCCTTAGGTCCCGACTTACCCTGGGCGGATTAGCCTGCCCCAGGAACCCTTGGTCATCCGGCGCACACGTTTCCCACGTGTGATTCGCTACTCATGCCTGCATTCTCACTCGTGCAGCGTCCACCGCTGGTTTCCACCGCGACTTCACTCGCTGCACGACGCTCCCCTACCCATCCGTACGCCTGAACCACGAAGGCTTGGCTGCATGTACG
>NZ_JBSFEO010000126.1:2189-5484 GCF_053594475.1 Embleya sp. NPDC001921
ACTCGTGCAGCGTCCACCGCTGGTTTCCACCGCGACTTCACTCGCTGCACGACGCTCCCCTACCCATCCGTACGCCTGAACCACGAAGGCTTGGCTGCATGTACGAATGACACGACTTCGGCGGTGCGCTTGAGCCCCGCTACATTATCGGCGCGGAATCACTTGACCAGTGAGCTATTACGCACTCTTTCAAGGGTGGCTGCTTCTAAGCCAACCTCCTGGTTGTCTCTGCGACTCCACATCCTTTCCCACTTAGCGCACGCTTGGGGGCCTTAGTCGGTGCTCTGGGCTGTTTCCCTCTCGACCACGGAGCTTATCCCCCGCAGTCTCACTGCCGCGCTCTCACTTACCGGCATTCGGAGTTTGGCTTATCTCAGTAACCTGGTGAGGCCCATCAACAATCCAGTGCTCTACCTCCGGCAAGAAACACACGACGCTGCACCTAAATGCATTTCGGGGAGAACCAGCTATCACGGAGTTTGATTGGCCTTTCACCCCTAACCACAGGTCATCCCCCAGGTTTTCAACCCTGGTGGGTTCGGGCCTCCACACGGTCTTACCCGCGCTTCACCCTGCCCATGGCTAGATCACTCCGCTTCGGGTCTTGGGCGCGCGACTCAATCGCCCTGTTCGGACTCGCTTTCGCTACGGCTACCCCACACGGGTTAACCTCGCCACACACCGCAAACTCGCAGGCTCATTCTTCAAAAGGCACGCAGTCACGGCCACCCACGACTAAACGCGGATGACGACGCTCCCACGGCTTGTAGGCACACGGTTTCAGGTACTATTTCACTCCCCTCCCGGGGTACTTTTCACCTTTCCCTCACGGTACTAGTCCGCTATCGGTCACCAGGGAATATTTAGGCTTAGCGGGTGGTCCCGCCGGATTCACACGGGATTTCTCGGGCCCCGTGCTACTTGGGAAATGCGCAAGCAAGCCGCACATGTTTCGTCTACGGGGGTCTTACCCTCTACGCCGGACCTTTCGCATGTCCTTCGACTACATGTACGGTTTCTGACTCGCCGACCGGCCGGCAGACCGATCAAGCACACTCCCACGACCCCGATCACGCAACCCCTGCCGGGTATCACACGTGACCGGTTTAGCCTCATCCGATTTCGCTCGCCACTACTCTCGGAATCACGGTTGTTTTCTCTTCCTGCGGGTACTGAGATGTTTCACTTCCCCGCGTTCCCTCCACACACCCTATATATTCAGGTGCGGGTGACAGCCCATGACGACTGCCGGGTTTCCCCATTCGGACACCCCCGGATCACAGCTCGGTTGACAGCTCCCCGGGGCCTATCGCGGCCTCCCACGTCCTTCATCGGTTCCTGGTACCTAGGCATCCACCGTGCGCCCTTAACAACTTGGCCACAGATGCTCGCGTCCACTGTGCAGTTCTCAAACAACAACCGATTCCCACAGACACAGGACCGACGCCTACCGGCAGAAACCGGCGGTTCGTGGATCGTCCGAGGATCGGAACCTTCCCGAGACAACAGACCAGCCCCAACAGCCGACAGGCTGTGGGGCCGGGCCCATTCCCTCAGGACCCAACAACGTGCCCGGCGGACCCTTCCTCCCGACCCCCGCTTTCCACGCCCTCGCGGGCAGTACTTGCGGTCGTCTTCGGAAGAACCCACCGAATAGTCAACGTTCCACCCATGAGCAACCGTGTGGCACAGATGGCCACATTCGGCTATGTGCTCCTTAGAAAGGAGGTGATCCAGCCGCACCTTCCGGTACGGCTACCTTGTTACGACTTCGTCCCAATCGCTGGTCCCACCTTCGACGGCTCCCCCTCTTGCGAGTTGGGCCACCGGCTTCGGGTGTTACCGACTTTCGTGACGTGACGGGCGGTGTGTACAAGGCCCGGGAACGTATTCACCGCAGCAATGCTGATCTGCGATTACTAGAGACTCCGACTTCACGGGGTCGAGTTGCAGACCCCGATCCGAACTGAGACCGGCTTTTTGAGATTCGCTCCACCTCGCGGTATCGCAGCTCATTGTACCGGCCATTGTAGCACGTGTGCAGCCCAAGACATAAGGGGCATGATGACTTGACGTCGTCCCCACCTTCCTCCGAGTTGACCCCGGCAGTCTCCTGTGAGTCCCCATCACCCCGAAGGGCATGCTGGCAACACAGAACGAGGGTTGCGCTCGTTGCGGGACTTAACCCAACATCTCACGACACGAGCTGACGACAGCCATGCACCACCTGTACACCGACCAAAAGGGGCACCTGTCTCCAGATGTTTCCGGTGTATGTCAAGCCTTGGTAAGGTTCTTCGCGTTGCGTCGAATTAAGCCACATGCTCCGCCTCTTGTGCGGGCCCCCGTCAATTCCTTTGAGTTTTAGCCTTGCGGCCGTACTCCCCAGGCGGGGAACTTAATGCGTTAGCTGCGGCACGGACGACGTGGAATGTCGCCCACACCTAGTTCCCAACGTTTACGGCGTGGACTACCAGGGTATCTAAT
This sequence comes from Embleya sp. NPDC001921, assembly GCF_053594475.1. Classification (NCBI taxonomy): domain Bacteria; kingdom Bacillati; phylum Actinomycetota; class Actinomycetes; order Kitasatosporales; family Streptomycetaceae; genus Embleya; species Embleya sp. NPDC001921. Next base: position 4,677 of record NZ_JBSFEO010000126.1, read on the forward strand.
CCTGTTCGCTCCCCACGCTTTCGCTCCTCAGCGTCAGTATCGGCCCAGAGACCCGCCTTCGCCACCGGTGTTCCTCCTGATATCTGCGCATTTCACCGCTACACCAGGAATTCCAGTCTCCCCTGCCGAACTCTAGCCTGCCCGTATCGAATGCAGGCTCGGGGTTAAGCCCCGAGTTTTCACATCCGACGCGACAGGCCGCCTACGAGCTCTTTACGCCCAATAATTCCGGACAACGCTCGCACCCTACGTATTACCGCGGCTGCTGGCACGTAGTTAGCCGGTGCTTCTTCTGCAGGTACCGTCACTTTCGCTTCTTCCCTGCTGAAAGAGGTTTACAACCCGAAGGCCGTCATCCCTCACGCGGCGTCGCTGCGTCAGGCTTTCGCCCATTGCGCAATATTCCCCACTGCTGCCTCCCGTAGGAGTCTGGGCCGTGTCTCAGTCCCAGTGTGGCCGGTCGCCCTCTCAGGCCGGCTACCCGTCGTCGCCTTGGTAGGCCACTACCCCACCAACAAGCTGATAGGCCGCGGGCCCATCCTGCACCGCCGGAACTTTCAACCCCCCACCATGCGGAGGAGGATGTTATCCGGTATTAGCTCCGGTTTCCCGAAGTTATCCCAGAGTGCAGGGCAGGTTGCCCACGTGTTACTCACCCGTTCGCCACTCATCCACCCCGAAGGGCTTCAGCGTTCGACTTGCATGTGTTAAGCACGCCGCCAGCGTTCGTCCTGAGCCAGGATCAAACTCTCCATTGATGTTCACCGGTAATCCGGTGGAACACAATAAGTGAGCGGCGACTCTCCCG
>NZ_JBSFEO010000127.1:0-5191 GCF_053594475.1 Embleya sp. NPDC001921
GCAGGGTGGCGAGATCGGCGTCGGAGAGGCCGTCGAGCACCTCCGGGTCGGCCGTGGGGTCGAACGCGTTCGTGTATCGCCCTCCGTGCTCGGCGGCCTCCGCCTCGGCGCGCGTGCGCTCGGCCGGATCGATCACGTCGAGCAGGGCGGTGCCGTCCCCGACCGGGCCGGAGTCGACGTAGACGATCCGGGCGATCCGCTCCGGGACGGCGTCCAGCGTCTCGTACGCGGGGAACGAGCCGCCCGAGTGGGCGACCAGGATCACATCCGTGAGATCCCGCGAGGTGATCACCTCCATCAACGCGCGGGTCTGGGCAGCGAGATCGACGCCCGTGACGTCGACGCGGTCCGCCTCCAGACCCGGCAGCGTCACCGCTGTGACGTCGTGCCCGGCTGCGCGCAGCGGACCGGCCACGTCGTCCCACGCCCACGCGCCGAGCCAGTAACCGGGGACGAGAACGATGTTCGCCATGGTGGTGCTCCTTCGATCGTCGTGCTGACAAGGACAATCCTGGAGCCTGTACCTGACAAGTAGTGTCATGTACGGGGACGGAGTCGTCGGATGGCGGGGTCGCCCTCCTGCGCACCGGGGTTGTCGTCGAGGTCGGCACCGGAGAGGTACACCGATGACAAATTCTTCGACGCTCCCGGCGAGGGACTTGCCCCGCTCGGACAGACGCCACCGAACGCGGAGGTCGACCGTCCGCGCGCGTCGCCGACGCCGCCGCGTTCACGCGCGGGCGGGGACGGGTACGCCGGCGCGGACGAGTCGCGTCGCGCCGGATCCGCGGTTCACCCGGTCGGGCGCGTGCACCCGGTCGCGAGCGGGGCAGGATGGTGGCGCGCGGTCCCTGCCTGTTTCCGGCTCGGGAGGGGTGGCGTGTGGTGGGTGGGCCGTACCTCGCTCCAGCTTCGGCAGGGAGCAGCCGATCCGGCGGGCGAGCGCAGCCTCGCGCCGTTCCGCTTTCGGCCCGTGTCCCGTAATGACAGCGCCGTGTCGCCGGCCCGTCCGGGACAAGCGTCCGACGTCGTTGTGGCTTTCAAAGCAGACCGCGAACCGGCGCGAACCCTGAAGCCGGAACCGAATACGATTCACAGGACAAGACGCTCTTCGACGCATTCCCCGCCATCCCCCGAGCGCTCGCTATGCCGGGCGGTCGCGAATAGGGCGCGATGGCCCTATGCCGTTGCTTCGGGCGGCCGATCACGATCCTGTGCCGCGTACGAAAATGCCCGGTGGTGCGGGCGCCGGCCGGTAGTGGCCGAGTCGTCCCACACCACCGGGCGAGTAAAGCGGCACCGTCTCGAAGCGTCGACACCCGCACATCCCGACGCGTCGACTCGGTGTCGACCATCCCGAGCTCGGTTGACTCGAACTCGGTTGAATCGCGCTCGGTTAACTCAGGCTCAGCGTGAGCGCCCCCGAGTAGGTCCCCGGGCGTACGAACGCCGGGGTCGTCAACGTCAGGGCGGCGTCCGCCGAAACGCTGCCGCCCGTGGTTCGACCCTCGACCGGTGTCTGCGTGCACAACTGGGCCTGGGTCGCCCCGAGCGGCCCCGGAGTGCCGGGGGTGACCGTTCCGGGCGCGCCGTCGGCCGCCACGCACGCGGGGGTCCAGGCCACGCTCCCGGCCGGGAGCCGGTCGGTGCCGTTCTCGGCCGTCAGCTCCGACATCGTGCCGGTGAGCGACCATCCGAGGTCGGTCCCTCGGGCATCGACCACGGTGACCCGGTTGAGCGCGGCGTTCAGGCGCAGCGGTTTGCCGTCGATCGTCGCGCTGCCGAAGTCGATCCGGCCGCCGGCCTGGGACATCGTCAGGCCGCCGGGCTTGATCTGCCCACTGACCGACTGGGTCAGCCGAGCCGGGCCCTCGCCCACCGTGTACGGCGTCCGCATGCCGATCGCGGGGTTGCCGAACTCGTACGCCGCGACCGCGGCGGTGGTCGCGGTGGTCACCGTGAACGTCGCGGTGAACGAGCCGTTCGCGTCCGCGGTGGTGGTCACGGCGTCCTCCGTCGGCGCCCCGGGCTCGTCCTGGGGTTGGACGGTGATCCGGGCGTTCGGCGAGAACGCGGTACCGGTGACGGTCACCTGGGTGCCGACCGGACCGGTGTTCGGGCTCAGCACGAGCCCCCGACCGCCGACCGGTACGGACACGACGGTCAACGGCGCCTCCAGGGCCACCGATCCCGACGTGACCTTCAGGAGCGCCGCCGTACTGGGAACCGCGCCGGCGACGTGCACCCACCCCGACAGCACGCCGTCGACGACCTTGACGTCGCTCGCGGCGATGGTCGAGTAGCCGTTGTCGCAGAATCCGCCGAACTCGGGGAAGCACATGGTCAACCCCACCGGACCGGCCGGCCAGTGCGCGCCGGACAGCGTGACCCGGGAGTTCGAGTCGACGGTGCTCGGCGTCGCGGTCAGCGTGGGCGCCTGACTGCCCTGCTCGACCGTGTACGACGCGACCACGCCGTTGACGGAGACCGGCACGCACGTCGCCGTCGCGAGCAGGTTTCCGCCGACGATGGTCTGCACCACGATCGACTTCAGGGTGAGGTTTACCGTGGACCCGGCCGCCGCGCCGACGATCGTCGTAGGCACGGTGAACGGGGGCGGCACGATGGGCGTGTTCACCTCGATCGGCGTTTCGAACGACGGTGGCGCCACCGAGAGATCCCCGGTCGTGCCGCCGGACATGGCGAACGTGTAGACGGACTTGATCGTCGCGAGCGGAATCGGGATCGGGCTGGTCGCCGGACTCCCACCCGCCACGACGTGCATCGAGGTGGCGCCGTCACCGTGCGTCGGGTCCAGGGTCACCTCGAACTGCTGCTGCCCCTCGGGGGCGCCGACCGGGGTCGTACACCGCATGACCGGGGTCACGGTGCCCGCGCCCGCCGACGGCGCGAGGGCGACCAGACCGCCGCCGAGGGCCAGCGCGGCCGCCGCCACCGAGGCGGCCCAGCGATGGCGGGTCAGTCTTCGGGATAACCGTTTTGACACGTTACTCCTTCGTGTGGACGGCCGGTGTGGACGGCCGGTGTGGATGGCCTGTTCGGAGCCCGTCGGAAACGAGAGGCGTAGCGAACTATTCGCACATTTGGATCATCCGTAGTCAAGAGCGAGACGCGATCCGATTCATGCGACACGTGTCACCATGATCGAGAAATACCCGGGAAACCGAATATTCTTTGCCGAGGTGACTGGTCGTGAATTGCGATCATGAATTGTCCATAGTGGATTTCACTGCCGGAGAATTGCGTTCCGATCCTGCTTGACGAAATCCGAGACTTCGGATTCACTCCAAATGCGCCGACAGGAACTTTCCGCCGTATCTGTCGAAAGGGGCACCTTCCATGTCACGATCCAAAGCCCTCGCGGCCGGCGCCGCCGTCTTCGCCGGCGCCATGGCCGCGACCGTCGCACTCAGCGGCACGGCCACGGCCGGCGGTCCGTCCACCGCGAAGTACGACTGTCTGACCTCGATCGGGATCAGCTACACCGGCAAGACCGCGACGTTCACCACCAACGCGTCGCACCAGATCTCGGCCACCATCGCGCTCGCGCCGCTGATCACCATCAACAACGGTGACCTCACGATCACCGCCAACCTCGGGGGTCCGAGCGGCACGGTCACCTTCAGCGGCACCGCCGGCACGTCCGGCCCCTTCGGTCCGGTCAACCTGGGTCCGCTGAACAAGACGGCGGGCACGATCTCCGCCGGTCAGGCCATGACCGTGATCCAGTCCGCCAGTCCGCCCAGCGCCACGAACTGGTCGGTCAAGCTGCACCACAATCCCAACAACGTCGACATCTGGTGTGTCGGCAAGAGTGCGTTCAGCCCGGCTTTGACCTACTGATCCATCAGCCCCGCCCACGGCGCGGCGGGGGGATCGACAGCCAGGGGTTCGACGCCGCTTCGATCGTCACGTTTGGGCCGGCCAGGCCCGAGGTGCCGTCGAACCCCGGTGCGTACGACCTTGCGCTCTTGCGCTCTCGCGCTCTCGCGCTCTCGCGACGTCCCGACTCCCGACTGTCGGCCGCACTCGCGATCACCCGCCGCCGACTCCCACCCGTACGCCCTTGCCGACAGTGCGGTCACGGCTGCCGTACACCGGGCCGCTCGGCCCCGCCCGGACGACAGCGTTCGAGGCCGAGGGCCAGGGGCACAGGCCGGCGGGACGAGAGGGCGGCGTGAGCAGCGTCGAGACGGTGTCGTTGCAGGAACCGTGGGACCGGATGGTGGATACCGAACCCGATCCGCCGATTTGGCTCGCGCCGGTCACCGGCACGGTGGCGGTCGTGGTGGTGCTGCACCGGCCGACCGGGCGCTCGCCGCGCACCGTCGTGACGATCGCGCATGAGGGCGGGCACGCGATGGTCGCGCTGCCGAGCGGACGCCGCCTGTTCGGCATCCGGCCGCACTCGGACACATCCGGGACAACGATGTCGGTGGGCAAACCGACCGGCTTGGGCATGATCCCGATGGCGGGGCCGGCTACACCACGCCGTCCTTGCTGGGCGCGGGCGTCCCCGCCGCCCCGGCAACGGCCGTCTCCCGGCTGCGGCAACGCCGGGAAGAGGTCCGCGCCGTGGGGATATCCCGAGGCGACCCAGGCGGCAGGGCCGGGGCCTCGCGCCGAAAGACCGGTGCCCGCCCCGAGGTTGCGGGCGGTGGGCTCGGCGGGACGCCGGGTGGGTGTGCTTTCCGGCGTTGACGGGCAACTCGCGCAGGCGCGCGCGGCCCTCGGCCACGCGCTCCCTATTGCGTTGCGCGGACGCGCCGTCCGTCGGTGGTGTGCTCCGGCGGTGGCAGGCCGTCGCGCGCGTCTTCGGGATCTCCGCCCGCTCCGCGATGTGTTACCCCCGTGCCGCCCACGCCGACGTCACGGGCGTCGATCTCGCTGCCCAGACCCGCGCGTTGATGGAGGTGATCACCTCGCGGGATCTCACCGGCGTGGTCCTGGTCGCCCACTCGGGCGGCTCGTTCCCCGCGTACGAGACGCTGGACGCCGTCCCGGAGCGGATCGCCCGGATCGTGGGAGAGGCCGTCGAGCACCTCCGGGTCGGCCGTCGGGTCGAACGCGTTCGTGTATCGCCCTCCGCGCTCGGCGGCCTCCGCCTCGGCGCGCGTGCGCTCGGCCGGATCGATCACGTCGAGCAGGGCGGTGCCGTCCCCGACCGGGT
>NZ_JBSFEO010000128.1:0-5021 GCF_053594475.1 Embleya sp. NPDC001921
GTGTTGCGGGGGGTGTAGCGGTTCGTGACCTGCGGCTACACCGGCCGGAGAGGGGTCGGGGTCGGGTCGGGGAGTGGGGTTGAGGGCGGCGTCCAAGTCGTCGATGTGGATGCCGGCGCGGACCTTGCCGGCTTTGCCGCCGACGCGGACCGAGTCGCGGACGCGGACGCCGTGTCCGGTGATCCAGGCGCGGACGTCGGCGGTGTCCCAGTCGATGCCGGCGGCTTGGACGCGGTCGGTGATCTCGGCGAGGTGGATGCCGCGTCGGTCGCCGATGGCCCGACGGATGGCGGTGAGGTCGCGGTGTCGGGCGGCCTCGGGGTCGAGGGGTTCGGCCTTCGGTGTGTCGGTCGCTTCGGTCGCTGCCGGCCCGGCCCACCATGCGGCGGCGAGCCAGGCGGGGGTGGCGATCGCGAGTGCGGTGGGTCCGAGTTGCCAGCCGGCCCAGGCGCCGCCGAGGAGGATGCCGCCGCGGGTGGTGATGGCCCGGCGCCGTTCGGTGGCGCCGGCTGCTTCGGCGGCGACCCAGGTGGTGATGCGGTCGACGAGGGTGTGGTGGCCGTCGACCGCCCGGTGGACGTGTGCCGCGGCGCGGTCGACGGGTCGCATCAGACGGAGCCGACGACGCCGGTGAGGGCGGTGACGCCGGAGTTGATGATTTGGCGGCAGGAGTCGCCGATGGCGGTGCCGGAGCCGAGGGCGACGCCCAGGAGGATGGCGACGATGAGGTGTGCCCAACTGGCTTTCTTGTGGTTGGCGTTGTACCAGGTGAGGGCGGAGAGGGCGAGTACGGCGACGACGTTGGCGGTGAGGATGGCGCCGCCGGCGGCGGTGGGTGTCGTGGGGGCGGTGGGTGCTTGGGTGGCGAGCATTTCGCCGGCGAGTGCGTACAGGTGCATGGCGGGTCCTCAGTGGGTGTAGAGCGCGGCGGCGGCTGCGATGGCCGCCCAGAAGCACGCGAGTTCGAGTGCGAGGGTGCGGACGGTGCGCGGTGGCAGGCTCGGCGCGAGGGCCAGGAGGCCGATCAGGGCGAGCGCCGCCGCCAGCACGCCGATGACGGCGGGGTGCATCAGGCGACCCGACGCAGGGTGCGGGTGACGGTCGAGCGTGCGACCGACTGTCCGTGCTGAGCGCGGACAGCGGACAGCACCTTGTCCGTGTCGCGGACGCCCTGGCGGACAAGCCGGCGGACCGTGTCCGCGATCGTGTCCTCCGTGTCCGGGGCGAGGTGGACGACCGGCTGTGACGTGCTGTCCTGCTGTCCGGCCTTGTCCGCCAGGACGCTGCGGACCGTGTCCTCGGATACGTCGATCCCGGCGTGGGCCAGTTGATCGGCGATGTCCTCTGCCGTGGCGTCGGGGGGCATGGTGTCCGCTGCTGCGCGGACAGCCGCACGCACTGTCCCGACTGCCCGGACATGATTGTCCGGCAACGGTTCGGGAGTGTCCGCCCGCATGGGGTCGAGGTGATCGAGGCGCACGCCGACGGCAGCCCGCAAGGTCTTCCATGACCGCCGGGGGTACATGAGCCACGCGATGAGCGGGACCCTGGGCAGCATCTCGGGGACAAGGCCTCGGGCGGCGCGCTCGGCGTCCCGGGCGTCACGCCGGTGCAGTTCGAAGAGCAGCTCGACCAGGGCTGAGGTCGAGGCGAACGCGAAGCCTGCGGGCATGCCTCCGATGGAGTGGCCGTGCGTGTAGGTGATGACGCCGGACGTGGCGACGAACGCGAGGATGCTGAGACGAGGCAGGCCGGCCGGCGTGCCGCGCAGGACGGCGCGGCGGGAGTACTCGGCGCAGATGAGTCCGGCGGAGTCGAACATGAGGCTGATGCCGTAGGCCAGTGTGGGCGCCATGCCCCAGGCGATGAGCCGGTGCGAGATCGACCATGCTGCGGCGGTGAGCATCATGCCGAGCACGATGAACCAGGCGACTTTGACGAGGCGCTTCACGAAGCGGCCTGCCGACGCTTGGCCTGGTAGCGCGCGGCGGCTTCCGCCCGGCACGCCCGGCAGCCGCGGTGACCGCGGGGGTCCAGGTAGGTGTTGATGCGATCGAAGGGGTGTCCGGCATCGCAGTGGTTCTTGGCGATGTTGTGCGCGGGGGCCGCCTCGCCGCGCAGGGTGTTCTCGCGGACGGTGACCGCTTCCATGTGGTGTGGGTTGACGCACTGGCGGTTGCGGCACAGGTGGTCGATGACCATGCCGTCGACGAGTTGGCCTACGAAGTAGCGGAAGGCAAAGCGGTGGGCGCGAAGTGTTCGCATGCCGATCGAGAACTCCGCGTACCCATCGCGGTCCTGCGAGTCCGTCCAGTCCCAGCAGCCCGTGTCGGAGTGGCGAACCTTGCTGAAGAAGCGCCAGAGGTCGCGGGGCGCTACGGCCCGTTCGTACCCGTCAGGGAAGGTGAGAACGACCGGTTGCGGGGTGCGGCTGAGCTTGGCGGGCCGGGGCCGTGTTGGTCCTGAGCTGCGGCTACGCTGCGTTTTATCCAAGGGAGATGATTCCTCCTGAGGTAGGCCCCGCCTGGTGTTAGCCGCACCAGTCGGGGCTGCTTGCTGTTCGGGGTGCTTCATCGCCGTGGCGACGAACACAACTGTACCCTGTCTAGGGTACAGCGCGTTGCGTCAAACCTACGCTCCCGCCCATGGAGGGAGCCGGATGAGGAAAGAGGTGCGGCGCGTGCTCGCAGCCGTCGATGACCTGGAGAAGATTCCGGACGCTGGCGAACGCGCCAAAGCGTTGGGCGAACTGTTGCTGGAGATCCCGTCCTTCCACAGCAAGGTTCGGGAGATGCGTCAGCAGGCGGTCCTGGTGCTTCGCCAGCAGGGCCTGAGTTGGCAGGACATCGGAGACCTCCTCGGTGTGGGGCGGTCACGCGCCAAGCGCATCGCCGAGGGAACGTCCTGGCCGGCGAAGAACGCGGCCCCACCCGACGAGAGCACCCCGACCTAGGCCTGCAGTTCGCGGTCGGCGGTGTCCGCGGCCAGCAGGTCGGCAACGTTGTCCGGCGCCCCCGGGACAGTCAAGTAATCCTGTCCCGGGACGGCGGCGAGGTGCGGGACGGCGACCTGCTGCACGCCGTGCATGGCTCCACCGAACCGATCCCAGCGGGACACGAGAACGAGAGCGTGCAGGACGCCGCCGGCGATCCAGAACGAGCGGACGCGACCGGGTGTCCAGTGGCCCTCGGGGCTGCGGACGTCGAGCGTGGGCATGGCCATGGCGTCAGTGTCCCGGATGGGCGGCAGGCTCGTCCGGGACACCGGTGATCACGCCGCGGCGCCGAGGAGCCGGGCGACGAGTCCCTGGTACTCCTCGATCGGCACGACGCGCGGGCATCGCCGGCAGGTGATCTTGCCGCCGCCGTCTTCTTGGACGAGCGAGACGGTGTCGCATCCGGGGCAGGGTGCGTGGAGCGGCATCTTCTCGACGTCTCCGGTCCCCCCGAGCAGCCGGCGCGCGCCGCCGGCGAGGACGCGGACGTCCCGCCCGAGGTCTTCGGCCTGGTACCAAGCCCAGACGTCGCGCCCGCCGCGGGTGTCGCCCAGCACGCGCGCCGCCCAGCCGGTGGTGCGCCCGCGGACTTCGGTGCTGCCGAGGTGGTCGAGCCAGGCCGCCGCCCATTCGGCGAGCACGGTGTCCATTTCGTCGGCGGCGTCGAACTCGGGGCTCGGCGAGGGCGGGTCGACGCGGGTTCCGCCGCGGCCGACGGTCCCGCGGGTGGCCTGTCCGTCGGCCGCCGCCAGGAGCGCGTCGTGCTGGGTGGGCAGCCGCCAGACCAGGGTGGCGAGTTCGTCGCGGCAGTCGGCGCACCAGATCGGTTCGCCGGGCCGGCGCTTGTGGCTGGGGCAGGTGGGCTGTTCGGTGTCGGTGGTCGTGTCGGTGTGGTCGAGGTGCTGCACGGTGGCCTCCGGGGCGGTACGGTCCGGGTGCGACGCAGGACCGTGGGCCCCCGAGGGATCGGGGGCCTTCTTCGCGCCTACTCGGGGCCGATGCCGTCGCGTTCACGCTGGATCTGCCGGACGTCGGCGCGCAGGCCGTCGACGATCTCGACGAGCGCCGCGAAGTGGGTCTCGGTCTCCGTGGCTTGCCGTTCCAAGATGTCGACGCGGCACAGCAGGCGGATGATCGCGGCCATCGCCAGGCCGGCGAGGATCATCGTGGCGATGCCGTTGATGAGGTCGATGCTCATGTCGCTCTCGTTTCGCTCTGGTCTCGTATTGATCAAGGTGTGGTGTTTGTCCGGTGTCGGGCGTAGCGTCCCTGGTCCGGTCCACCCCCCCGGGCCGGCGTCGGGCCCGCGCTCCCTGGTCTCCCCTGGGTTGAGCAGCGGGCCCTCGGCGCGTCAACGGCGTTCGAGCGGCGGCCAATCCGGTGCGATGCCGAGCAGCTCGTCGGGCGAGACCCTGGGCTGCGGCGGGTCGGTGAAGTGCCGGAGGCCGGGCACGGCCGGGTCGCGGATCTCGTGGATCGTGTAGTTCGACCGGGCCAGGTGGCGGCTGCCGGCGTCGAGCGTGCACCGCTGGCCTTGCCAGGTAGCGGGGCACCGGTCGACCGCCCGCGCGACCTTGAGCGCCCGGTTGCGGTCGACTGACCCGACCCAGCCGCCGAGGGCCATGCGGTCGGCGACGCTGGTCAGCCAGGCGCCGACGTGGTGGTGGAGTGCGGGTGTCGGGTCGGCGGTGAGGGCCTCGGCGGCGGTGCGGAGTTCGGCGACGGGGTCAGGCATCCCGGTCCCCCTGGGGCCAGTGGTCGGTGAGGGGTGCGGTGGTCTCGGTGTCCGCCGCCGGCTCGGGCTGGGCGTCGACCGCGGTCCCGGTCTCGCAGGGCCACGGGTGGGGGTCGCCGGACTCGTCGATGCAGGTGGGGCAGATGTCGGCGACGGGCCGGTCGAGGCACGCCACGTCTCCGTCGTCGTCGCGGTGGTGCCGCTCCCAGTACGCGTCGAAGACGTCGTCGGCGGCGCCTGCGCCCGGGGCGGGGCAGGGGCAGTCGACCTCGTACAGGTGGTCGAGGCGGT
>NZ_JBSFEO010000129.1:0-4462 GCF_053594475.1 Embleya sp. NPDC001921
CCCTCGATCCCACTCCGAACCTCACACCCACCGAACGCGAACACCCCCACCCGACAACGCGGTTCACCACCGCATGCCGAGTTCGGTGAGCAGCCCCACCCACTCCTCGCTCAACGATCCCCGCGGGGGCGTTGGTTGTTGACCCACTTGCCCAACCGCACCTCGACCCTCTCGTCCGCCCGGATACCCGCGTCGGGTCCGCCGTCCGCCGGGCCGGGACCCGTCCCCGCACCGCCCACCAACACCGCCGCCGCGCCGCCGAACCCACTCGCCCTTTCGCCGGCGTCGTTCGCCGTCACCGTCACGGTCTCCACATGCGCACGAGGCACGTCCGGATACCCCTCCCGCTCCCGGTAGACCACGGCCGCGGTGAACGCGGTCTCCCAGGCGCCTCGACCACGCCGTGCCCGCGCCCCGCCCACGCCCGCCCCGCCCTCACCGCCGCCCGCCGCACCCGCATCGGCTGCCGCTACCCACACCACCACCCACGGCCGCTCCACCGACCCCCTCGACCGCCACCGCCGCGCCACCAGGACCCGTGTCGCCGCCGGCTGCGCCGCGACCGCCCCGTGCTGCGCCGCCGTCGTGCACCACCGCGCCGGCACACGACTCGGCCGGGATGCCCAGTTCGTGGATGTGTCTGAAAGTTCGTGTAAGTCCGTGATGCGAATGGCTGGCCGGGGTACCTTCCCGGATCCCGGCCTTCCGGAACGGACGAATCATGACCGAGATCGAGAACCCGCGGACCACCGACCCACCCGCGGAGACCGACGCGATGGTGGACGAGGTCGTCGAGCGGTTGATGGACCGCGCGGACGCCTCCGGGGCGGCCCTGCTCGGCGAGGGCGGCCTGCTGACCGAGATCACCCGGGCCGTGCTGGAACGGGCCCTGGACGCCGGGATGACCGAACATCTCGGCTACGAACGGCACGATCCCGCCGGTCGAGGGTCGGGGAATTCGCGCAACGGCACTTCGTCGAAGACCGTGCTCACCGAGGCGGGCGAGGTGACCGTCGCGGTCCCGCGCGATCGCAACGGCGACTTCGAGCCCGCCTTGGTCCCCCGGCACGCGCGCCGGTTGGCGGGGTTCAACGAGCGGATCCTCTCGCTCTACGCGCGCGGGATGAGCGTGCGCGACATCCGTTCCCACCTTGCCGGCGTCTACGGCGTCCAGGTGAGCCCGGACCTGATCTCCCGGGTGACCGATGCCGTCGCCGACGAACTCGTGGCCTGGCAGAACCGGCCGCTGGACCCGGTCCGGCCGATCCTCTACATCGACACGTTGTGGATCAGGATCCGCTCCGGCTCGGTCGTGAACCGGCCGGTGTTCGTTGCCGTCGGGGTCGACATGGACGGCCGCAAGGACGTGCTGGGCCTGTGGATCGGTGCGGAGGGCGAGGGCGCCACGACCTGGATCGCGGTGCTCTCCGAACCGCGCAATCGCGGGATCGAGGACGTGTGCATCGTCGCCTGCGACGGGCTCAAGGGCCTGCCCGAGGCGGTCACCGCGACCTGGCCCAAGGCAACGGTCCAAACATGTGTGATCCACCGAAGCCGTCAAGAAACAACGCGTTGCTTCGCGGAGACGAACTCGTTGATGTGGTATGCGCATACCCGACGAGGTTCGCAGCCAGTTGGCGCGACGGTTCGACGTTCTGCTCCCGCACCTGAACGAGCGTCAACGGCGTCTGGCGCTGGCGACCGAGGCCCGGCTGCTCGGGCATGGAGGCGTCGGTGTGGTTGCGCGGATAGCCGAGGTCAGCGAGACAACGGTCCGCAAGGGCGTGTTCGAACTCGAGACCGGAGTCGATCCGCTGCCCGAAGGATGTGTCCGGCGTCTCGGCGGCGGGCGGATGCGGGCCGAGGCGGTCGACCCTGAGCTGGTTCCGGCGCTGATGGTGCTGGTCGAGCCGGACGAGCGTGGTGATCCGATGTCGCCCCTGCGCTGGACGACGAAGTCACTGCGGCAGTTGGCCGCCGAGCTTTCCCGGCAGGGACATCGGGTCACCGCGCCCACGGTGGGCCGGCTGCTCAAGGAGCACGGATTCAGCCTGCAGGGCACCGCCAAGACCCTGGAAGGCGATCAACACCCCGACCGGGACGCGCAGTTCCGCTATATCAACGAGCAGGTCAAAGAGCACCAGGCTGCGGGCGAGCCGGTGATCAGCGTGGACGCGAAGAAGAAGGAACAGTTGGGGCAGCTGCCGATGCCCGGGCGCGAATGGCGGCCGGTCGGGCGGCCCGTCGAGGTCGAGGACCACAGCTTCTTCGCCGGCCCGCACGTGGACTCGGTGATCCCGTACGGAATCTACGACATGACCGCGAATACCGGTTGGGTGAACGTCGGCGTCGACCACAACACCGCCGCGTTCGCCGCTGCCTCGATCCGCCGCTGGTGGCAGGCGCGTGGCCGACACGACTACCCCGCGGCGTCCCGGCTGCTGATCACCGCGGACGCCGGCGGCTCCAACAGCTACCGCTACCGGTTGTGGAAGGCCGAGCTGGCCGCGTTCGCCGCCGACGCCGGCCTGACGGTTACGGTCTGCCACTTCCCGCCCGGCACCTCGAAATGGAACAAAATCGAGCACCGGCTGTTCTCCCACATCACCATGAACTGGCGTTCACGCCCTCTGACCAGTCACGAGGTCGTTCTCAAGACGATCGCCGCGACCACAACCCGGACCGGATTGAGCGTCGAGGCGGCGCTCGACGACACCTCCTACCCGACCGGTATCCAGGTCAGCCGAGAACAGTTGCAGGCCCTGCCGATCACCGCCCACAACGATCACGGCCAGTGGAACTACAGCATCGCGTCGATCGGCGGCACCGCCCCCGCACCGCGCGCTGACGAACGCACGAAAGCCCGCATCCAGGCCCTGCAGATGCTCGCCCACCCCCGCCTGACGGGAATGAACAGCAGCGAACTGGACGCACTGCGGGCCAGGTTGGCCTCGGCCCAGGAAGCGGCGGCCGAACAGCACCGCTATGTGCTCCGCAAGGGACGCCGCGTCGCCACGACCGGCCGCAGCCGATCCCTGCTCTCCGGGCCGGACGAAGTCCTGGTCACCGTCGTCTACTTGCGGCACGTCTGCCCGCAGAAGGTGCTCTGCGACCTGCTCGGAATCAACCCGGTCACCATCGGACAAGCGATCAAAGCCACCCGCAAGCTCTTGGACGAACACAAGATCACCATCACGCCCACCGTCGTGCGGTACTTCACCCGCGCCGACGACCTACGCGCCTGGATCACCGGCGGAGCCCGGACCGGGCAGACGTCCGCGACCCCGACCCGCAAGGCGCTGATGGACCCGGCCTTGACGGGCATGAGCCACGAGGCGCTGCATACGCTGCTCGAAGAGCTGATCGTGCCCTACGCGGCCGTGATCGAAGAACGTCGCCACCGCCAGCGCGGCGGCAACCGACGCCCAGGCACTCGCGGCGGCGTCTTCCGACAGAAGATCACCGACGGCGACCGGATCCTCGCCACGATCCTCTACCGCCGCCGCGTCTGCGGCCTCAACGCCCTCGCCGAGCTGTTCGGCGTCTGCCGCAGCACACTTTGGAACGCGATCAACGACGTCTTGCCGATCCTTGACGCCCGCCGCATCGACATCACCCCCGCCGACCGCCGACACCCCACAGCAGCCGCCCTACTCACCTCGGTCGGCGTCGATATCCGCCATGTTGTTTCTTGACGGCTTCATCTGCTGCGGAACAGTTTCCGCTATGCCGGCCGCCAGGACTGGGACAAGATCGCCAAGGCTCTCAAACCTGTCTACCAGGCGCCGACCGAGGAGGCCGCGCTGGAGCGGTTTGTCGAGTTCGGCGACGTCTGGGGGAAGAAGTATCCGGCGATCGTCAGGTTGTGGGAGAACGCCTGGTCGGAGTTCGTGCCGTTTCTGAACTTCGACACCGAGATCCGCACGGTGATCTGCTCGACGAACGCGATCGAGTCGGTCAATGCGCGGATCCGGCGGGCGGTCAAGGCCCGCGGACACTTCCCCAGCGAGCAAGCCGCACTCAAGTGCGTCTACATGGCGATCATGTCCCTCGACCCCACCGGCAAGGGCCGCAAGCGCTGGACCATGCGCTGGAAAGCAGCCCTGAACGCCTTCGACATCGCCTTCGACGGACGCTTGTCGGCCGTACGCAACTGACCGCTACACCAAGCCCGTTACACCGTTCGATTTACAGACCCGTTCCGACTGGGGCGGCTACGAATACGCCACTGGGGTCGGCTTCGCGGCCTGACCGCTCCTGCCGGGGTTGTTCGGCAGAGCGGATGCCTGCGAAGTGTGTGGGGCTTGGCGGGCCAGGCGGGCGTGGTTCGTCGCGGCCGCAGTGGGGATATTTTCGCGGATGGTCTTTGAGCTGCTCTGAGTTTGGTGGAGTCCTTGAAGCCGGGTTATGGTGCCCGGCGTAAAGGAGCACCACAAGCTATGCCAGCACCACGCAAATACCC
>NZ_JBSFEO010000130.1:0-4388 GCF_053594475.1 Embleya sp. NPDC001921
TCGAACGCCGCCGCGAACACCGGAAACACCGCGCACAACCCACGACCCATCCCCACCCGCTGACCACCCTGACCCGCGAACACGAACACCAACCGGCCCGGCTCGGCGCCCGCGATCCCTCGCACCAGGGCGGGCGACTCCGCGCCGGCCGCCAGCGCGTGCAACCCGGTCCGGATGCTCTCGTGGTCCTCGCCCAGCACCACCGCGCGGTGCTCGAACGTCGTACGGCCGTGGGCCAGCGAGTACGCCACGTCGACGAGCGCGAGCTCGGGCGTCTCGGCCAGGTGCGTTCGCAGTCGCTCGGCCTGTGCCCGCAGCGATTCCTCGTCGCGCGCGGACAGCAGCAGCGGCAACGGGCCGCTCGTCGCCGGACGTTCCGCCGCGACCGGGTCCGCGGTCGGCTCCGAGCGCTCCAGGATCACGTGCGCGTTGGTGCCGCTGACCCCGAACGCGGAGATGCCGACCCGGCGCGGCGCACCGGTCTGCGGCCACGCCATCGGCTCGGTCAGCAACGACACCGCGCCGGACGCCCAATCCACGTGCGGCGACGGTTCGACGATGTGCAGCGATCGCGGCAGCACGCCGTGGCGCATCGCGCCGACCATCTTGATCACGCTCGCGACACCGGCGGCGGCCTGGGTGTGGCCGATGTTGGACTTCAACGAGCCGAGCCACAGCGGCCGTTCGGCGTCGTGCTCCTGTCCGTACGTGGCCAGCAGGGCCTGCGCCTCGATCGGGTCGCCGAGCGTGGTCCCGGTACCGTGCGCCTCCACCGCGTCCACGTCGGCGGCGGACAGGCCCGCGTCGGCCAGCGCCGCCCGGATCACCCGCTGCTGCGAAGGGCCGTTCGGCGCGGTCAGGCCGTTGCTGGCGCCGTCCTGGTTGATCGCCGATCCGCGCAGCACGGCAAGCACCTCGTGGCCGTTGCGTCGTGCGTCGGACAGTCGCTCCAGGAGCACCATCCCGACGCCCTCGCCCCAACTGGTGCCGTCCGCGTCCGACGAGAACGCCTTGGCGCGGCCGTTCACCGCGAGGCCGCGCTGCCGGCTGAACTCGATGAAGGTCGCGGGCGTCGCCATCACCGTCACGCCGCCCGCCAGGGCCAGCGAGCACTCGCCCTGGCGCAGTGCCCGGGCCGCCCAGTGCATGGCGACCAGCGACGACGAGCACGCGGTGTCCACCGTGACGGCGGGACCCTCCAGGCCCAGTGCGTAGGCGACTCGCCCGGAGATCACCGCGGCCGCGTTGCCGGTCAGGAAGTAGCCCTCCAGACCCTCCGGGATCTCGTCGACCCGCGGCCCGTAGTCCTGGCCGTTGGAGCCCGCGAAGACGCCCGTGTCACTGCCGTGCAGCGTGCTCGGGTCGATCCCGGCGTGCTCGAACGCCTCCCACGAGGCCTCCAGGAGCAACCGCTGCTGCGGGTCCATCGCGAGCGCCTCACGCGGCGAGACACCGAAGAACGCCGCGTCGAACTCGCCCGCCTCGTACAGGAAGCCGCCGCGGTCGACGTAGGTCTTCCCGGACTGCTCCGGATTCGGGTCGAACAGGGTGTCCAGGTCCCAGCCCCGGTTCTCCGGGAAGCCGCCGACCGCGTCCACACCGCCCTCGACCAGCCGCCACAGGTCGTCCGGCGAGGCCACCCCGCCCGGGAATCGGCAGCTCATCCCGACGATGGCGATCGGCTCGGCCGGCTCGCCGGCCGGCCGCGCGATGTTCGCCGGGGTGCTGCCGGCGGTCCGGCCGAGGAGCTCGGCCCGCAGGTAGCGGGCCATGGTCGCGGGCGTCGGGTAGTCGAAGACCAGCGTCGTGGGCAGCCTGCGCAGGCCCGTCGCGCGGATCATCCGGTTGCGCAGTTCGACCGCCATCAGCGAGTCGAAGCCCAGTTCCCGGAACGCCTTCGTGTCCTTGATCGCGGCGCCGGAGCCGTGCCCGAGCACGGCCGCGGCGTGCGCCCGGATCAACTCCAGCACGGCGTGGTCCTGCTCCGGTTCGGGCAGGTCGGCCAGGCTCTCCCGGAGCGCGGGCGCGTCGGTGCCCGGACCGGCGGCCGAGGAGTCCCGGGCCGCGAGTTCCCGCGCCTCCGGGACGCCGTCGAACAGCGGGCTGCGCCGGGTGGCGGTGACCGCCGGAAGAAAGCGTGTCCAGTCCAGGTCGGCGACCGCCACGAACGGCTCGCCCGAGCGCACCGTGTCGCCGAGCACCTCGATCGCCAGGTCCGGGTTCATCGGCAGTGCGCCGCCGCGCCGGATCCGCGCGTCGACCGCCTCGTCCGTGGCCATCCCGGAGCCGGCCCACGGGCCCCACGCGATCGAGTGGGCCGGCAGGCCGAGTTCGCCGCGCTGTCGAGCGAGCGCGTCCAGTGCGGCGTTGGCCGCCGCGTACCCGGCCTGTCCGGGCGAACCGACGGTGCCGGCCATGGACGAGAAGAGCACGAAGGCGGACAACTCGCGGCCGACGGTGAGCTCGTGCAGGTTGCGCGCGGCGGTGAGCTTGGGCCGGAGCACGTCGTGCAGGCGCTTCTCGGTCAGCTCGGCCAGGACACCGTCGTCCAGGACGCCCGCCGTGTGTACGACAGCGGTCAGCGGCCGGTCGGCGGGGATCGTGTCGAGCAGCGCGGCCAGCGCGTCCCGGTCGGCGGTGTCGCAGGCCGCGACGGTGACCGTGATCCCGTCGGCCCGCCCGCTCAGTTCGGCCACGAGTTCGTCGGCTCCGGGTGCGGCGGCGCCACGCCGACCCACCAGGAGCAGGTGCCGCGCGCCGTTGTCCGCCAGCCACCGCGCCACCCGCGCGCCCAGCGCCCCGGTGCCGCCGGTGATCAGCACCGTCCCGCAACTCGCCCACGGCGCGCCCGCGTCGGCCTCGTCGGCGATACCGCCCGTATCCGGTGCCCGGACCAGCCGCCGCGCGAGCACTCCCGCCGCCCGCACCGCGACCTGGTCCTCGATCGAGTCGCCGGCCGCCAAGACGCCGACCACACGGCGCAGCACGCCGCTGTCCACGACCTCGGGCAGGTCGATCAAACCGCCCCAGGTGGTGGGGTGTTCGAGGGCCGCGACGCGACCGAGGCCCCAGATCGCGGCACCCGCGACGCCGGTCGTGCGGTCTCCGTCGACCGCCGAAACCGCACCCCGGGTCAGGCACCACAGTGGTGCGGTGACGTCGGCATCGCCCAGCGCGTGCAGCAGGAGGAGCGTGTCGAAGAGGTCCTCGTCCGCCCCCGACAGCCCGAGCAGGGAGATCACGCCGCCGAGATCGTCCACCCCGTCCGTCGCCTCGCGCAGCCGCACGGCAACGCGCTCCCGGTCCCGATCGGCGGTGTCCAGTGCCAGCGTGCGGATCGTGCCGTACGCGCCGAGGTCGGTGTGGAGTTCGTGCCCACCGCTTGGTACCACGACCAGCCAGGTGCCGGTCAGCACCGGCGGCGCGGTCGACGTGATCGGCTGCCAGCCGATCCGATACCGCCACGCGTCCGTCCGGGACTGCTCCTCGGCCCGCCGCGACCACGCGGACAACGCGGGCAGCAGGGCGTCGAGCGAACTCCGCGCCGCATCGTCCTCGACCGCGAGTTCGCGCGCCAGCGCCTCCCGGTCACCCGCGCCGACCGCCGCCCAGAACCGCTCGTCCCGGGCGTTCCGCGCGGGGGCCGGCTCGGCGTCGAGCCAGTACCGGCGGCGCTGGAAGGCGTACGTCGGCAGGTCCACCCGCCGTGCGCCCGGGACGAACGAGGTCCAGTCGACTCCGGCCACCGCACCGTTGACATGCAGCGTCGCCAGGGCGGACAGCGCACTGTCCGGCTCGGCCCGGTCCCGCCGCAACAACGCCACGGCCGGCTGATCGCCCGCCTCCAGTGCGCCCCGGATCAGCGCGCTCAGCGACGCGTCGGGCCCGAGCTCGACGAACCCGCCGACCCCCTCGGCCGCCAGGGTACGAATCGCGTCGTGGAAACGCACCGGCTGTCGGACATGGCGCACCCAGTACTCCGGGTCCGTCCAGTCACCATCGGTGGAAACGGTCGAGACGACGGCCAACTGCGGTTCCTCGAAACTCAGTTCCCGCACAACTCGGCGGAACTCGTCGAGCATCGGATCCATCAGCGGCGAGTGGAACGCGTGACTGACCCGCAGCCGCCGCACCCGACGCCCCAACCCCTCGAAATGCGCCACGACCTCGGAAACCACACCCTCGGCACCCGAAACCACCACCGAATCGGGGCCGTTGACCGCGGCGATCCCGACGAGGTCACCCCGACCCTCGATCAACGGCAGAACATCCGCCTCCGCCGCACCGATCGCGGCCATCGCACCACCCACCGGCAACGCCTGCATCAACCGGCCACGCGCCACCACCAGACGACACGCATCCTCCAACGACAACACCCCGACCACATG
>NZ_JBSFEO010000131.1:0-4240 GCF_053594475.1 Embleya sp. NPDC001921
CCGGCGTGCAGGATCTCGGCGACCCGAGCCGCGTCCACCGCGCGTTGGGCGGCGGAGACGGCGTGCAGTCCGGCGGCGGCCAGGCGGGTCTCCCAACGGATCTGGGTCAGGGACCGCAGGTCGGTGGTCGTGGCCTTCACGAGGCACCTCCGGCTTTGTCGGCGCGGGCGATGCGGCGCTCGACCAGGGCCTGCCACTCGCCGTACAGCCAGGCGACGCGCGGGGTGGACTCGCCTCCGAGGAGCGCTTCGTAGTACGCCTGGCCGGCGTCCTCGGTGCGCTTTTCGAGGCTGGGTTCGGGTTCGGGTCGGGTCTGCGGTCGCAGGCCGGGAGGGATCATCGGGTCCTCCGGTGCTGTCCGTGGGGGTGGCGGAGTGAGCGGGTGATCTCGATCCCGGCGCCGGCGAGGGAGATCCCGAGGATCACCAGGACGCCGGCGACCGCGGCGACGACGGCCGGGAACCACAGGGCGGTGATCACCGGTCCCACCGCCAGGACTCGATCGCCGCCCGGTGCTCGGCCATGTCGACCTCGCGGTTGACGGCCTGGACGAACGCGGGGTTCGAACGCAGGTAGGCGGCCAGCCAAGCCGGGTCCGGCACGTTCTGGTCGGCTTTGGGCCGGCGGCGGTGGTCGCGCAGGAACAGCAGCAGCGACACGGTGGAGATGGTGACGGCGCCGGCCGCGATGGCGGCCAGGACGATCAGGGTGGTCACGACGCGTCTCCGATCAGGCGTGCGGCCCAGGAGCCGCGGTCGGCGTACAGCTCGTCGTCGGGGCCCCAGTTGGCGTCGTCGGCGACGTAGTCCAGCTCGGCCAGCACGCGCGGGTGCGGCGGCCGGGCGGTGGTGATGACGTGGGTGCCGTGGTGGACGCGGGCCGGGGTGCGGGGGCCCCGCCCGGCCGGGATGACCCGGCCAGGCAGGGTGCGCGGGGAGGCGGCCATCAGAACGGGACCTCGGTGGCGAGTTCCGCCCGGCGCGCGGCGGCCCTCTCGCGGTTGACGCGCTCCCGGTCGCCCATTGCGTGCCATTCGGCGTGGGCGGCCTCGTCCACGTGGTCCGTGGTGATCAGGGCTGCGGTGGCCGCGGCGAGCGCCATCGTGGCGTGCGCGTGTGCCCTGGCGGTGAGTTCGGCGACGAGTCGGTCCCGGTCCGGGTGGTCCTCGACCACGCCGCGCGCGCACATCAGGAACGCCTCGGCCCGGTGGTAGTGCTCCGGCCCGGTCACTGGACACCACCAGTGCGGTCCATGTACATCCGGCCGCCGATCGAGTCCAGCGACTCCTGCTCGCCGGTCTCGTTCATCACCCGGGCGTGCAGCATGTTGAGGCTGCGCAACTCCATGCGGATCTGGTCCAGCCGCGCGGGCGTG
The DNA here is from genome assembly GCF_053594475.1 of Embleya sp. NPDC001921. Lineage (NCBI taxonomy): Bacteria > Bacillati > Actinomycetota > Actinomycetes > Kitasatosporales > Streptomycetaceae > Embleya > Embleya sp. NPDC001921. The sequence continues at coordinate 1,375 of NZ_JBSFEO010000131.1, forward strand.
GTCTTCGGGTTGAGCTGCTCGTCGCGGTAGGACTCGGCCGAGCGGGCAGGCGCCTCGCCCCGTTCGAAGTGCTCGGCGTCCGCGTCGCGATCTCGCGTGGGGACGAGCCCGTTGTTGATGAGCAGCGTGCGGAGCGCAATTGACTGTGCCTTCGGCGTCGACCGCCCACCCGCGTCCGACGCCTCACCAGCGGCCTGCGACTCGAGGAAGCTTCCGTCCGGGCCGTAGATACGGAAGGTCACCAGCACGGTGCACTCGCGCATGCTCGTGTTGCCCGAACTCTTGAAGTCCCTGTAGGTGGCCTCCACGCGGTGCTGAATGACCAGAACACCGTGCTTGCGGCACACCGGGCCGAACGCGTTCAGGGCCGTCTCGATGCCCCGGAACTTGAACTTGCCAGCGCCCTTGCCGTCGAAGTCGTCGCTCTTGCCGATCGACCTGATGTCGCCCATGACGCGCGACCAGGCGAGGACGGCGGACAGCTTCTCGGGATCCACGGACAGGTCGCCCAAGTCGGGCTCTTCGTAGGTGTGTTCCGGCTCGACGTCGGTGGCGACGGTGTCCGGTGCGCGGCCCGCGAGGGCGGCGGCGTTCTCGGCGAGACCCACGGTCACGCCTCCTTTGTGGGCTTGAGGCGGTACGCCTTGTCGATGTCGATGCGCTCGCCGGGCTTGTCGGTGACGCACGCCGTGTAGGCGTCGGGCCACTCCTCGGCGAGGCGGGCGAGGTCGGCGTTCGCGCGCTTGGTCGGCTCCATCGACCACGCCCGCTCGCCGCCGAGCGCGGCGGTGCGGTGCGGGCCCAGGAGTCGCAGCAGCTCGGCCTGCGCGGCCGCCTTGCGCTTGCCGGCGGCCTTCTCCTCCAGCCGCGCGGTCTCGTAGTCGTGCAGCGCGCCGAGCGCGTCCGGGTCGCGATCGAGGTCGACCACCCCTGCGCGGTCCGGGTGCAGCCGGCGGTACAGGTCGACGGTGCGCTCCGGGTCGCCCGAGTGCGCGGGCGCCACCCGGGCCAGCACGTGCTCCGTCCAGAACCGGTCGACCGCGGTCACGATGTCGGCGGTCACCTGCCGGTGGTCGGCGGAGCGGATCACGCCCTGCCGGTAGTCGTTGCCGCCGACCAGGACCGCGTAGTGCATGTGGTCGTAGCCGGTGACGTGCATCTGCCACAGGACCTGGGCGAGGACGTCGTCCGGCGGACCGTCGTGCCACCGCGCGGACTTGAACGCCGAGCGGCACTTGATCTCCAGCGCGCACACCTGCCAACGCGTCTCCGGCAGCGGGCACTCGGTGATGCGACGGTCCAGGGTGGCCCGGTGGTGGGGGTGGCCCTCGTGCGCGACGATGCCGATGGGCTCGACGACGGACCGGCAACGCCGTGCCCACTCCTGCGCGATCGTCTGCTCGAGGAGCAGGCCCCACATGGCGGCGTCGCCGGCGTTGTCGGCGACCTCGCCAACCTTGTCGTGGTAGACGTGCAGCGGTGTGGTGAAGTCGGAGACCCCGAGGATTCCGGGGACATCGGACGATCCGACGCCCTCGCGCCGGGCGGCGAGCCAGACGTCTCGGTCGGCCCACGGCGGCAGAAGCAGGCGCCCGGTCGGGGTGACCATGTCGGTCGAGGTACTCACTCGTCGTCTCCCTCGTCGGGGTAGCGGGGCCCGGGGCATGCCGGGCAGTCCAGGGCCGGGTCGGCGAGGTACGCGCCGGTGTCGCCGCACGAGGCCGCGGGGGCCGCCGCCGCCCTGGGGGGCAGGGCAGCGGCAGCAGTCGAGGCGGTCACGCGGGGGCCTCGGCGACGGGCGGGTCCTGCGGCAGCCGAGTCAGCGGGCCGTGCTCCGAGAGGACGTCCCCCAGGAACTCCGGCTCCTCGCCGACCGCTTCACCGTGCTCGTTGACCCGCCACAGCAGCGGCTCGTCGTACTGCCAATCGCCCTGGTGGGCCCACCGGCAGCCGTCCCGGTCGGCGTACACGCCGCTCAGGTCGAACATTCCGGACGGGGCGCCGGAGGTCAGGTGGCAGGGCTCGTCGATCTCCGTCTCGAACGCGGTGTCGACCGTGCCGTTGGCCCACCACTCCTGCCAGTCCTGGCCCGAGGCGGACAGGACCCGGCCACCACGCAGCTCGATCAGAACCTGCGTGGTCTCCCGCACCCAGTCCGGCGTGCGGCCAGCAGCCTCGTACTTGTCCATCTCCGCGCGCCGGACCAGGCGGAACGCGAGGTCGATCTCCGCCAGCAGCTCTCGCTCCAGGTCGGTGGACGCCGCGCGGCGGACCTGCTCCAGGCGCTCCACGGACATCACCGGCGCGGGCGTCGGGCCACACCATGCCCGGCAGGCCAGAGAGCGGGCGCCGGCCGTGTCGACCACCGTGGTCAAGATCGCGCCGGAGAAGACGCCCTTCCCGCACAGCGCGCATCGGGGCTCTTTCATGCGGCACCGCCCGACTCGGCCGCGACAGCAGCCGACTCCAGGGCGGCGAGGACCTCGTCAACCGTGCGCGCCGGGTCGTCGTTCCACGTCGCGATCAGGCTGACCGCCCCGGCCGGGGACGGTCCGAGGTGATCGGCGAGGAACTGCTCGGCGTCCTCCAGTACCGCCGATCCCTGCGACTGGATCGGGTGCCCCGTCACGGCTAGGCGAATGGCGCCGGCCGCGCACACCGGGCAGTCGACGAACGGGTAAGGGGCGCTGACGTCCACGAACCCGCCCTGGTGCCAGCCGTTGATGCGGATGATCTGGATCGCCCGCCGGTACACGGCAGGCAGATGCGTGGTCGTCATCGGGTCGTCTCCCCGGTCGTCGTGTCGGTGGTGATCGCGGGCCGCGGCGGCGGGGGCGCCAGCGCCAGCAGGCGGGCCTCCCGGGCG
>NZ_JBSFEO010000132.1:0-4229 GCF_053594475.1 Embleya sp. NPDC001921
CCGAACACCGGCGCCAGGATGTACGCCACCTGCCACGGATCCGGCTTGAGCGGCTGCCCCGCCCACTGACCCTGCGTGTGCCGCAGCAGCCCGAAGGCCTTCAGCACCTTGTCGACCCGATCCGGGTCGAACACCGCCCCCGGCGCCTCGCCGGGCGACGGAGTCTGCACCGCGGGCGGGCAGTCCGGGAGCGGGATGCCCCGCTCCTCCAGATACCAGGCGACCTCGGGTGAGATCTTCAGGCGCTTCAGGTCAGGCGAACGGGTTGCTGTCTTCGTCGCCATCGTCCGGCCCCTTCGACAACCGCGCCTCGGCCGAAGGCGTCAACCCGAACTCCCCGGCCCACGACCGCAGATCCTTCGACGCCGCCTCGATCACCGCGACCGCCGGATGCCGCACCCGCCCCTGCGAGTTGGTCGACAACACCGACCCGTCCTCCGCCATCTCCCGCTGGGCCTGCACCAGGCGATCCCACGTCAGGCAGTACGCCACCAGCGCCGCCCGGTCCGCGGGCTTCAGCAACTCCAACCGCGCCAGCTCCGGCACCACCCGGTCCCACTCCGCCCGAGCCTCATCCGGCAACCACTCCGGAGCCTCCGGCGGCAGCCGACGAAACGCCGGAGGCGGAGCCACCACACGCCCACCCGAGTCACGGCCGGGCGCACGCCCCTTGATCAGCTTGAGCCCGGCGGGCTGGGGCTTCGGAGAGGCCACGGGACACCTCCTGGAGGGCAGGCGCGGCGGGCCCGGGGCCCGAGGGGGGTCCCCCGGCTGAGCGTGCGAAAGTTCCGTTAACCGCGCCGCTGTCTTTTTCGAAAATCTCCGTGATTCGAACTCCCATTCCCGGAGAATTTTCCGAGAGAAAATCTCGGAAGATCTTCCTGGAAGGAAATCCGGAGGATTCAGATCTCTTCGTTTCGGATCTTCTTCAGCTTCCTGGCCTGCGCGTTGTCTGCTCGTGTCTTGGCTTCGTGGCATGTGGTGCACAGGCTTTGCATGTTGTCGGGGTCCCACTTGGAGCCGCCTCGGGAGAGCGGCACGATGTGGTCGACTTCGACGGCTTTGGTGCCGCAGTGTCGGCAGAGCCATTCGCGGTGGAGTTGTTGTGTTCTGGCTGTGCGCCATTTGCTGGTGGAGCCTTTGCCCCAGGCTTTGGAGCGTTGTTGCCAGGGTGGGCGTTGGTGGTCGGCGCAGCGTCCGCGGGTGGTGGCCATCTCGTGGCAGCCCTGTTCGCCGCAGCGGGTGGGTGGCGCGGTGGGCATGGGCCTGTGCCTCCTGCCGGGTCGGGTGGGCCGCCCGGGTGCGGCGTCCGCTCGTCCGCAGGGACGGGGGTGGGGTGCACCCCGGGGTGGGGGTGAGGGTGGGAAGTACTTCGCCCCCAGGGGTCAGCGCTCGGAGAGCGTCTCTGCCAAGAGGGTGACCTCGGCGTGGGAGACGTTGATCTGGAGAACCTTGCTGTAGAAGTCCGTCGGCCAGGGGCCGTAGCTGCGTTCGGCGCCGGCGGCGAGGGTGAAGGTCTTCGCCGGCGGCGTCTCGCCGTCGGTCAGCTTGGTGATGACGAAGCTGACGGTGCGGCTTGTGGCTCCGGTGTTCTTGACGACGACCTTGGTGCGTCCGTTGTTGACGACAGAGTGACCGTTGGTCGCATCTCCGGGGATGGGGGTTGCGGTAGCGACGCCGGCGCGGGTGACGGTGGTGACGGGTACGTTGACGCGGGCCACGGCGGGCCTCCTTAGGTGATGACGACGAGGCCGGTGGTCTCGGTGATGGTCTCGGGGGCTGCTGTGATCTCGACCCAGAGCTTGTGGGTGCCGAGGGTGAGGGCGTGTCCGTCGGGTCCGACGAGGAATCGGGCGGTGGTGTCGACGATTTCGGCGGTGTGCCAGTCGCCGGTGGTGGGTCTGCCGCCGCTGGTGAAGGCGAACCGGGCGGCGGTGGCCGCCGCCGTGTCGGGGCCGGTGAGGTCGCACTTGATCCATTGGGTGGACAGGACGGACATCTCCACGGCGACCCCCTCAGGTGTGCGGTGGGCCGATGCGCCAGGACGTGTGGGGCGGGCCGATGCGGATGTCGCGGTCGGCGCCCGGGGTGTCGAGGTGTTCGGTGGTGTCGTCGGTGAGGCCGAGGGTGTCGAGGACGGTGACCGCCAGGGCTCTGCCGAGGGTGGCGGTGACGCTGTCGGTGAGGCCGAGGGTGTCGGTTGCGGCACGGTCGGTGTCGAGCAGGGCCGTGGCGGTGTCGGCCAGGCCGAGGAGTTCGGCCGGTCCGCGGCTCGCGTCGACCTGGGCCGCGGCAATGTCGGTGAGGCCGAGCGGGTCGGTCGGGGTGGTGACGCGGTCGATGGTCGCGGTCGCCTGGTCCGTCAGGCCGAGCGTCTCGCCGGGCACGCGTGCGGTGTCGACGGTGGTGGTGGCCTGGTCGACGAGGCCGATGGTGTCGGTGGATGTGCGGGCCGCGTCGAGGGCGCGGGCGGCGGTGTCGGTGAGGCCGAGCAACTCGCCGGGCGTGGCGGTGTAGTCGGTGCCGCCGGGGTTGACGTCGGACACGGTGACGTCCGACCAGTAGCAGCCGCCGTTGAAGGTCCCGGTCGGGGCGGCGATGGCGCCGGCTTCGGTGAAGCGGCCGTTGCCGATCGGCGCGGATGAGACCGCGGCGGCGGACGGCGCGGTCAGGATGCCGTTGGTGATGCCGGACGCGCCGGGCCCGGAGGCGAAGTACGCGCCCGTGCCCGCATATCGGTCGGTGTGACGGATGACGACGATGTAGCGCACGCCCGCGGTGAGTTGTACGGGCGCGGCCAGGGTGGCCGTGTGCCAGCCGGTTCCACTCAGCGTGAAGCTCACGGCCGTGCCTGGGACTTGACTGCCGGAGACGACTGCGTAGATGGCGCCGGTGACGGGGCCGACCTCGGACAATGTCGCGCGCCAGAAGTGGAGGTCGGTAGCCCATCCGGTGGCGCTGAGGACGATCTCGGTGCCGAGGTTGATCGCGTTGGTGGCCTCGTCGGTCGGGTTGCCGTTGGTCGCTGGCCAGAGGCGGTAGGTGGCCACTGTGGCCTCCTACTCAGGCGCCGAGGAGGTCGTGCTGCCAGGTCACGGTGAGGGTGTCGCCGGCGCCTTTGCTGCCGATGCCGGTGAGGAGGACGCGTGCGATGGTGGCGGCGGCCAGCGAAGTGGCGTCGGTCAGGGTCTCGTTGACGAGCACGGCCTCGGTGACGGGGCTGGCGGTGGTGGCCTTGCCTGCGGCCCAGATGGCGCGCCAGGTGATGCGGCGCGAGGCTGTGGCGAGGGACGACTGGGGGTAGGTCGCGGCGATGGCCTGGTGCGAGTCGGTCAGGTACGTCGCGAGCGCGGCACCGCCGCCGGTCTTGGCCGGGGTCGTCGAGCCGGTGCCGAGCTTCATGCCGGTGACCTGGGCCGGCGGGCTGCCGATTCCGGCGGCGCGCTCCATGTAGTACTGGTCTCCGACCTGGGTGACCAGGTTCTCGGTCTTGCAGTAGCCGATGCGCCGGCCGTCGGGGTCGAGGAGTTCGGCGATGACGAGGCTGCGGATGCGGACGAGGGATCGGTGGTCCACGGGGCCCTCCTCCGGGCATGGGTGAACGCCCGGCACCGTGTGGTGTCGGGGTTTTGGTGTTGGTGCCGCGGGCGGGATTCGAACCCGCGTCCTCCGGCTGGATAGTCGCCGGCGAGCTGACCTGGCTGCTCTACCGCGGGTCGGGGAGCGCCGCCGTTCCGGATTCGAACCGGTGCCGGCCGGCACGGGCGATAGCCATCGCCTGTCGGCGGCGTCCCTGCTTGGGTCCGGCGTGGGCCGGGTTGTTGGTGGGGCCGGAGCGTTGCTCGACGGCCCCACCTACGTCCCGACGCCGCCCGCGTCGGGGTGTGACAGAGGCCCCGAACTGGGGAACGGGGCCTCTGGTTTGTGGGGTGTCAGTACTGCGGGCAGATGTGCTTGCGGACTGCGACGAGGATCTTCTCGGACTTGGTGGGGCCGAAGCCGTCGGGGTTCGCGGGGCCGGTGAAGCGCTTGGTGGTGAGTTCGACGAGCTTGGCCTTGTCGTCGGGGGTGGCCTTGACGGAGGCGCATTGGTCGCGGCCTCGGCTGACGGCTTTGTCGGTCTTGCCGTCGACGATGGCGGGGTCGATGGCGTCGAGGTCGGCGATGTAGGCCGCGGTGGTGGCCGCGTCGGGTTTGGCGACGGGGCCTTCGATGGCGGCTTTGGTGGC
>NZ_JBSFEO010000133.1:0-4091 GCF_053594475.1 Embleya sp. NPDC001921
CCGGGTCCGAAAACGCGGACGGCGCAAGGCCGCACCGGGTCCCGCACCCGGGTCGCCTCGGGATCAGTCCGCGCGACCGCCGCACTCCCCCGCCCACGGGTGGGTCAGTTCCTGGCAGCGTCGCCAGAACCAGGCGCGGTCCGGCCGGCTCTCCCGGGTGGCCGCGCGGTAGTGGGTCGGTCGCGGGGCCCGGTCCTGCCAGAACAGGCCGGTACTGAGGCCCGGTTCGTGGGCCGCGCACAGCCAGACGGCGGTGTCCGCGCCCTGCGCCGGAGTGCGCAGCAGCGGCGCGGTGAGCCGGCGGAAGTTCGGCATCGAGGTGCGCAGGCCCGGGGTGTCCACCCAGCCGGGGTGGGTGGCGTGCACGACCGGGCCGCCGGTGCCCAGGTGCTCGGCCCACAACTCGGCCAGCACCACCTGCATGCGCTTGGTCCGCGCGTACGCGACGGCCGCCTTGTACGGACCGCGCTGGTACTCGATGTCGTCCACCGGCAGCCGCTGGCTGTACATCCCGCCCGAACTCATCCACACCACCCGGGCGCAGGACGCGGGGTCGGCGGCCACGAGTCGGCTGAGCAGATGCGGTCCGAGCACGTGCACGGCCAGCGACGACTCGTGCCCCTCGGCGGTCTCGGTGCGCTCCCCGGGCATCGTGCCGGCGTTGTGCACCAGGGCGTGCAGCGGGCCGTGCTCGGTGCGCAGGCCCTTCGCGAACCGGGCCACGTCCGGCAGGCTGCCCACGTCGCAGCGCCGCACGGTCACCTCGGCGCCCGGCACCAGCTCCACCACCCGCCGGCGGGCCGCCTCGGCGCGCGCCTCGTCCCGGCCCACCAGGACCACGGTCGCGCCGAGCCGGGCCAGGCCGGTCACGGCCGCCTCGCCGATGCCCGACGACGCCCCGGTCACCACCACGGTCCGCCCCTTGAGCGCGGCCGGCTCGGGGTCGGCGGGAAACCCGGCCCGCCGGCGCACCCGGTACCCGAACCGGCTGTATCCGGGCACGACCGCCCGGTCCATCGCCCGCTCCCAGAACCGACTCTCCGTCATCGCACGCCCACCTCCGTCGTCGTGGTCACGCGGAGACAATGCCCGGAACGCGCCTTTCACACCTTTCCCGGCCCATCGCACATCCGGCGCACGCCGGCTCCGGCCGGGACACGAGCACGAAAAAGACCGCCCCCCGGACGGATCCGGGAGGCGGTCTTGTCTGTGGAGCTACGGAGAATTGAACTCCGGACCTCTTGCATGCCATGCAAGCGCTCTACCAACTGAGCTACAGCCCCGCTATTCAACTGGGCCGGCGGGCTCACCCGCTCGACCACGAGTACTTTACACGCTCCCCCGCGCCGCATCCAAACGCCTTTCCCCGGCGCCGTTCGCGCGGCACCCGGGACTCGCGGAGCGCCTCCGCGAGTCCCGGCGCGGACTCAGAAGCTGCCGGCGGGCCGGGTCATCCCGGCCATCGCGCCGCCGTCGACGACCAGCTCGGTACCGGTCAGGTAGGACGCCGCGTCCGAGGCCACGAAGGCCACCACCTCGGCGACCTCCTCCGGCGCGGCGATCCGGCGCAGCGGCACGGACGGGAATCTGCCCGGCCCCCGCTCCAGGCCGACCGCGGCGATCATCGGGGTGTCGATCGTGCCCGGGTGCACCGAGTTGACCCGGATCCCGTGCTCGCCGACCTCCAGCGCGACCGTCTTGGATAGGCCGCGTACGGCCCACTTGGTCGCGCCGTAGGCCGCGTGTCCCGGCATGCCCTCCAGGCCGGCCTGCGAGGAGATGTTGACGATCGAGCCGCCGCCGCGCTCCTTCATCGCGGGCAGCACCGCCTGCATCCCGTGCCACACGCCGAAGAAGTTGACCTGGAGGATGCGCTCGACCCGCTCGGGCGTCTCGTCCGCGAAGCCCCTGGTCCAGTAGATCGCGGCGTTGTTGACCAGGATGTCCGGGCCGCCGAACTCGGCGACGGCGACGGCGACCACCTCGGCCCAGTCCGCCGGATCCGACACGTCGTGCCGGACGAAGCGCGCGGCCTCGCCCAGCTCCGCGGCGAGCTTCGCGCCCTCCTCCGCCAACAGGTCGGTGAGCACGACCCGGGCGCCGCTCGCGACGAACAGCCGGGCCTCGGCCGCGCCCTGGCCGCGGGCGGCGCCGGTGATTATCGCGACCTTGCCGGTCAGATCCGCCATGGTTGGTCACCTTTCCTCGATCGGTGTGAACGCTTCGACCCGACGACCCGCATCCCGGTCAGCCGCCCATGACGTACTTGACCGTCGGCCCGGTGGTCCAGCCGCCGTCCACGGCCAGCTCCGCGCCGGTCACGTAGGAGGCGGCGTCGGAGAGCAGGAAGGCAACCGCGGAGCCGATCTCGCTCGGCTCCCCGACCCGGCCCATCGGGGTGTTCGGATAGTTGCCCTCGCCCTGCCGAATGCCCACGGACGAGGTCATCGGCGTGTAGACCATGCCGGGATGCACCGAGTTGACCCGGATCCCGGATCCGCCCAGCTCGACCGCGGCGACCTTGCTCATGCCGCGCACGGCCCACTTGGACGCGCCGTAGGAGCCGGTCATCGCCAGGCCCATCAGGCCGGCCGCGGAGGAGATGTTGACGATCGAGCCGCCACCGCCCGCCTTGAGGTGCGGGATGACCGCCTGCATGCCCAGCCAGACGCCGGTCAGGTTGACCTTGATCACGAACTCGAAGTGTTCGAGCGTCTCGGTGTCGAACATCGCGCCGGTGGCCACGCCGGCGTTGTTGACCAGCCCGTCGACCCGGCCGAACTCGGCGATCGTGAAGTCCACGACGGTCTTCCACTGCTCTTCGCTGGTCACGTCGTGCGAGTGGAAGCGCGCGTTCGCACCCATCGCGGCGGCGGTGTCGGCGCCCTCGTCCAGCAGGTCGGAGATGACCACCCGCCCGCCGCCGGCGACGATCTGCTCGGCCGCGGCGGCACCCAGGCCGCGGGCGCCGCCGGTGACGATGACGACCTTGTCGGTCAGGTTGGGGCCCTGGAGTTCAGCCATGATGCGTTCCTTCGATCTGTGCCTGCCGACTGCTCGGCTCGCAATTTGCATAGTACAACTAAGCAAATCGAACAACAAACGAACGGTTGCCGATCGGTCGCCGCGCGGTGCGGCCGCTACCCCCGGACCGGGGGCACGATGCCCGCCGTCGAGCCCCCGTCGATGACGAACTCGGTTCCGGTGATCCACGAGGACTCGTCCGACGCGAGGAACACCACCAACGCGCCGATGTCCTCCGGCTCGCCGACCCGACGCAGCGGCACGGTGGGGAAGTTGCCCGCGCCGCGGGTGAAGCGGTTGCCGACCATCGGGGTGTCCACCGCGCCCGGATGCACCGAGTTGACCCGGATCCCGTACTCGCCCAACTCCAGCGCGGCGGTCTTGGTCAGCCCGCGGATCGCCCACTTGGAGGACCCGTAGGCCGCGTGCCCCGGGATGCCCTGGAGCCCGGCGAGCGAGGAGATGTTCACGATCGAGCCGCCGCCGTTCGCGCGCATCGACGGAGCCACCGCCTGGATGCCGTGGAACGTCCCGAACAGGTTGACCTTGAGGATGCGGTCCAGCCCTTCGGGCGTCTCCTCCAGGATCGGCTTGGTCCACATGATGCCCGCGTTGTTGACCAGGACGTGCACCCCGCCGAACTCGCGCACGGCGACCTCGACGACCGCCGCCCAGTCCCCCGCGTCCGACACGTCGTGCCGCACGAACCGCGCGGCGTCCCCGATCCCGGCGGCGACCGCGGCCCCCTCGTCCTCCAGCAGGTCGGTCAGCACCACCTTCGCCCCACGCCCGGCCAACAGCCGCGCCTCGGCCTCCCCCTGCCCCCGCGCCGCCCCGGTGACAATCGCCACCTTGCCCGTCAGATCACCCACACCAACCACCTCCACGACTTCCGCCCCAACCCCGACCATGCCCACACCACCCGCGCCCCCAGCCTCCACCCGACGCCCGCCCCCGGCGCGTCAGCGCCCCCGCCCCAGCCCCACCCCAGTGATCGACGCGCGAAGCGCGGAGAGCGGCGGAGCCGCAGAAGTTGGGCTTCGTGGCCCGGAGCGAAGCGCAGGGAC
>NZ_JBSFEO010000134.1:0-3980 GCF_053594475.1 Embleya sp. NPDC001921
GCGCACACGGTGTCGTTCGCGTTCGACATGTCGTGGGAGGAACTCCTGTGGCTGGTCGAGGGTCACGAAGTGCATGTGTGCGACGAGGAGTTGCGTCGTGACGCGCACGCCCTGACGCGGTACGTGGACCGGCACCGGATCGACGTCGTCAACGTCACCCCCACCTACGCCCAACACCTCCTGGAGGAAGGGCTCCTGGAGTCGGACGCCACGACCGGGCGGCACCGGCCCGCGCTCGTCCTGCTCGGCGGCGAAGCCGTGTCCGACGGAGTGTGGGCGGCACTGCGCGACACCGAGGGTGTGCTGGGCTACAACCTGTACGGGCCGACCGAGTACACGATCAACACGCTCGGCGCCGGCACCGAGGACAGCGCCACGCCCGCGATCGGGCGACCGATCCTCAACACCGCCACCCACATCCTCGACGCCAACCTCCAACCGGTACCGGTGGGCGTGCCCGGCGAGTTGTACGTCACCGGCATCGGCCTCGCCCGCGGCTACCTCAACGCCGCCGGACAGACGGCCGCGCGGTTCGTGGCGAATCCGTACGGGCCGCCCGGCAGCCGGCTCTACCGCACCGGCGACCTCGCGCGGCGGCGCCCGGACGGCATCATCGACTACCTCGGCCGCACCGACGACCAGATCAAGATCCGCGGCCACCGCATCGAACCCGCCGAGATCCAAAGCGTGTTGGATACCCATCCGCAGGTGGCCCGCAGCGCGATCGTGCCCACCACCGGCCCGGACGGCGGGGTACAGCTCACCGCCTACGTCGTCCCCGAAACGGCCGGACCCGTCGACGCGCACGCCCATGACGAACACATCGCGGAATGGCGGCAGATCTACGCCGACGAGTACACCGCCATCGACACGGCGGTGTTCACCGAGGACTTCGCCGGCTGGGACAGCAGCTACGACGGCGCGCCGATCCCGCTCGCGCACATGCGCGAATGGCGTGCCGAGACCATCCGGCGCATCACCGAACTGCGCCCGTCACGGATCCTGGAGATCGGCGTCGGCACCGGCCTGCTGCTGGGCGCACTGGCACCCGCGAGCGAGAGCTACTGGGCCACCGACTTCGCCGCACCGGTCATCGAGAAGCTGCGCGCCGACCTGGCCCGAGACCCCGAACTCGCCGCGAAGGTCGAGCTGCGCACCGCCCCGGCGCACGAACTCGGCGACCTGCCCGCGGCATTCTTCGACACCGTGGTGATCAACTCGGTCGCCCAGTACTTCCCGAGCCTGGACTACCTCACCGACGTGCTGCGCCGCGCACTCGACCTGCTCCGGCCCGGCGGAGCGGTCTTCGTCGGCGACGTGCGCAACCTGCGGCTCGCCCGCACCTTCCACAGCGCGATCCGACTCGGCCAGGCGACACCGGACACCGACGACGCGAGCGTGCGCGCCGCGATCGAGCGCGCTGTGCTGCTGGAGAAGGAACTCCTGGTCGACCCGGACTACTTCGCCGCCCTGACCGATCTGCTGCCCGACCTGGCGGGCGTCGACCTGCGGATCAAACGCGGACACCTGCACAACGAGCTGTCCCGCCACCGCTACGACGCGGTACTGCGCCGAGCCGGCGGCGACCCGGCCACGACCCTCGCCGACATACCGAGCCTGCCGTGGAACGCCGCCGGGGGAACCGACGCGGTCGCCCGCCGGCTGACCGCGGATCGGCCCGACGCGCTGCGCGTGCGAGCCGTACCCAACGCCCGACTCGCGGGCGAAATCGCCGCGGAGCGCGTGCTGGCCAACGGCGGCACGAGCACCGAAGCGCGCGACGCGCGCACCGCGGCCGAGCAGGCCGACGACGCGGCGGTCGAGCCCGAGACGCTGTACGCGCTGGGCGCGGACCTCGGCTACGCCGTGGCCGCGACCTGGTCGAGCGCCGGATCCGGCGCCTTCGACGCGGTGTTCGTGGCCGGCGAGCGGGCCGCGAACGCCGTACTGGGCACCTACGTACCGACGGGTTCGGGCCGTGCCGACCTGCCCGGCTACGCCAACCACCCCGCCGCCGCCCGCGAGGCGGGCACCCTGGTACCCCGGCTGCGCGCGTTCCTGCGCGAGCGGCTGCCCGAGTACATGGTGCCCGCCGGATTCGTCCCGCTCGATCGACTCCCGCTCACCGTCAACGGCAAACTCGACCGTCGCGCGCTGCCCGCCCCCGACGCAGGCGTCGGTCGCGCGCCCACGCGGGCACCGGCCGGTGCCGCCGAACTCGCCCTGTGCGCGCTGTTCGCCGAGGTGCTCGGAGTCGCCGACATCGGCGCCGAGGACAACTTCTTCGACCTCGGCGGCCACTCCCTGCTCGCCGCTCGATTGGCCGCGAAGGCCCGGGGCGCGCTCGGCGTCGAGATCGCCATCCGGGACGTGTTCACCGCCCCGACCACCGCCGCACTGGCCGCGCTGCTCGCGGAACGCGCCGGGGCGGACCAGGCGGGCGCCCAGGCGTTGCGGCCCGCCGTCACGCGGCAGGAGCGCCCAGACCGGGTGCCGCTGTCGTTCGCCCAGCGGCGACTGTGGCTGCTGGGCCAGTTCGAGACGGCGAGCGCCGCCTACCACGAACCGATCGCGGTCCGACTGCGCGGGACGCTGGACCGGGCGGCGCTGCGCGCCGCCGTACAGGACGTGACGAACCGTCACGAGACCTTGCGTACGCTGTGTGTCGCGGCACAGGAGCCCGAAGGAAGCGGCGCCGCCGAGGTGTTCCAACACATCCTGGCCCCGGAGGACGCGCACGCCGTCGTCGAGTTCGTCGACACCGACACCCTCGGCGCCATCGACACCGAGCCCGCGCTGGCCGCGCTGGTCGCCGAGGCCACCCGCCGCCCCTTCGACCTGGCCGGCGAACTTCCGCTGCGGACCACGGTCTTCCGGGTGGGCCCGGACGAGCACGTGTTCCTCGCGGTGTTCCACCACATCGCGATCGACGAGTGGTCGATCCGGCCGTTCGCACAGGACCTCGCCGCGGCCTACACCGCACGCTCGGCGGGGCACGCACCCGCCTGGGAGCCGCTGCCGCTGCAATACGCCGACTACACGTTGTGGCAGCGCGACCTGCTCGGCGATCCGGCCGATCCCACCGGCCGCTACGCTCACCAACTCGCCTACTGGCGAACCGCTCTGGCCGCGCTGCCCCAGCAACTGGAGATCCCCGCCGACCGGCCGCGCCCCACGGTGGCCGGCTACCGGGGCGGCACGGTCGAACGCCTGATCCCCGCCGAACTCGCCGAGCGCGTGCGTGCCGTGGCCTCGGCCGCGCATGCCAGCGCGTTCATGTTCTACCAGGCGGCGGTGGCGACGCTGCTGCACCGCCTCGGCGCGGGCACCGACATTCCCCTGGGCAGTCCGGTGGCGGGGCGCGACGACGAGGCACTCGGCGACCTGATCGGCTTCTTCGTCAACACCGTGGTCATCCGTGCGGACGTGACCGGCAACCCGACCTTCGCCGACCTGCTGGCCCGGGTGCGAGACACCGACCTGGACGCGTTCGCGCACCAGGACCTGCCGTTCGAGCGCCTGGTGGAGGAACTCAACCCGGCGCGGTCGCTCGGCCGCAACCCGCTGTTCCAGGTGATGGTCGGCTACCAGAACCAGGGCGTGGGCGAGGTCCGCTTCGGCGACATCGCACCGGTCGGCGAACGATTCACCCCGCCCACCGCCAAGTTCGACCTCGACTTCGTCTTCCGCGAGACCGATCTGGCCGCGGTGCCGGAGGGCGCGGTCGAACTGGGCATCGAGTACGCGGCGGACCTCTTCGACCACACCACCGTCGAAGACTTCGCGGAGCGGCTGCTGCGGCTGCTCGTCGGGATCACCGACGATCCGAACCGCCGCGTGGGCGCGTACGAACTGCTGTCGCCCGCCGAGCACACGCGGATCGTGGACGAGTGGAACGCGACCTCGCATCCGGTGCCGGAGTCGACGGTGGCGGATTTGTTGGAGGAGCGTGCGGGGTTGGTTCCGGACGCTGTCGCGGT
>NZ_JBSFEO010000135.1:0-3921 GCF_053594475.1 Embleya sp. NPDC001921
GCACCCACCCTCAACACCGCCAACAACGCCACGACCAGATCCACACCACGCTCCAACACCACCGCGACAACAGACTCCCGACCCACCCCCAAACCGGCCAAATAGGACGCCAACCGACCCGACCGCACATCCAACTCCCCGAACGACACCTCCTCCCCACCACACACCAACGCCACCGCATCCGGCGACCACTCCACCCACCGCCCCAACAACCCCACCACCGACACCCCACCCACCTCGGCAGACGTGTCGTTCCACTCCACCAGCACACGCGCACGCTCGTCCGCGTCCAGCACATCGAGCGCGCCCACGCGGGTGCTCGGGTCGGCGGTCAGTTCGGCCAGGGCCCGGACCCATCGTTCGGTGATCGATCGCACGGTGTCCGCCTCGAACAGGTCCGCGGTGCCGGTCACCCAACCCAGCAGGCCGGCGCGCCGGCCGTGCCGGTCGAACGCCTCGGCGACGGTGACGTCCAGGTCGAACTTGGCCACCGAGGGCAGATCCGAGGCGGCGTCCGTGGTCGGCGCGTCGGTGCGTACGCCGGGCAGGTCCAGCGCGGCTCGCGCGTTGTTCTGCACCGTGAGCATGACCTGGAAGAGCGGGTGCCGGGCGAGCGAACGGGCGGGCGCGAGCTCCTCCACCAATCGCTCGAACGGCACGTCCTGGTTGCCGAACGCGCCGAGTCCCGCGTCGCGGACCCGGCCCAGCAGTTCGCGGAATGTGGGGTCGCCGGAGAGGTCGGTGCGCATCACCAGACTGTTCACGAAACACCCGACGGAGTCGTCCAGCGCCTCGTCCGTGCGCCCGGCGACGGCCGCGCCGATCGGAATGTCGGAACCGGCGCCCAGCTTCGACAGCAGCACCGCCAGCGCGGCTTGGAGAACCATGAACACGGTCACGCCCTCGGCCCGCGCCAGTTCGACCACTTGAGTGTGCGTCTCGGCCGGGATCTCCAACGGCACGCTGTGTCCGACGTGGGTGGCCACCGCCGGACGCGAGTGGTCGACCGGCAACGGGAGTTCCTCGGGGACTCCGGCCAGGGTCTCGCGCCAGTAGGCGACCTGGGCCGACAACACACTGTTCGGGTCGCCCTCGCCGCCCAGCAACTCGCGCTGCCACAACGCGTAGTCGGCGTACTGCACCGGCAACGGCTCCCACTCGGGCTCCTCGCCCGCGCGGCGGGCCGTGTACGCCTGGGCGATGTCCCGGCCCAGCGGCTCCCAGGACCATCCGTCGCCCGCGATGTGATGCACCACCGCGACCAGGACACACTCCTCGTCGGAGCGGAACAGCCAGGCTCGGATCGGTATCTCGGTGGAGAGGTCGAACGCGTACTCGCTCGCCCGACCGACCGCCGGGGCCAGTTCGTCGGTTGCTACCCGGCGCACGTGCAGCTCCCACTCGAACCCGGCCGGGTCGAGGATGTGCTGGTACGGCTCGCCGTCCGCGACCGGGAACACGGTACGCAGCACCTCGTGCCGTGCGATCACGTCCCGCAGCGCGCCCGCCAGCGCTTCTTCGTCCAGGTCGCCCGACAGGCCGACCACCACCGGGATGTTGTACGTCGGGTTCGGCCCCTCCAACTGTTCGATGAACCACAGGCGCCGCTGGGCGAACGACAGCGGCAGCGGCTCGGGCCGCTTGCGCGCGGTCAGCGCCGGGCGTACCGCGCCCGTCCCCAGTTCGGCGATCCGCGCCGCGAGCGTGGCCGCGGTGGGCGCCTCGAACAGCTCCCGGATCGCGATCTCCGCGCCCAGCACCGCACGCACCCTGGACACCAACCGGGTAGCCAGCAGCGAGTGCCCGCCGAGGTCGAAGAAGTCGTCGTCGACGCCGACCGTCTCCAGACCCAGGACCTGGGCGAACACGCCGCACAGGATCTCCTCCCGGGCATCGGTCGCGGCCCGGCCCGCGTCGCCGGCTCCGGCGTACTCCGGCGCGGGCAGGGTCTTGCGGTCCAGCTTCCCGTTGGGGGTCATCGGCAGCACGGACAGCGCGACCACGGCGGCGGGCACCATGTATTCCGGCATCTTCTCGGCCGCGAACCGGCGCAACAGCTCCGGGAGTTCACCATCGAGCGTGCCGGCCTCGCCGGTCGCGGAGGCGGCCACGACGTAGGCGACGAGCCGCTTGTCGCCCGGCACGTCCTCGCGGGCGATCACCGCGGCCCGGGCCACCCGCGGATGGGTGACCAACAGCGCCTCGATCTCCCCCGGTTCGATCCGGAAGCCGCGGATCTTGATCTGGTCGTCGGCCCGTCCGGCGAACCGCAACCGCCCGTCGTCGGTCCACCCGACCCGGTCCCCGGTCCGGTACATCCGCGACCCGTCGGCGGCGAACCGGTCCGGAACGAAGCGCAGACCGGTGAGCCCGGGACGGCCCAGGTAGCCCCGCGCGACGCCGGCGCCGGCCACGTACAACTCGCCGACCACTCCCGGCGGCACCGGGTTGAGGTACTCGTCGAGCACATAGGCGCGGGTGTTGACGATCGGCGCGCCGATCACCGGTTCGTCGCCCGGCCGCAGCGGCTCGGACATGGTCGCCACCACCGACATCTCCGTCGGCCCGTACGCGTTGATCAATCGCCGACCCGGTGCCCATCCGGCCACCAGTTCGGCGTCCAGCGCCTCGCCGCCGGACAGGAGCGTGGAGACCGACGGAAGATCGTCGGGGTCAAGGAGGCCCAGCACGGTGGGCGGCAGCAGCAGGTGGGTCACCCGGTGCCGATCGACGAGGTCGATCAGGCCCGCTCCGGGCAGGAGTTCGTCCGCCGGCGCCACCACGAGACGTGCTCCCGAGCACAGCGCCATCAGCAGTTCCCAGGTGGCGGCGTCGAAGCCCACCGAGGCGAACTGGAGTACCCGGCTGTTCGCGTCCAGGTCCAGTCCGCGCGCCGCGACCAGGTTCACCGCGCCGGCGTGCGACACCAGAACGGCCTTGGGCGTGCCCGTCGACCCCGAGGTGTAGATCACGTAGGCGAGGCCCTCGGGCCGGGCCGCGGCGAGCGTCGCTGGTCCGGTCGCCGGCACCGCGAGAGCGCCCCGCACCCGGTCGTCGTCCAGCGCGATCGTCAGGATGTGTCCGAGCGGCAGGTCCTCCAGGAGCTCCTCCGTGCCCACCAGCGCCATCGCCCGGCTGTCGGTGAGCATGAACATGATCCGGTCGGTCGGCTGCTTGGGGTCGATCGGCAGGTAGGCCGCGCCGGCCTTCCAGACCGCGAGCAGCGCCACCACCAGTTCGACGCCGCGCTCCAGCAGCACGGCGACCACCGACTCCGGGCCGACCCCCGACCCGGCCAGGTACCGCGCCAGGCGATCGGCCCGGTCGTGCAGCTCCGCGTAGCTCAGCTCGAACCCGTCACCGGCCACCGCCACCGCGTGCGGTGCCCGGGCCACCTGCGCCGCGAACAGCTCCGGGACCGTGGCCGTGGGCACGTCCAGCGCGGTGTCGTTCCAGTCCAGCAGCAGCCGGGACCGCTCGGCGTCGTCCAGTACGTCCACGCTGCCCAGCGGGACGTCGCCGGCGGCCGTGTTCGCAAGGCCCATGCCGGCCGCGCCGACCGTACCCGCGGTGGCGTCGGCCAGGACGGCGAGGAAGTTCTCGATCGTGGTGTGCAACATCCGCGTGACCACATGCGGATCGACCGGCGCCGCCGCGTCCACGGTCAACCCGAAGCCCTCCGCGCCGAGATCGTCCACGGACACCACCAGGGGGAAGTTGGTCAGGTCCTCCATGAAGACCGTACGAACGCCCATGGTGTCGTCGTCGGTGCGACCGCCGGGCGTGCCCGGGGCCGGCCGCGAGTCGGCCTCATGCCCGGTCTCCGGCTCGCCGCTGTAGCGGTAGTTGAAGAAGGCGGTGAACAGCGGTGCGTCGCCGGTGATCCCACTCGCCTGCTGCGCCACGGCCAACGGCGCGTGC
>NZ_JBSFEO010000136.1:0-3742 GCF_053594475.1 Embleya sp. NPDC001921
TCACCGCCGACCCCGACACCAGCGGCAACAACACACTCGTCACCGTCAGATCGAACGCCAACGACGAGTGCAACGGCGCACCACCCGAGGCCCCCACGCCATACGCCTCCACCGCCCACACCACATAGTTCGCCAGCCCGCCGTGCGTGACCGCCACACCCTTCGGCCGACCCGTCGAACCCGACGTATAGATCACATACGCCAACTCCGCGGGCAGCACCGAGGCCCACGGCTCGATGGCCGCATCCTCGGCAGGCGAACCGAGCGTGTCGACCGCGATCGTGGACAGTCGATGCGCGGGAAGGTCGTCGGGCAGCGCGGCAAGGCGTTCTTCGAGCAGTGCGGTGGTGCTGATCAGGGTGCTTGCCCGACTGTCCGCGAGCATGAACGCGATGCGATCCGACGGGTACTCCGGGTCGATCGGCAGATACGCGGCGCCGACCCGCCACGCGGCCAGGATCGCCACCACGGCATCGAGACCACGCGGCAGACACAGACCCACCACCGAGCCGGCACCGACCCCGTACCGGCGCAACAACCACGCCAGGCCGCCCGCACGCGCGTCCAACGCGGCGTACGAGGTCTCGACCCCATCGCACACCACCGCCACCGCGTCCGGCGACTCCGCCACCCGCGCCGCGAACAACGCCGGCACCACATCGTTCGGCAGGTCCACCGCCGTGTCGTTCCACTCCACCAGCAGGCGGGTCCGCTCGGCGTCGTCCAGCACCGCGACGGAGCTCAGCGGGACGTCCGGTCCATCGCGGTCGGCATCGTTCGCGAGGGCGCCGAGGAGGTTCTCGACCGTCGTGTGCAGCAACCGCGTGACCACCCGCGGGTCACCGGGAGTCGCGGCATCCACGGTCAGCGCGAAGCCGTCCGTGCCGAGGTCGTCGACCGAGACCGCGAGCGGGAAGTTCGTCAGCTCCAACGCGAACACCGTACGGATTCCCGCAGGACCGTCGTCGCCCGAGCCGACCCCCTGCGGGTCTTGCCCGCCCCGGTCGGTGGTGGGGCTCCGGTCGCCTTGGTCGCCGCCGTAGCGGTAGTTGAAGAAGGCGGTGAACAGCGGCATGTCTCCGCTGAGCCCGCTCGCCTGCTGGGCGACCACCAGCGGGGCGTGTTCGTGCTCCATCAGCGCGGCGAGCTGGTCCCGCATCGCGCCGACGGCCGCCGACGCGCCCACCCGGTCGGTACGTACCCGCACCGGCAGCGTGTTCATGAACAGACCCGACGCCCGGTCGGCGCCGGCACCCGCGTTCATCCGCCCGAACAACACCGTCCCGAACACGACATCGTCCCGCCCGGAGAGCACGGACAACACGCGTGCCCAGGCCACATGCAGGAGCGTCGCGGGCGTGACCCCGAGGTCTCGCGCCACCTCCCGAATCCGCACACCCACGTCGGCCGCCACCGGCAACTCGGCCCGCCGCACACCGCTGCCGTCGCCACGCACGTCCAACAACCCGAACGGCGCCGTGGTCTCGGTGACATCACCCAGCAACTCCGCGAAGAACTCCTCGTGACCACCGTGCCGCAGACTCTCCCGCGCCTGCACCACGAAGTCCCGGAACGGCAGTGCCGGCGCGAGGTCGTCACCGCGACCGGCGAGGAAGGCGCGCACCTCCTGAAGCAGCACCTCCATGCCGGTGTGGTCCTGAACGATGTGGTGCACGCGCAACATGCCGTACCAGCGGCCGGCTTCGGGCGCGGGCGTGACGTGTGCGTCGATCAGCGGTGCGCGACCGATGTCCATGGTCAGCCCACCGGCGGCCAGGAGCCGCGCGACGGCGTCGTCGCCGTCCTCGGCGGGCGCGATCTCGCGCACCGGAAGCGCAGCGTGCCGCTGCACCACCTGAAGCGGGTCCGGGACGCCGTCCCACAGGATCGCCGTGCGGTAGATGTCGTGCCGGTCGATCACCTGTTGGAGGGCCCGCAGGAAAGCGTCGAGGCGCTCCCGCGTGTCGAACTCCAGCACGAACGGGGATATGTACACGTCGCGCTCTTCGTCACCCGCCATCAGGTGGTGGAAGAGGATGCCCTGCTGGAGCGGCGCGAGCGGGTAGACGTCGGCGATGTTGGCGGCCCCGCCGTCGATCGACGCGACGACGCGCGCGACCTCGGCCTCGGACAGATCCACCAGCGGCAACATGTCCGGCGTCAGCGTCGACGCGTCCGCCGGGATCCGGTTCGCCGGAACCGACACCGGTTCCGCGCCGACCGACGCGGCCAACCCGGCCACCGTCGGCGTTGCGAACAGGGCCCGCACCGATACCGACACCCCACGCGCCCGCAACCGCTCGACCAACGTCACCGCCAGCAGCGAATGTCCGCCGAGCGCGAAGAAGTTGTCGTCCACGCCGACCGACGGCAGACCCAGCACCTCGGCGAACGCGGCGCACAGCACCTCCTCACGCAGCGAGGACGGGCCACGACCGTTCGTCCCGGTCGGGTATTCGGGGGCGGGCAGCGCCTTGCGGTCGAGCTTCCCGTTCGCGGTCAGCGGGATGGCGTCCAGCACGACGATTGCCGACGGAACCATGTACTCCGGCAACCGACCGGCTGCGAACCTCGTCAACGTCTCGGGCAGTTCCTCGGTGGGCTCACCCTCGCGCGGCACGACGTAGGCCACCAGGCGCCGGTCCCGTGAAACACCCGGGACGGTGTCGTCGCGCACGACCACGGCAACCCGCGCGATCCGGGGGTGTGCGGCCAATGCCGCCTCGATCTCGCCGGGCTCGATCCGGAACCCCCGAATCTTCACCTGATCGTCGGCCCGACCGGCGAAGACCAACTCACCGGCCGCCGTCCACCGCGCCCGGTCACCGGTCCGGTACATCCGCTCGCCCGAGCCGAACGGCGACGCCACGAAACGCTCACCGGTCAACGCCGCCCGACCGAGATAACCCCGAGCCAGACCCGCACCCGCCACATACAACTCACCGGTCACCCCCGGCGGCACGAGTGCGAGACGATCATCCAACACATACGCCCGAGCATTCGCGATCGGCCGCCCGATCGGGACCTCGCCCACCCCGGGCCGACAACGCCACACCGTGGCGTCCACCGTCGTCTCGGTCGGCCCGTACGTGTTGAACATGACCCGACCGGACGCCCAACGAGCCACCAGATCCGGCGGGCACGCCTCGCCGCCCACTTCCAGGACCACATCCGACCGCATCGCCTCGACAGGCAGTCCGGCCAACACGGCGGGCGGCAGGGTCGCGTGGGTGATCGCCTCGTCGGCGAAGAACCCGGCCAACTCCGCACCGAGCCGACGCTCCTCGGGCACCACCACCAGCGCCGCACCCGACGACAAGGCCACCGACCA
This sequence comes from Embleya sp. NPDC001921, assembly GCF_053594475.1. Lineage (NCBI taxonomy): Bacteria > Bacillati > Actinomycetota > Actinomycetes > Kitasatosporales > Streptomycetaceae > Embleya > Embleya sp. NPDC001921. The sequence continues at coordinate 3,332 of NZ_JBSFEO010000136.1, forward strand.
CTCCAGACAGAAGTTGTCGAACCCCACCGACGCGAACTGCGCCACCCGCGAACCCGCCCCGGCCACAAACCGCGCACACCCCGCCGCCACAGTGTTCGCAAACCCCGCCTGCGAAACCACCACACCCTTCGGCCGACCCGTCGAACCCGACGTATAAACCACATAAGCCGGATGCGAACCCGACAACGGCAACAAACGATCGACGTCACCGACCGGCGACGACGGCAGACCCTCCAGCACCGCGACCACCGCAGGCTCGTCGAGAACCAACACCGCACCCCCGGCCCGGGACCACGAGGACGGCACCCGCGAGGCATTCGCGCCGTCCGTGATCACCAACACCGGCGCCGCGTCGTCGAGCACATAGCCGATCCGCTCGACCGGCTGCGTCGGATCGATCGCCACATACGC
>NZ_JBSFEO010000137.1:0-3168 GCF_053594475.1 Embleya sp. NPDC001921
CTGCGGCTGCACCTGGGTCGGCGGACGAAGCAGGAGACGAAGTACCTGCGGATGGACGCGTGGGACGCGAACGCGGGCATGGTGGACGAGTTGTCGCTCGCGGGCCGGGAGTGCTGGGGCGGCCTGGACCTGGCGTCGACGTCCGACCTGTGTGCACTGTGCTGGCTGTTCCCCGACGACGAGACGGGCACGCTGGACGCGCTGTGGCGGTTCTGGACGCCCGAGGCGAACATCGAGAATCTCGATTTGCGGACGGCCGGGGCTGCGAGCGTGTGGGTGCGCGAGGGCTGGCTGGTGGCGACGCCGGGCAACGTGGCGGACTACGACTGGATCATTGCCCAGATCGGCCGCGACCGGGATGCGTTCACGGTGAAGTCGATCGGCTTCGACCCGTGGAACGCCTCCCAAATGACGAACACGCTGATGGCGGAGAAGGCGCCCATGGTGAAGGTGCGTCAGGGCTTCGCCACCATGTCGCCGGTCATGAAGGAGATCCAGCGGCTGGTGCTGCAGGGCACGCCGGAGCGGCCGGCGCTTCGGCACGGCGGGCATCCGGTGGTGCGCTGGTGTGTGGACAACCTGGCTGTGGCGATGGACCCGGCCGGGAACGTGAAGCCCGACAAGGCGGCGTCCGGCGACAAGATCGACGGCGTGTCCGCGCTGGCCACGGCCATGGCGGAGGTCGTCGCCCGGCCGCCCAAGCGCCGGTCGGTCTACGAGGACGACGACACCGCAATGATGATCGTCTGAGGGGGTCGCATGTTCTGGTGGCGCCGCACGGCCCTCCGTAAGCGCGTCGTGGTCAACCTGGCGGACAAGGCGTTCCGTGCCGTGTTGTGGGCCAAGCGCGGTCCGCTCCTGGTGCTGCGGGACGTCGAGTTGCTGGAGGCGGGCCGCGATCCGCAGGCCATCGACGGCGAGGTCGTCGTCGAGCGCGCCCGGGTGGAGTTCATCCAGGTGCTGGCGGGCGGTGGCTGATGGCATTCGTCGTTTCCTCGGGCCAGTTGCAGGTGACCGGCGGCATCGGCGGCCTGGCCGGGACGGTGTACGGGGCGTTGCCGCTGTCGGGCGCGCCGTGGGAGTTCGCGGAGATCTGGCGGTGCCAGCCGCAGGTCCGCACGGTCGTCAGCTTCTTGTCGCGCAACATCGCGTCGATCGGGCTGCACGTGTACCGGCGGGTCAGCGACACCGACCGCGCCCGCCTGGCGGAGCATCCGCTCGCGCTGCTGCTGTCGGCGCCGATGCCTCGGATGACCAGGTACCGGCTGATCGAGCGCCTGGTGTCGGACATCGCGATCTACGACGAGGCGTTCTGGATCAAGCTGCGCTTCGCCGGCGCGATGCGCCTGCTGCCGGTGCCGCCGGCGCTGATCCGCCCGGCCGGCGGGACGTGGATCGCGCCGTCCCACTACGAGACCGCGGGCGGCAGGCGGTTCGAGGTGGACGAGGTCGTGCACTTCCACGGCTACACGCCGGACGACCTGCGGGTGGGGTCGTCGTCGATCGAGTCGCTGCGCGCGTTGCTGATGGAGGAGCGCGAGTCGAGCGCGCAGCGCGCCGCGATGTGGCGCAACGGCGCCCGCACCACAGGCGTCCTGACCCGCCCGGCGGACGCGGAGGAATGGAGCCCGGACGCGCGCCGGCGTTTCCAGGAGATGTGGAAGGCGTTCACCGCCGGCGGCGGGCGCGAGGGCGGGACGCCGATCCTGGAGGACGGCATGGTGTACACGCCGATCGCGATCAACCCGCAGCAGGCGCAGTACATCGAGGCCCGCAAGCTCACCCGCGAGGAGGTCGCGGCGGCGTATCACATCCCGCCGCCGCTGGTCGGGATCCTGGACCACGCCACCTACAGCAACATCACCGAGCAGCACAAGATCCTTTACCAGGACACGCTGGGTCCGTGGCTGGAGATGATCCAGCAGGACATCGAGACCCAGCTCCTGCCGGACATGCCGGACCGGGACCGGGTGTATCTGGAGTTCAACATCGCGCAGAAGATGCGCGGGTCCTTCGAGGAGCAGGCCGCCGCGGCAAGTACGGCGACAGGCGCGCCGTGGATGACGGTGAACGAGACGCGGGCACGGAACAACCTCCCGCAGGTCGAGGGCGGCGACGGTCTGATCGTGCCGCTGAACGTGACCGAGGGCGGCCTGTCGTCGCCGCGGGACACGGCTCCGGATCCGGCGGACCTGGGCCCAAAAGCGGCGGGCCGCCGGGTGCTCTCCAAGGCCGGGCGGCCCTCTACCGTCGACGACTTCGAGGGGGAGCGTGACGCGTTCGTCGAGGCCCTGGTGGCGTTGACGGACAAGGAGGGCGCCCGCCTGGCGCGGTCGGCCGGCGCGAAGGCGGACGGCGTACCGGATCTGCTGGCCCTTTGGGACGCGGGCTCGAAGGATCGCCTCGCGCTGCTGACCGCGTTGATCTCCGAGCACGGGTACCGCATTGCGCAGGCCGGCGCCTGGGAGGTCCTGGCCGAGTTCAACCCGGACGACGCGGGGTGGAGCCCGGACGTCATGCTCGCCTGGATCGCCGCCGCCGCCGAGGAGCACGCGGAATCGCACGAGGCGGCCGGCCGCAAGGCGATCGAGAAGGTCGACGAAGAGCCCGGCGACCGGTGGCAGGACAAGCTGGCGCTCGCGACCGCCGCGTGGAGCGTGGTCGCCGAGCGGCGGGCGCGCACCGCGGCGACCGAGGCCCGCGGGTTCGGCGGACACGACGCCGCCGGCGCCAGCGACCTGCGAAAGAAGGTGTGGCGGACCGGCGGGAAGAACCCGCGCGCCAGCCACAAGGCCCTCAACGGCGAGGTCGTGTCGATCGACGACGTGTTCGGCAACGGCTGCCGGTGGCCGGGCGACCGCAGCGGCGGCTCGAAGGAGACCGCGAACTGCTCCTGCCGCCTGGACTACCGGAAGGGGGACTGAGCGTGGGTGCCGTGACCGTGGTCGTCGGGCCGCCGTGCGCGGGCAAGTCCACCTGGATCCGCGGGCAACGCGCCGACGGCGACGTGGTCGTCGACTTCGACGCGATGACCTCGGCCCTGGGCTCGACCGCGCCGTACGCCGCCCCGGACGCGATCCGTGACGTGGCGTTCGCCGCCCGCTCGGCCGCGATCGACCGGATCCTCAAGGGCGTGGACGCACCCGCGTGGATCATCCACACCTCCCC
>NZ_JBSFEO010000138.1:0-3130 GCF_053594475.1 Embleya sp. NPDC001921
GACATCGTCCTCAACTCCCTCGCCCACGAACACGTCGACGCCACACTCCGCCTCCAACAACCCGGCGGACGCTTCCTCGAAATGGGCAAAACCGACATCCGCGACCCCCACACCATCACCACCCGACACCCCGGCATCACCTACCGGGCGTTCGACCTCATGGAGGCGGGTCCGGAGCGCATCCAGGAGATGCTCTCCGCGTTGCTGGCCCTGTTCGAAAGCGGTGCGATTCGGCCGCTGCCGGTGACCGCCTGGGACATCCGACGCGCACCCGAAGCCTTCCGCCACCTCAGCCAGGCCCGACACACCGGCAAAGTCGTCCTCACCCTCCCCCGCCCCCTCAACCCCGACGGCACCATCCTCATCACCGGGGGCACCGGCACCCTCGGCAGCCTGGTCGCGCGACACCTCATCACCGAACACGGCGCCAAACACCTCCTGTTGACCAGCCGCAGCGGACCGCATGCCGACGGCGCCACGGCACTTCAAGAGGAACTCACCACACTCGGCGCACACATCACCATCACAGCGTGCGACGCCGCCGACCATGCGGCACTCGCCGCACTCCTCGACACCATCCCCCCCGAGCACCCACTCACCGCCGTCGTACACACCGCCGGCACCACCCACGACGCCACCCTCACCACACTCACCGACGAACACCTCGACACCGTCCTACCCCCCAAAATCGACGCCGCCTGGAACCTCCACCAACTCACCCACCACCACGACCTCACCCACTTCCTCCTCTACTCCTCCATCGCCGGCACCCTCGGCAACCCCGGACAAGCCAACTACGCCGCCGCCAACACCTTCCTCGACGCCCTCGCCCACCACCGCCACACCCGCGGCCTTCCCGGCAGTGCGCTCGCCTGGGGACTCTGGACCGAAAACAGCGCAATCACCGGCCGCCTCGATACGGCCGATCGGGCCCGGGTGGCCCGCAGCGGACTGGTGCCGCTCGACAGCGGAACCGGGCTCGCCCTGTTCGACACCGCCGTGGCGAGGGGGGACGCCCTGGTCTTCCCGGCCCACCTGGACCCGGCCGCGCTTCGTGCCCAGGCGACGGCCGGCACCCTTCCGACTCTGCTGCGCGGCCTCGTTCGTTCCTCGACCCGACGCACCGCCCATGCCGGCGGGGCCGGTGCGGGGTCCTCGCTCGGTCGGCGGCTGGCCGGTCGGTCCGCCGCCGAGCAGGACGAGCTGATCCTGGACCTGATCCGGACCCAGGTGGCGGCCGTGCTCGGCCACGCCACCCCCGAGGCGGTGGATCGCGAACACGCTTTCGGTGACCTGGGTTTCGACTCGCTCACCGCCGTCGAGCTGCGCAACCGGCTCAACACGGCCACCGGCCTTCGACTCCCGGCGACGCTGATCTTCGACTACCCGACCCCGCTCGCCCTCACCGCGTTCGTCCGCTCCGAGGTCGTCGGCGGACTCGTGCCCTCGACGGGAACGCCCACCACGCGCGTGGTCGGTGACGGCGGGTCGGCCGAGGACCCGATCGCGATCGTCGCGATGAGCTGCCGATTCCCCGGCGGCGTGCGCACGCCCGAGGACCTGTGGCGACTGGTCGCCGAAGGCACCGACGCCATCGGTGGATTCCCCACCGAACGCGGCTGGGATCTGGACAACCTCTACGACGCCGACCCGAACCGGGTCGGGCACACGTACGCGCGTGAGGGCGGATTCCTCTACGACGCGGACCGGTTCGACGCGGAGTTCTTCGGCATCAGCCCGCGCGAGGCACTGGCCACCGATCCGCAACAACGGCTGCTCCTGGAGACCGCGTGGGAGGTGTTCGAGCGGGCCGGCATCGACGCGGCCGACATCCGCGGTACCGACGCGGGTGTGTTCGCCGGGGTGATCTCGCAGGACTACGCCTCGGGCCTGGCCAAGGTGCCGGAGGGCGTCGAGGGCTACCTGTCCACCGGGAACACGACGAGTGTCGCGTCGGGCCGGGTGGCCTACACGTTCGGGTTCGAGGGGCCGGCAGTGACCGTGGACACCGCATGCTCGTCCTCGCTCGTCGCGATCCACCTCGCCGCACAGTCGCTGCGCAGCGGCGAATGCTCGCTCGCCCTCGCGGGCGGGGTCACCGTGATGGCCACGCCGAGTTCGTTCATCGAGTTCAGTCGGCAGCGGGCGTTGTCACCCGACGGCCGCTGCAAGGCGTTCTCCTCCACCGCCAACGGCACCGGCTGGGGCGAAGGCGTCGGCCTGCTCCTGCTCGAACGCCTCTCCGACGCCCAACGCAACGGCCACCCCGTCGTCGCCGTACTCCGCGGCTCAGCCATCAACCAGGACGGCGCCAGCAACGGACTCACCGCACCCAACGGCCCCTCCCAGCAGCGCGTGATCCGCCAGGCACTCGCCAACGCGCGACTGGCGCCGGACCAGGTGGACGCGGTCGAGGCACACGGCACGGGAACCGTACTGGGCGACCCGATCGAGGCCCAGGCCCTGCTCGCGACGTACGGCACCGACCGCGCCGCCGACCGACCGTTGCGCCTCGGGTCGATCAAGTCGAACATCGGCCACACGCTGGCCGCCGCCGGGGTCGCCGGGGTGATCAAGATGGTCCAGGCCATGCGGCACGGCGTACTGCCCAAGACGCTGCACGTCGACGAGCCGTCACCACTCGTCGACTGGACCGCGGGCGCGGTCACCCTGCTCACGGAGAGCGAATCGTGGCCGGAGACGGACCACCCGCGCCGCGCCGGCGTCTCGTCCTTCGGCATCAGCGGCACGAACGCGCACGTGATCATCGAGCAGGCCCCACTATCGGTGGCTGCGCCGGCTCCGGTCGACCAGGAGCCGCAGCGCGAAACCCCGCTTGTCGCCGATCCGTTGCCCACCCCCTGGCTGTTGTCGGCGCGTTCGCCGCAGGCTCTGCGCGAGCAAGCCCGCCGGCTTCACGAACACCTCTCCACTCAGCCGGACTTGGCAGCGACAACGGTCGCCCGCGTACTCGCCCGGCGCACGCTGTTCGAGCACCGCGCGGTGATCATCGGCAACCACACCACCTCGTTGAACGCCCTCGCCCGGCAGCAGGAAACCCCGGACCTCATCCGGGGCACCGCCACCGGCGACCCCGGCAAGATCGTGTTCGTCTTCCCCGGCCAAGGCA
>NZ_JBSFEO010000139.1:0-3102 GCF_053594475.1 Embleya sp. NPDC001921
GCCGAGAGCCGGACACCCGGGTCGTCGGCCACCGCGCGCAGCACACGCGCCAGTCGGTCCGAGACCGCCGCAACCGATGCCGCGTCGAACAGATCCGCGGCGCCGGTCAGACCCCCCGACAGGCCGGCCGGGCGACCGCGCCGGTCCACCTCCTCCGCGAGGATCAGTTCCAGGTCACACTTCGACGCCGGACGCATCCCCGCGACGCTCTCGACCTCCACCCCCGCGAACGCGAGCCCGGCCCGCTCCGTGTTCTGGAGCGTCAACATCACCTGGAACAGCGGATGCCGCGCCAACGACCGCGCCGGCGCCAACTCCTCCACCAACCGCTCGAACGGCACATCCTGATTCCCGAACGCAGCGAAGCCGGCGTCCCGAACCCTGCCCAGCACCTCACGGAAGGTCGGATCTCCGGACAAGTCTGTGCGGATCACCAGATTGTTGACGAAGCACCCGACCAGCTCCTCCAGCCCTTCGTCCGTCCTCCCCGCCACGGCCGACCCGATCGGGACGTCCGTACCGGCACCCAACCGCGACAACAACACCGCCAACGCCGCCTGAAGGACCATGAACACCGTGGCGCCTTCGGCTCGCGCCAACACCGCCAACCGAGCGTGCAGTTCGGCCGGGATCTCCAGCGGCACGTTGTGACCGACATGACTCGCCACCGCCGGGCGGGGCCGGTCCACCGGGAGTTCGAGCTCCTCCGGGGCGCCCGCCAGCGCATCCCGCCAATACGTCACCTGACGCGACAGCACGCTGTCCGAGTCGTCGGCATCGCCGAGCAACTCCCGCTGCCACAGCGCGTAGTCGGCGTATTGCACCGGCAGCGGCGCCCACTCCGGCGCTCGTTGCCCACACCGCGCGGCGTAGGCGACCGAGATGTCCCGGCCCATGGGCCCCCACGACCAACCGTCACCCGCGATGTGGTGCACCACGAGAACCAGGACGTGTTCCTCGGGCCCGACCGGGAGCAGGGAGGCCCGAAGGGGCGGCTCGGACGCCAGGTCGAAGGCGTACTCACCCACCCGGCGCACCTCGTCGGACAGATCCGCCGTGTCGACCGGGCCCATCACCTGTAGTTCCCAGCACAGCTCCTCCGGCTCGAGGATGCGCTGGAAGGGCTCGCCGTCCGCGACGTCATAGACGGTGCGGAGCACTTCGTGACGTACCACGACGTCCCGCAGCGCCGCCGACAGCGCGTCACGATCCAACCGTCCGGTCAATCGCAACACCGCAGGGATGTTGTGTGCCGGATTGGGCCCTTCGAGTCGGCTCAGGAACCACAACCGTCGCTGCGCGAATGACAACGGAATCATCGGGGCTCCTCTGGTCTACGCATGGGCCGCAGTACCGGCCGCCGACCTGATGTCTGATTGCCGATCCGACCCGCGAGCCCGGCGACCGTGGGTGCCTGGAAGAGCGCGCGGATCTCCAGCTCGACGCCGAGCGTGCTGCGAATCCGGGAAACGAGCCGAGTGGCGAGCAACGAATGGCCGCCGAGCTCGAAGAAGTTGTCGTCGATCCCGACGGCATCGCGCCCGAGCACCTGGGCGAAGGCCGCACACAGGGTCTCTTCCTGCGCCGTACGCGGTGCCCTGTACGCGGTCGCGGCGAAGTCTGCCGCCGGGAGTGCCTTGCGGTCGAGCTTGCCGTTGCTCGTGAGCGGGAGGGCGTCCAGGACCACGACGGCGGCGGGGACCATGTACTCCGGCAGCCGCGACGCCGCGAACCGCCGTACGTCGTCGGGCAGGTCGTCATCGGACGCGTCGCCGTCCCGGGCCGGGACCACGTAGGCGACCAGGTGCGTACCGGTGGCCTCGTCCACGCGCGCGACGACCACCGCTTGGGCCAGACCCGGATGAGCGAGCAGGGTCGTCTGCACCTCGGCGGGTTCGATCCGGAAACCCCGGATCTTGACCTGATCGTCCACCCGACCCGCGAACAACACCTGACCGTCACGGGTCCAACGCGCCCGGTCGCCGGTGCGATACATGCGCTCGCCCGAGCCGAACGGACACGCCACGAAACGCTCACCCGTCAGCCCGGGGCGACCGACGTAACCCCGCGCGAGCTGCACACCCGCGAGGTACAACTCACCCGTGACGCCGGGTGGGACAGGCGCGAGACGATCGTCCAGGACGAAGACCCGCGTGTTGTCGATGGGTGCACCGATCGGAACCGACACGCCTTCCCAGCCGGGGGCGCAATGCCATGCCGTGACGTCCACGGACGCCTCGGTCGGGCCGTACAGGTTGTGCAGTTCCACGCCGTCGAAGAGCGTGTGGAAGCGGGCCTGGGTCTCCACCGACAGCGCCTCGCCGCTGCACACCACCAGGCGCAGGTCCTGCGCGCACGCGGCGGCGGACGGCTCCTCCAGGAACGCGTCCAGCATCGAGGGCACGAAGTGCATCACCCCGACCCGCTGCTCGCGCACCAACGCGGCCACATACACCGGGTCGCGGTGGCCTCCGGGCCGGGCGACCACCATCGTCGCGCCCGATATCAACGTGGCGAACAGCTCCCACACGGAGACGTCGAACACGAACGGCGTCTTGAACATCACCCGATCACCGACACCGAACCCGTACCGGCCCCGCATCCACACCAGGCGGTTCACCACACCGACGTGCGGCACCACGACACCCTTGGGCACCCCGGTCGAACCCGACGTATAGATCACATACGCCGCGTTGCCGCCGGTCAGCGCACCACCACGCTCGCAGTCGCTCAGCGTGCCGCCGGCAAACCCGGCCACCCGCGCCACGACCTCGGGGTCATCGACGATCAGGACCGGCGCCGGTGAAGGGGTGTTCGACACCGACGACGCCCACGTCCCGTCGGTGACAACCAGCGCCGGGCCCGCGTCCCGCAACAGGAGTTCGACGCGCTCGGTCGGGTACTGCGGGTCGATCGGGAGATACGCGGCGCCCGCCTTCAACACCGCCAACAACGACACGACCAGATCGATCCCGCGCTCCAACACCACCGCGACAACCGACTCCGGACCCACCCCCGACCCCACCAAACACCGCGCAAGCCGATTCGCCCGCACATCCAACTCCGCGAACGACAACCCCACACCCTCGAACACCACCGCCA
>NZ_JBSFEO010000140.1:0-3069 GCF_053594475.1 Embleya sp. NPDC001921
TGCCAGTTGGCCTGCATGAGAATGTCGTGCAGGTCGGCGAGCTGGGAGTTCGTCAGCCCCCACAGGGTGTCGGGTCCGTCGATGGCGATCCGCGTTGCCGAGTCCGGCCGCAGCCCGCGCACCAGGACCCGCGCGCGGCGCCACGTGAGCTGCGAGCCGCCGCCGCCGGGACGCCACAGGTCCCGCAGGTCGATGCGGTACTCGCGCTGGAAGTCGGCCTCGATGGCCTCCCCGTGCTCCCTCAGGAGTCGGCGGAGGCCTCCGATTCCCCCTCGCCGTGCCCACAGTGCTGCTGGTAGGCGTTGAACAGGGGCCGCAGTTTGTACTGCTTCAGGCCCAGCTTTCGGAACTCGGCGAAGCGGTCGTCTCCGAGAGCCGCCTTGAAGATGCCCACCATCGCGCCGAGGTCCCCGCCGTCGGCGAGTTCCATGAGGTTCCACACATCCAAGTCCTGGGCGTGCGCGAACTCCCAGCGCTGGCTGTGGTAGTTCACGCGGAACGGCGTCAGCTCGACCTCGGCCTCGACCGCGTCCAGGTTGAAGTCGAACGGCTTGTCGTCCCGGGGGGCTACGCGCCTGGGGGCGGGTGACTTCTTCGGGGTGCTCATGCGCGGTTCTCCTGCTGTGGGGTCTCGGTCTCGGCGTCGATACGGACGAGTTCGGCGGGGATGGTGAGGCGGACGAAGCCGGAGCCGTCGGCCCGGACCTCGACACTTACGGCGTCGTCGGTGATGACCCAGGGGAAGGGCTTGCCGTCGACCAGGGGGCCGCGGCCGGGGCGGACGGTGACGACCTTGGCGATGCGGGGCCCGCTGGTGTGCTGTTGGGCGCGTTGGTCGGCGGCCAGGCTCGCGGCAGCCTTGGCGCGCACGGCCGCAGGCAGGACCATCCCGCCGCCCCAAGTGCGGAGTTCCGCCTCGGGCATCAGGCCGAGATGAACGGCTCGTTCGTGTAGTTCCTCGTCGGTGAAGCTCAGGGAAGCCATGCGCGGTTCTCCCTCGATGGCGGCGCGGTTGCGGGACGGGACCGGGGCACGGCGAACCGCGCAAGGAAGACCGTGCCCCGGTCGATCAGGAGGTGCCCTGCAGGTCGAACAGGACGCCGGCGCCGGAGGGGAAGATCACGGCCTGGAACGCGAAGGACTCCAGGTCGGTCTCGTTCTGGGTCAGGTCGCCGGACAGGGAGATCTCGCCGTAGTTGTTGGTGATCGCCCGGCGGACCTTGTCACCCTCGCGCAACTCGAATGCGATCTTCTTCTTCGCGGGCTTGGGCACGATGATCTGCGAGGAGGACGACCCCGGCCACACCAGGCCGAACGTCGTCTCGTTGTCCTCCAGCGCCGTGAAGGACTTGGTGAGCTTGAAGTGCGAGCGACTGGTACGGACGAGGATCCCGCCCCAGGCGTAGATGTCGTTCGTGTCCTCGTCCCGGGTCTCCCCGAAACCGTCATCGCCGTTCAGGAGGCCCACGGCATCCCACGTGACGCCGAACGGGTCGTCGATGGTGGCGGGGTTGACGGCGTCGAGTTCGCCGACATACACGTCGGCGTCCGTCCACAGATTGGCGTTCAGCGGGTCGCCGGCCACGGCGTCCTCCTTGCATGTCGGGGTTGTCGGGGCGCGCGGTTACGGCGGCACACTGCCGCTCGTCATGGGGGGTGGATCAGGGAGCGAGGACCGTTGGACGCACATGCGCCCGCACGGTGAGCGTGGACAGATCCACGCCCGAGTTCGGGTCCGTCGCGGGCATCGGGCCGGTGAGGGGCTGCACGCCGCGGATGACGGGACCCGAGTGGACGAGGAGCAATCCCTGGCACAACTGGGCCAGGTCGTGGGCCTCGTCCGGCCCGGCGTGCCACACGGTGACGCGGATCGTCGTGCGGGCGTTCGCCAGGTGCTCGACCGTCTGGCCGTCCACGCGCACCAGGACGTAGGGCAGGTGGGGTGTCTCCGGGGAGCGGTCGCCCGGCACGCGCGTGCCGACCGCGACATCGTCCGCGTAGGGCTCGCCGCGCCCGGCCAGGGCGTCGCGCAGGACGGTCGCCGCGGCGGCCTGGGCGTCGGCGAAGACCACAAGCGGCTTCACCGGAACTGCTTCACTTCGAGGCCGACCCCCGCGGCGGCCCGGGTGAGGACGCCGTCGCGGGCCTGCCAGCCCATGGCCCTGGCGTCAGCGATCGCCACGGTCGCCGCCCCGCGGTCGGTCGTGTAGCGGCGGACCTCGACCGGCGCGTCGGCGGGCACGCTCGCCCGCACGCGCGTCGCGATCTCGTCGGCGACGCCGTCGACCAGGCGGCGGACGTCGTCGCCCCTGAGGATCTCCCTGATGCCCGCGTAGTCGAGACGGAACTCCCAGGACGGTGCCATCGGTTCCTCCTCTCAGCCCTGTGCTCGCTGCATGGTGAACTCGACGTGGTGGATCCCGCCGCCGATCGGGTCCTTCCAGCGGGCGACCTCGCCGACGACCTCCAGGGTCATGCCGTCCCACTCGATGCGGTCGGTCGCCAGGACGTCGGCGTCGGTGCCGGGCATCGTGTACACCCGCCATCCGGTGACGACGGCGTTGCGCGTCGGGTCGACGGTCTCGTTCTGGGTGTTCGGCTGCACCGACACTCGGGTGACGGTGTGCCGGGCGACCGCCCCGGCGGACCAGTCCGGGACGGTGTTCCCGCCGCGGTCGACTTTGGAGCCGGGTCGGACGACGGTGACCGACTCGTTAAAGATGATCAAGCGCGGTCACCCCTGTTGATCCGGTAGCGAGTGACGGCCTTTGTCCACTGCGACGTCACACCCACCGACGCCGCGGCGCCGTAGGTCACCGACTCGCCGCCGGCCTGCATCGACTGCACCCCGGGAAGGACCTCCGCGATGCTGCGGGCCTGGTCGATGACGACCTCCTGGATGCCCTCGGGGATCGGGTCGAATCCGTGGTCGTAGACCACCGTCACCGACCGGTAGCGACGCGGCCAGCCGCACCCGCCCAGCCGCTCGAGCATGCCGCCCGACGACCATTCGAAGTCCGTGCCCTCGACGAGCACGATCCCGGCGGCGGTCACCGACGTCACCGCCGT
>NZ_JBSFEO010000141.1:0-2896 GCF_053594475.1 Embleya sp. NPDC001921
TCCGACACCACCGCATCGAAAGCCCCCGCGAACACCGGGAAAACTCCGTACAGCTCACGCCCCATCCCAACCCGCTGACTCCCCTGCCCACTGAAGAGCAGCGCCAGCCGAGCATCCGGGCGGACCGCCCCCGCGAGCGCGGCGTGGCCCACGTGGGCGCCCGCTCGCCCGACCCCCGTCACCACGTCGGCGTCGGGAGCGCCGTCGGCCAAGGAGGCGAGTCCGGCGAGGAGTTCGGTGCGGTCCGCGCCGAGGACGGCGGCGCGGACGTCGAGCGCCGAGCGGGTCGCGGCGAGCGAGTAGGCGAGGTCGAGCGGGTCGAGGTCGGGGTGCGCCCGCACGTGATCCAGCAGGCGCCGGGCCTGGGCACGCAGTCCCGCTTCGGAGCGGGCGGAGACGAGCCAGGGAATGCGGCCCTGGGCGGGCGCGGGTTCGGGCGTTGCCACCGGCGTCGCGCCGTCGTCTTCGGTTCCGGGCGACCCTTCGGTCGGTGCGGCCTGCTCGATGACGACGTGCGCGTTGGTCCCGCTGATTCCGAACGAGGACACGGCGGCCCGACGCGGCCGGCCCGTCTCCGGCCACGCACGCGCCTGGGTCAACAACTCCACCGCACCCACCGACCAGTCCACATGCGGCGTCGGCACATCCACATGCAGCGTCCTGGGCAACACGCCGTGCCGCATCGCCATCACCATCTTGATCACCCCCGCCACCCCCGCGGCGGCGACCGAGTGGCCCAGGTTGGACTTGAGGGCGCCCAGCCACAGCGGCTGCGCCGGGTCCCGATCGCGCCCATAGGTGGCCAGGAGCGCCCGCGCCTCGATCGGGTCGCCGAGCGCGGTGCCGGTGCCGTGCGCCTCCACCGCGTCCACCTGATCCGCCGTCAGTCGGGCGTTCTCCAGCGCCTGCCGGATCACCCGCTGCTGCGCGGGGCCGCTGGGGGCGGTCATTCCGCTGCTGCCGCCGTCCTGGTTGACCGCGCTGCCGCGCACGACGGCGAGCACCTGGTGACCGTTGCGCCGCGCGTCGCTCAACCGCTCCAGCAGCAGCACGCCCACGCCCTCGGACCAGCCGGTGCCGTCGGCCGCGGCCGCGAACGCCTTGCAGCGGCCGTCCGGCGCGAGGCCGCGCTGCCGGCTGAACTCGACGAACAGGGACGGGTCCGACAACACCGTCACGCCCGCGGCCAGCGCGAAGGAACACTCGTCCTGCCGCAGCGCCTGCGCGGCCAGGTGCAGCGCGACCAGCGAGGACGAGCAGGCCGTGTCCACGGTCACCGCCGGGCCCTCGAACCCGTACGTGTAGGAGAGGCGACCGGACAGCACACTGGCGACGTTCCCGGTCAGCACGTACCCCTCGACGGCCTGCGGCACATCGTTCGGATTCTCGATGTAGCGGAGCGCGGAGGCCCCGACGAAGACCCCGGTACGGCTGCCCCTCAGCGCCACCGGGTCGATCCCGGCCCGCTCGAACGCCTCCCACGACGTCTCCAGCAACAGGCGCTGCTGCGGGTCCATCGCCAGCGCCTCGCGCGGGGAGATACCGAAGAACTCCGCGTCGAAGTCGCCCGCGTCGTGCAGGAAGCCGCCCTGGCGGACGTAGCTCTTGCCGCTCGCGTTCGGGTTCGGGTCGTAGAGCCCCTCGACGTCCCACCCCCGGTCGGTCGGGAAGTCGGAGACGACGTCGGCACCGGCCGCGACCAGCCGCCACAGGTCCTCGGGCGAGCGGACCCCGCCGGCAAAGCGGCAGGACATCGCCACGACGGCGATCGGCTCCCGGCCGCGCGCCTCGACGGCGGCCAGACGCCGCCTGGTCTGGCGGAGTTCCTCGGCCACGCGCTTGAGGTAGTCGCGGAGTCTCTGCTCGGTGTCGCCGGCGTTCATCGTCCACGCTCTCCAGAGGTCGGGGGTCCGGATCGGTCGGCGGCCGACGAGTACGGCCGGCCGCTGGGTCAGTCGAGCCCCAACTCCTTGTCGAGCAGGGTGAACATCTCGTCGTCGGTCACGGCGTCGAAGCCGCCCGGCCGCTCGCCGCCGGCCGCGTCGGTGTCGATATCGGCATCGCCGCCGGGTGGCGCCCCGTTCGGCGTCTCCTCGAACCGCCACAGCAGCGCCCGGAGCCGGCGCGTCACCGCGGCCCGCTCGTCGCCCGTGTCCGCGAGCGCGCCGGCGAGCGCCGCCTCGAGGCGGTCGATCTCGCCGAGCAGCGGCGCCGTCGGGGCGGGCTCCCGCACCGGGCCCAGCCCTTCGTCGAGGTATCGGGCGAGTGCCTGCGGGGTCGGGCAGTCGAAGATCACCGTCGTGGGCAGCCGCAGCCCGGTGGCGACGCCGAGCCGATTGCGCAGTTCGACCGCGGTCAGCGAGTCGAAGCCGGAGTCCAGGAAGCCGCGTTCGGAGGAGATCGCGTCCATCGAGGCGTGCCCGAGGACCACGGCGCAGTGCCGGCGGACGAGGTCGACCAGGATGCGCTCCCGCTCCGCCTCGGAGCGCCCCGCCAGTTGCCCGGTGAGCGCCGGCTCGGCGGCTGCCGCGGACGCGGCGGCCCGCCGCAGCGGGGCACGCACCAACGCGCGCAGGGGTGTCGGCAGGGCACCGGACTCGGCCGCCTTGCGCAGCGCGCCGAGGTCGAACCGGACGGCGGCCGGGCTCGCCTGGGCGGTGTTCAGCGCCGCGTCGAGCAGCCCGAGGCCCTGTTCGGTGGTCATCGCGACGATGCCGGAGCGGCGCATGCGGGCCAGGTCCGGTCGGCCGAGCTGCCCGGTCATGCCGCTCGCTTCGCCCCACAGTCCCCAGGCCACGGAGGTGCCGGGGAGGCCGGCGGCCTGTCTGTGGGCCGCGAGCGCGTCCAGGAAGGCGTTGGCGGCGGCGTAGTTGGCCTGTGCCGCACTGCCCAGGAC
>NZ_JBSFEO010000142.1:0-2895 GCF_053594475.1 Embleya sp. NPDC001921
AGTCCGATTTCCTGGCGGCGTTCGAGGACGGAGATGACCATGGTGTTGGCCACTCCGACCCCGCCGACCAGGAGGGCGACCGCGCCCAGGCCGACGAACAGTGCGGTGAAGGTGTTCTTGGCGGCGAGTTGTGCCTCCAGTGCGTCGGAGGGTCGGCTGACCTTGACGCCGGCGGGGTCGGCCGGGTTGGCCGTGGCGGCGAGTACGTTGCGTACGTCGTCGACCGCGTCTTCCGCGGAGCGTTCGTAGATTCGGGTCGGGTGGCCGTCGAAGTCGAGCAGGTCCCGGGCGGCCTGCCAGCCGACCAGGGCCGTTCGGTCGACCTCGGGTGCCAGCGGTACCGGGTCGAGGATGCCGATGACGGTGAACCACCGGTCGCCGATCCACACCTGCCGGTTCGGCCCGTCGACGCCGAGGAGTTCGGCGGCCCGCGCGCCGAGGACGACGGTGGGGTAGCGGGAGGTGGCGGCGTTGAACCACTGCCCCTTGTCGACCCGTGCGCCGATCGTGCCGAGCAGGTCCTCGCGGGTCGCCGCGACGGTGATCCCCTTGGTCTCGCGGGGGTCGATGCGGTCGGTGCGTCGGACGCTGCGGCCGTCGAGTTGTGCGGTGGCGCTGGCGGAGGTGACGGGGCCGATGCGGCGGACCATGTCGACCGCGTCCTCGGGCAGTGGCACTTTTCCGCCGAACATGGAGTCGCCGGGTCCGACCGAGAGCATGTTGGTGCCCAGGCTGCGGATCCGGTCCGTCAGTTGGGCCTGGCTGGCGGTGCCGATGCCCAGGACCGCGACCATCGCGGCGATCCCGATCGCGATGCCCAGGCCGGACAGGACCGCGCGCATGGGCCGGCCGCGCACTCCGAGCAGACCGACCCGCACCACGTCGGCCGGTCCCAGCCGGGCGGTGCCCGGCAGCGGCACCGGCGCCGGCGCCGGCCGGGGGGCGGTGTCGTGATCCGTTCTCGTCATCCGGGCACCCCCACCGGCGGTTCGGTCGGCACGCCGCTGTCGGCGTGGATGCGGCCGTCCAGGATCTCGACCCGGCGCGGCAACGATCGGGCGATCCCGGGGTCGTGCGTGATGACGACGATCGTGGTGCCGTCCGCGTGCAGTTCGTGCAGCAACCGCATCACCGTGGTCCCGGAGCGGGAGTCGAGCGCGCCGGTCGGCTCGTCGGCCAGGACCAGCGCGGGTCGGGCGACCAGTGCGCGGGCGATCGCGACGCGTTGGCGTTCGCCGCCGGACAGCTCGCGGGGGACGTGGTGGAGTCGGCTGCCCAGGCCGACCCGGGCCAGTGCGTCGGCGGCGCGTTCGCGCCGTTCGCGGACCGGGATGCCGTGGTAGTAGAGGCCGTTGGCCACGTTGTCGATTGCGGTGAAGTGCTCGGTGAGGAAGAACTGTTGGAACACGAAGCCGATCCAGTTGGCGCGCACGCCGCAGAGTTGACGGTCCCTCAGCCGCGCGACGTCGTGTCCGAGCAGCCGCACCACCCCCTGGGTCGGCCGATCCAGGGTGCCCATCAACTGGAGCATGGTCGACTTGCCCGAGCCGGAAGGCCCGACCACCGCGAGCAGTTCGCCCGCCTGGACGGTCAGGTTCGCGTCGATCAGCGCACGGACGCCGCCGGGGTGGGACCGGCCGACGTGCTCCAGTTCGATCACCGGTACCCGGCCGCCGGGATCGGGCGCCCCCGGTTCGGCGCTCCCGCGCGCCGTTGTGCGATGTCTCCTCATGCCTTGGGCACCCCGACCTTCAGGCCCTCGGTCACGCCGTTGCCGGTCACCTCGACCCGGCCGTTGGCGAACATCCCGAGTTCGACCTTCAACAGCCGGGTGCCGCCGTCCCCTTCGAGGGCCTCGATGGCGTAGCCGCCCTCGGCGAGCGCGAGCAGCGCGTTGACCGGGACGGTGAGCACGCCCTTCCTCTCCTTGCCGGTGAACCCGACGGTGACCGGCGCGCCGTCCAGGGTGCCCGCGTCCTTGGGCCGGTCGAGCGCGATGTCGACCGGGATGGTGGCCTTGTCCCCACCCGGCGGGGACCCCGGGGTCTGCTCGCCTTCCCTGGCCACGGTGCCGACCCGGGTGACGGTGCCGGTGGCGGTCCTGCCGCCGGGGAGGGTGACCTGGACCTTGGCGTCCTTGCTCGCCAGCGTCTGCTTGTTGACCGGCAGGTTCACGGTGACCCGGCGGCCGGTGCCGCTCGCCTTGAACAAAGGCCCCTGCGAACTCGCGCCGAGGACCGCGGTGATCTCGCCGACCCGGACCGCGTCGGGCAGTACGACCGCGTCGCCGGGATCGAAGCGGCCGGTCTGCCTGTGGCCCATGTCCTTCTGCCACTTCCTCAGCGCGCCGGCGGTCGCGTCGGTGAACTTCTCGTCCACGGTGAACCCGCCGTAGCCCAGGGCCTGCAGATTCTGCTCCAACTCGCGGACGTCCGCACCCTTGTCCACCCCGACGTACAGCGCCCGCCAGAACGGCGTCTCGCCGTAGAACAGCGGCACCTTCGTCCCGTCCCGCCCGTACACCCGATCGCCGCGCGCCAACGTGTCGCCGACGCCCGGAAGCCAGGTGATGGTCCCCGACCCCGCGTTGCTCCCGGTATCGGGCGGCGTACCACCCCGACCGGAACCTCCGCCCGAACCCGAACCCGAGCCCGAGCCCAAGCCCGAACCCGAAGCCGAACCCGAGCCCTGGGGCTGATTGCCCCCGCCGCCCGGGCCCTGCGACGGCGGCGGGGTGCCGCCGCCCTGCGGCTTGTTCCCACCGCTCGGGGGCGGGGTCTCCTTGTCCGGGCCGGGCGCGGCCGCGTTCACGGAGTACGTGCCCGCGTATCCGAGCTTGCCGTCCACGTTCTGCCGGTCGACCAGGTCCGCCCGGGTCACCGGGACCGCGTCCAG
>NZ_JBSFEO010000143.1:0-2860 GCF_053594475.1 Embleya sp. NPDC001921
GACCAGGCCCGCAGCATCGCGGAGGTCCTTCCCGGGGTGCAGTCGATGCAGGCCGGCGGCGAGTCGGTGACCTACGGCGCCGCGGCGTCGGTGGGCGTGACGTCCCAGTGGACAACGGCCGTCACCCGCTACCGGATCAACAGGGGTGACCGCGCTTGATCATTTTCAACGAGTCGGTCACCGTCGTCCGGCCCGGCTCCAAGGTCGACCGCGGCGGCAACACCCTCCCGGACTGGTCCCCCGGGGCGGTCGCCCGGCACACGGTCACCCGAGTGTCGGTGCAGCCGAACACCCAGAACGAGACCGCCGACCCGACGCGCAACGCCATCGTCACCGGGTGGCGGGTGTACACGATGCCCGGCACCGACGCCGACGTCGCGGCGACCGACCGCATCGAATGGGACGGCATGACCCTGGAGGTCGTCGGCGAGGTCGCCCGCTGGAAGGACCCGATCGGCGGCGGGATCCACCACGTCGAGTTCACCATGCAGCGAGCACAGGGCTGAGAGGAGGACCCGATGGCATCGGCCTGGGAGTTTCGTCTCGACTACGCGGGCGTCAGGGAGATCCTCAGGGGCGACGACGTCCGCCGCCTGGTCGACGGAGTCGCCGACGAGATCGCTGCGCGCGTGCGGGCGAGCGTGCCCGCCGACGCGCCGGTCGAGGTCCGCCGGTACACGACCGACCGCGGGGCGGCGACCGTGGCGATCGCCGACGCCAGGGCCATGGGCTGGCAGGCCCGCGACGGCGTCCTCACCCGGGCCGCGGCGGGGGTCGGCCTCGAAGTGAAGCAGTTCAACCGGTGAAGCCGCTTGTGGTCTTCGCCGACGCGCAGGCCGCCGCGGCGACCGTCCTGCGCGACGCCCTGGCCGTGCGCGGCGAGCCCTACGCGGACGATGTCGCGGTCGGCACGCGCGTGCCGGGCGACCGCTCCCCGGAGACACCCCACCTGCCCTACGTCCTGGTGCGCGTGGACGGGCAGACCGTCGAGCACCTGGCGAACGCCCGCACGACGGTGCGCGTGACGGTGTGGCACGTCGACGCCGACCAGGCGCACGACCTGGCGCAGTTGTGCCAGGGCCTGCTCCTGGTCCACGCGGGAGCGGTCATCCGCGGCGTGCAGCCCCTCACGGGGCCGGTTCCCGCGACGGACCCGGACTCGGGCGTGGATCTGTCCACGCTCACCGTGCGGGCGCATGTGCGGCCGACGGTCCTCGCTCCCTGATCCACCCCCGAACGAGCGGCAGTGTGCCGCCGTAACCGCGCGCCCCGACAACCCCGACATGCAAGGAGGACGCCGTGGCCGGCGACCCGCTGAACGCCAATCTGTGGACGGACGCCGACGTGTATGTCGGCGAACTCGACGCCGTCAACCCCGCCACCATCGACGACCCGTTCGGCGTCACGTGGGATGCCGTGGGCCTCCTGAACGGGGACGACGGTTTCGGGGAGACCCGGGACGAGGACACCAACGACATCTACGCCTGGGGCGGGATTTTGGTCAGGACCTCCCGCAGCCACTTCAAGCTCACCAAGTCCTTCACGGCGCTGGAGGACAACGAGACGACGTTCGGCCTGGTGTGGCCGGGGTCGTCCTCCTCACAGATCATCGTGCCCAAGCCCGCGAAGAAGAAGATCGCGTTCGAGATGCGCGAGGGCGACAAGGTTCGCCGTGTGATCACCAACAACTACGGCGAGATCTCCCTGTCGGGCGACCTGACGCAGAACGAGACCGACCTCGAAAGCTTCGCGTTCCAGGCCGTGATCTTCCCCTCCGGCGCCGGCGTCCTGTTTGACAAGCAGGGCACCTCCTGATCGACCGGGGCACGGTCTTCCTTGCGCGGTTCGCCGTGCCCCGGTTCCGTCCCGCAACCGCGCAGCCATCGAGGGAGAACCGCGCATGGCATCCCTGAGCTTCACCGAGACCCAACTCCGCGAGCGAGCCACACGCCTGGGCCTATTGGTCGACGCCTCCGGGCCGCTGGCCGCAGCCAGCCGCGCAAAGGCTGCGGCCAGCCTGGCCGCCGATCAGCGCGCCGCACGGCCCAACGCCGGTCCGCGCATCGCCAAGGTCGTTACCATCCGCCCCGGCCGCGGCCCGCTGGTCGACGGCAAGCCCTTCCCCTGGGTCATCACCGACGACGCCGTCAGTGTCGAGGTCCGGGCCGACGGCTCCGGCTTCGTCCGCCTCACCATCCCCGCCGAACTCGTCCGGATCGACGCCGAGACCGAGACCCCACCGCAGGAGAACCGCGCATGAGCACAGCGAAGAAGTCACCCGCCCCCAGGCGCATCGCTCCGCAGGACGACAAGCCGTTCGACTTCAACCTCGACGCGGTCGAGTCCGAGGTCGAATTGAGGCCGTTCCGCATCCACTACAAGGGCCGCCGCTGGGAGATGGAGCACATCGAGGCCCTCGACATGTGGGACCTCGTCGAGGCCGCCGACGGCGGCGACGTGTCCGCGATGCTCGGCGCGTTCAAGCTTGCCCTGGGCGACCAGTTCGACGACTTCCGCGCCGCCGGCCTGCCCCAGTACAAGCTCAAGCCGTTCTTCACCGCCTACCGCAAGCACTGTGGGCACAACGAGGGGGAATCGGAGGCCTCCGCCGACTCCTGAGGGAGCACGGGGAGGCCATCGAGGCCGACTTCCAGCGCGAATACCGCATCGACCTGCGGGACCTGTGGCGCCCCGGCGGCGGCGGCTCGCAGCTCACATGGCGACGCACGCGGGTCCTGGTGCGCGGACTGCGACCCGACTCGGCGACGCGGATCGCCATCGACGGACCCGACACCCTGTGGGGGCTGACGAACTCCCAGCTCGCCGACCTGCACGACATTCTCATGCAGGCCAACTGGCA
>NZ_JBSFEO010000144.1:0-2846 GCF_053594475.1 Embleya sp. NPDC001921
GCACCGGGGATCTTCTTGACGGCACCCTTGACCTTGTCGACGATGCCGCCCCAGGAGAACGCGCCGCCCCACATGCCCTGTGACTCCAGAAACTTGCGGGCGCCGCTCAGGCCACCGGACCGCGCGGCGGCGTTCCCCGAGTGGACCCAGGACGCACCGAGCTGGCGGGTGAGTTCGGGACGAAGGATGCCTTCGCCGCCGCCGACGGCGATGAGCCGGTTGTCGCGGCCCGGCGTGTATCCGGGCATGACGCCACCGGCGGCGAAGCCCGGTACTGCACCGAGTTCGCCGAGGCCGACCTTGCTCGCGATGAAATTCCACACGCGGCGAATTCCGTCGTTGTACACCGTATTCACGATGAAACGGACGGGACTTGCTGCGATCTCGCCAATTCCGCCCCAGATAGCGGCGATTCCGTCCTTCGCCACCTGGAAGCTGCTCTGCGCCGCCGACAGGACGCGCGAGACTTTGTCGCCGATCCAGTCGAACGCGGCCCCGGTCTTGGTCTTCAGGTCCTCCCAGAGGCCGGTCACGCCCGAGACCACGGCCTTGACGGCGCCGATCGTGGTGTCGCGCACCCAGGTCCACGCCTTGGTCGTGGCGCCGACGATCGCGTCCCAGTTCGCGTAGATCACTGCGGCGATGCCGATGATCGCCGCGATCACCCAGCCGATCGGGCCCAGCGCGATGAACCACGCCGCGGCCATCTTGGCGGCGTTGAACAGGGCTTGCGCGCCCATCAGGACCCAGCCGGCCACGACGATCGCCGCGTTGTAGGTCGCGGCGGCTGCGGAGGCGATCCAGCCGGCGACGACCTGCCAGGACGAGAACACCGCGATCGCCGCGTTCTTGACGGCTGCGGCGCCGATGAAGATCCAGGCCACGCCGATCAGGAACGCGTTGAATGCCGCGGCGGCGGCGGACGCGACCCATGCCGCAGCGGTGGCGAACCCGGCCGCCACGGCGGACGCTCCGGCGATGACCATCTGCACGCCCAGCGCGACCAGCATCGGCAGCAGGATGAAGCCGATGACGCCGGCGACGATGCCGATGTTCCTCTTGTTCTCGTCGAGCCAGACGACCATGTCCGCGAGCGCCGGGATCAGATCCTCGACCAGGAACCGGCCCACCGCCTCGGCGCCGTCGAGCAGGACCACGCCCAGGGCCTGGCCGACCTCGCGCAGGATCGGGGCAGCCGCGACGGCGGCGTCCTTGAGCCAGATCGCGGGCGGAACCAGGTACTTGGCCAGGATGTCCCCGACCTGCGAGGCGCCGGGCCCGAGGTGGTCGGACAGGTAGTCGCCCAGCTCGCGCGCGCCCGGCAGCAGCGTCTCGCGGACGACACGGCCCGCCTCGCCGACCGCCGGGACGAGGGTGTCGCGCATGGTCCCGGCGGTGCTGATCATTGCGGGGATCAGGGTGTTGCCGGCGAAGTCCGTGGCGGCCTGGGAAAGCTTCCGCTTGAACTCCTCGACCTGTGTGCCCGCGTTGTCGCGGAGGGAGGTGCCCAGGGTGTCGGCGGCTCCGGCCACATCCCCGAGGGCGGTGACCGCCGTTTTCGGGTCGAGGGCGAACAGGCTGGCACCCAGGTCTTCCGCCTTGGTGCCGAACAGGGCGACCGCCGCGGCGTTCTGGGCGACCGGGTCCTTCATCGCCCGAAGCTTGTCCAGGACGGTCTGCAGTCCGCTGCTCGCGCCGGCGCCGCCCGCGGCGATCTGCGCGGTCATGTCCTTCGCGGACAGCCCGAGCGCCTCGTAGCCCTCGGCCGACGTCTTGCTGCCGTCGATCGCGCGGATCGAGAATTCCTTGAGCGCGTCGGCCAGGAAGTCCGTATCGCGCGCGCCCGCCTTGAGGCCCTGGGACAGCAGGCCCATGGCGGTCTTGCCGTCCAGCCCGAGCTTCTGGAACTGGACCGGGTACTCGGTGAACGTATCCAACAAGTCTTCGGCTTTGTTCGCGCCGGTCTGGACGCCGCGGGTCAGCAGGTCCATGGCCGCTTCGGCGTTCGGCGCAAGGCCGGTGCGCATGATCGTGGACACTGCGGCGGTGGTCTTGCCGAGGTCCTCGTCCATGATCTTCGCGACATCGGACGCCTTCGTCGCGATGCTCTCGAGCTGCTTGTTCGTTGCCCCGGGCGGCAGCAGCCCTTGTGAGACGACGCCCTTGATCGCCGCGGCGGCGTCCTCGAACGTGTCGGCAACCGCACTGCTGTACAGCTTCCCGGCGACCTTGCCGTACTTGCCCGCGTCGGCCCCAGTCGCGCCCAGCGTCGCCTTGAGCTTGCCGGTGATTCGGCCCTGGTCGAGCGAGTCGACGATCCCCTTGGTCAGGATCGCGCCCGAGGCGACCGCGATCGCACCGATGCCCGCCTTGAGCTTGCCGCCCAGGCCGGACAGGAATCCGCCGCCCGCCCCTGCCCCGGCGTCCTGCGCGGCCGCCTGCATCGGCGCCCCGAGCTGGCTGCGGATCTCGTCGCCGATGCCGCGAACCGAGGGGATGACCTGGAGAGTTGCGTAGCCGACGCTGGGCACGGCGCCCCCCTTCGGTGGTGGGAGAGGGTGCCGTGCCGGGCGTCAGGTGATGATGCCCTCGTCGATCATGCGGCGCCGCTCGGCCGCCCGTGCTCGTGCCGCCTCGCGGCGACGCAGGCGCGCCGGGTCGAGGTGGGTCGCCGCCGGCCGGTCACCGGGACGCCGCGCGGGCCGCGGTCGTTTGCTCTGCTTGTGCTTGGGCAAACCGCTGTTCGCGCGCTGCCAGTTGGCCTGCATGAGAATGTCGTGCAGGTCGGCGAGCTGGGAGTTCGTCAGCCCCCACAGGGTGTCGGGTCCGTCGATGGCGATCCGCGT
>NZ_JBSFEO010000145.1:0-2777 GCF_053594475.1 Embleya sp. NPDC001921
CGCGCCAAACGACCGACCCGACCACCCAACTCCCCATACGACAGCACCGAACCCCCGGCCACCACCGCCACCGCATCCGGCGCCTCCGCCACCCGGGTGAGGAATCCGTCGATCACCGTCGGTGCCGGAAGCTCGGCCGCCGAAGTCGCCGTGTCGTTCCACGCGACCAGGATCCGGGTGCGCTCGTCGTCGTCCAGCACGTCCGCCGCGCCGAGCCGCAGGCTCGGATCCGCGACCAACGCGCCCAGCACGCGCACCCACCGATCGGCCATCGTCTCGATCGAGCCCGGGTCGAACAGGTCGGCCGAGGCCACGATCGACCCGCGAATTCCGGCGGGCCTGCCCTGCTCGTCGTAGGTCTCCTCGGCGGTCACGTCGAGGTCGAACTTCGCGGCGGCCGCCGGTGACAGCGGCGCCACCTCGACCTCGGGCGGCGCTCCCGCCCGTACTCCCGACAGGTCCAGCGCCGCGCGGGCGGTGTTCTGGAGCGTCAACATCACCTGGAACAGCGGATGCCGATTCAGCGACCGGGTCGGGGCGAGTTCCTCCACCAGGCGCTCGAACGGCACGTCCTGGTGCTCGTACGCGCCCAGGCCCGCCTCACGGACCCGACCCAGGATCTCACGGAAGGTCGGATCCCCGGCCAGGTCGGTCCGCAGCACCAGCGTGTTCACGAAGAAGCCGACCAGATCGTCCAAGCCCTCGTCGGTACGTCCGGCCACCGTCGTCCCGATCGGGATGTCGGTCCCCGCGCCCAGCCGGGACAACAACACCACCAGCGCGGCCTGCAACACCATGAACACGGTCACGCCCTCGGCCCGGGCGACCCGCACCAGCTCGTCGTGCAGTTCGGCCGGTATCGCCAACCGGGTGACGTGCGCGTCGTGACCGGCGGTGGTCGAGCGCGGGCGGTCGACGGGCAGGTCGAGTTCCTCGGGAAGTCCCGCGAGAGTTGTTCGCCAGTACGCCACCTGCCCGGACATCAGACCGGCCGGATCCTCGTCCTCGCCCAGCAACTCCCGCTGCCAGAGCGCGTAGTCCGCGTACTGCACCGGCAACGGCGCCCACTCCGGGGCGTGTCCCGCGCGCCGGGCCGCGTAGGCGGCCGAGATGTCCCGACCCAACGGGCCCATCGACCAACCGTCGCCCGCGATGTGATGCACCACCAGGACCAGCACATGCTCTTCGTCGCACCGGAAGAGCCGGGCCCGAATGGGAATCTCGTCCGCGAAATCGAACGCGTGGTCCGTCGCCGTCGCCACCGCGTGCGGCAGTTCCTCGGCGGTGACCTCGTCGTACTCCAGGTCCCAGGTCAGTTCGGCGTGATCCAGGACACGCTGGTACGGCTCGCCGTCGACCATCGGGAAGACGGTCCGCAGCACCTCGTGCCGACCCACCACATCCCGCAACGCGGCCGACAACGCGGCACGGTCGAGATCACCCGACAGCCGCAGCACCTCCGGCATGTTGTAGCCGGGGTTGGGACCGTCCAACCGCCCGAGGAACCACAACCGCCGCTGCGCGAACGACAGCGGCAGTCGCTCCGGACGAGGCCGCTGCCGCAGTGGCGCCCGCACCGCGCCCACTCGCTCGTCCGCCAGGCGAGCGGCCAGCCCCGAGACCGTGGGTGTCTCGAACAGGGCCCGGATCTCCAACTCCACACCCAGCACCGCCCGCACGCGCGAGACCAGCCGCGTCGCCAGCAGGGAGTGGCCGCCCAGCTCGAAGAAGCTCTCGTGGACCCCGACCGCGTCGAGCCCGAGCACCTGGGCGAACATCCCGCACAGGATCTCCTCCCGCGGCGTCGACACGACCTCCTCCGCCGTCGTCCCGCCCGAGCGATCGGGGCTGGGCAACGCGGCCCGATCGAGCTTGCCGTTGGCGGTCAGCGGTAGCGCGGCCAGCACCACGATCGCGCTCGGCAACATGTACTCCGGCAGTCGACGCGCGGCGAACTCCCGCAAGGTGCCCGGAAGATCCTCGCCGACGTCCTCGGGATCGGTGGGCACCACGTAGGCCGACAGCACCAGGTCGCCCGGGGATTCCGCGCGCGCGATCACCGCGGCCTGACCCACCTGCGGGTGAGCGGCCAACACCGCCTGGATCTCCGCCGGTTCGATCCGGAAGCCCCGGATCTTGACCTGGTCGTCCGCGCGCCCCACGAATACCAGTCGGCCGTCTGCGGTCCAGCGGGCCCGGTCGCCGGTGCGATACATGCGCTCGCCACCGCCGCCGAACGGGCAGGCCACGAACCGCTCGCCCGTCAACCCCGACCGGCCCAGATAACCCCGGGCCAGACCCGCACCCGCCACATACAACTCACCCACCACCCCGGGCGGAACCGGCGCAAGCCGCCCGTCCAACACATACGCCCGGGTGTTCACGACCGGCGTGCCCACCACCGGCTCACCACCCACCGCCAACGGCGCCGACATCGTCGCGCACACCGTCGTCTCCGTCGGCCCGTACGCGTTGATCAACCGCCGACCCGCGGCCCACCGCGCCACCAGATCCGCACCCAACGCCTCACCGGCGGACACCAACGTGCGCACGGTGCCCAGGTCGTGCTCGTCCAGAACGCTCAACACGGCGGGCGGCAGCGTCACGTGGGTGACCTCGTTGCGCCTGATCACCTCGGCCAGGCCCGCCCCGGGCAGGAGTTCCTCGGCGGAAGCCAACACAAGCGTCGCACCACCACACAACGCCACCCACATCTCCGCCGTCGCCGCATCGAACCCGATCGACGCGAACTGCAACACCCGATCCCCCACACCAAG
>NZ_JBSFEO010000146.1:0-2751 GCF_053594475.1 Embleya sp. NPDC001921
CACCGCATCCGGCGACCACTCCACCCACCGCCCCAACAACCCCACCACCGACACCCCACCCACCTCGGCAGACGTGTCGTTCCACTCCACCAGCAGCCGGCCGAGATCGTCCGCGTCCAGGACTGCCACGGTGTCGAGCGGGACGTCGGGGGCGTCTTCGTGGTCCAGGCCGTCTTCCAGGGCCGCGAGCAGGTTCTCGATGGTGGTGTGCAACATCCGGGTGACCACATGCGGGTCGCCGGGTGCCACCGCGTCCACGGTCAGCGCGAAGCCGTCCGCGCCCAGATCGTCCACCGAGACGGCCAGCGGGAAGTTGGTGAGGTCCAGCATGAACACCGTGCGGATTCCGGACACGATCGCATCGCCTCGGAGCCCGTCGGGATCCGTGTTCGCCGTCCGACCACCGCTGTGCCGGTAATTGAACAGAGCGGTGAACAGCGGTGTGTCCTCGGCAATCCCGGCGGCCCGCTGAGCGGCGGCCAACGGCGCGTGTTCGTGCTCGAGCAACGCCGCCAACCGGTCGCGCATGGCCGAAACCGCGGCCCGCGCACCGACGTTCCGCAGGTCGGCCCGGACGGGAAGGGTGTTCATGAAGAGCCCGAGCGCCCGATCGCCGTCGCCACCGGCGTGCATTCGACCGGACAACACCGTCCCGAACACGACGTCGTCGCGTCCGGAGAGCACCGACAACACCTGGGCCCACGCCACATGCAGAACGGTGGCCGGGCTGACTCCGAGCCGACGGGCGACCTCACGAATCCGTGTGCCGACCTCGTCCCGTACCGGGAGATCGGCGCGCCGCACCCCGGTGCCGTCGCCGCGCACGTCCAACAGGCCGAAGGGCGTGGTCGGTTCGGTGACATCGCCGAGCAGGTCGGCGAAGAACTCCTCGTGTCCGCCGTGCCGCAGACGTTCCCGCGCCTGCACCATGAAATCGCGGAACGGCAACGCCGGCGCGAGGTCGTCGCCCCGACCGTTGAGGAACGCCCGAACCTCCCGAAGCAGGACCTCCATGCCGGTGTGGTCCTGAATCATGTGGTGCACGCGCAACATGCCGTACCAGCGGCTGCCTTCGGCAGCGGGCGCGATGTGCGCGTCGATCAGCGGTGCGCGCCGAATGTCCATGGTCAGCCCACCGGCGGCGAGAAGGTGCGCGGCGGGGTCCGCATCGGTGGCGACACGGGCCGTCTCACGCACCGTCAGCGGAGCGTTGCGCTGCACCACCTGCACCGGGTCGGGGATCCCGTCCCAGACGATCGCGGTCCGGTAGATGTCGTGCCGATCGATCACCCGCTGAAGGGCTTCGAGGAAGCCGTCGAGCCGCTCACGCGTGTCGAACTCCAGCACGAACGACGTCACATAGACGTCGCGTTCGCGCTCACCCGCCATCAGGTGGTGGAACAGGATGCCTTCCTGGAGCGGCGCGAGCGGGTAGACGTCGGCGATGTTGGCGGCCCCGCCGTCGATCGACGCGACGACGCGCGCGACCTCGGCCTCGGCCAGATCCACCAGCGGCAACATGTCCGGCGTCAGCGTCGACGCGTCCGCCGGGATGCGATTCGCGGGGACGGCGACCGGATCCGCACCGGCGGAGACGGCCAGTCCGGCCACCGTCGGCGACTCGAACAGGGCGCGCACCGATACCGAGACCCCGCGCACCCGCAACCGCTCGACCAGCGTCACCGCAAGCAGCGAATGCCCGCCCAGAGCGAAGAAGTTGTCGTCCACGCCGACCGAGGTCAGGCCCAATACCTCGGCGAAGGCGGCGCACAGCACCTCCTCGCGCACCGACGAAGGACCACGACCGGTGCTCGCGGTCACGTAGTCGGGCGTCGGCAGCGCGGCATGGTCCACCTTGCCGTTGGCGGTCAGCGGCAGCTCGTCCAGGACGACGATCGCCGACGGGACCATGTACTCCGGCAGACGGGCCGCGGTGAAGTCGCGCAGGGTCGCCGTGAAGTCTTCGTCGGTCTCGGGGGCGACGAGCCCGACCGGGACGACGTATCCGACGAGTCGCTCGTCACCGGCTCGACCCGTGGGGCTTCCGGGCCGGGTGCGCACCACCGCCTGGGCGACTCGGGGGTGTGCGATCAGCGTGGCCTCGATCTCGCCGGGCTCGATCCGGAACCCCCGAATCTTCACCTGATCGTCGGCCCGACCGGCGAAGACCAACTCACCGGCCGCCGTCCACCGCGCCCGGTCACCGGTCCGGTACATCCGCTCGCCCGAGCCAAAGGGCGACGCCACGAAACGCTCACCGGTCAACGCCGCCCGACCGAGATAACCCCGAGCCAGACCCGCACCCGCCACATACAACTCACCGGTCACCCCCGGCGGCACGAGTGCGAGACGATCATCCAACACATACGCCCGAGCATTCGCGATCGGCCGCCCGATCGGGACCTCGCCCACCCCGGGCCGGCAACGCCAAGTCACCGCGTCCACCGTGGTCTCGGTCGGCCCGTAGGTGTTGAACAACACCCGACCCGAGGCCCAGCGGGCCATCAGCTCGGGTGGGCAGGCCTCGCCGCCCACCTCCAGCACGACGTCCGACGAAATCAGCGCGGTCGGCACGCCGGCCAACACGGCGGGCGGCAGGGTCGCGTGGGTGATCGCCTCGTCGGCGAAGAACCCGGCCAACTCCGCACCGAGCCGGCGCTCCTCGGGCACCACCACCAGCGCCGCACCCGACGACAAGGCCACCGACCACTCCAGACAGAAGTTGTCGAACCCCACCGACGCGAACTGCGC
>NZ_JBSFEO010000147.1:0-2485 GCF_053594475.1 Embleya sp. NPDC001921
GATTCCGTTGGGGGTTGCGGCTTCACTTGGATTGACCTCGCAGATCGCATTGGACGCGGAGCGAGACGTGGCTGTCGGGATCCGGGTCTTGGCTCCTTCGGTGGGATGTGATCGGGCGGAGAGAGTGGGCGGTCCGGCGAGTTGCTCGCCCCTTCGCGGAGAGCACTGCTCTCGTCTCACGGAGAGCACTGCTCTCGGCGTGCATTGGGCCTTGGTGGTGGGGTTGGGCACGGGTGGCCGTGCGGTCACCGGTTGGCATTGGCCGCTGTCGGTCGGCCTGGTCTCGGGTCATCGGCGGTCAGAAGCCTTGAGTTCTCCGGCAAGATGCCGGCTTGTCTTGTCGGGGAGGCGCCGGCGGCGGCGGATGGAGTGGGTGATCCGGCGCGGTTTGCCGGTGGCTTCCGGATGGGGCGGGTGCCCTTCCGGGTGGGGCCTGTGGTTGCGGCGTGCACTGCCCGGCGACATGCGTTGCGTCAAGGCGAGAACGGAAGCGGGTGGCCCTGTTGCCCATCGGTCGGCGTTGGCCGGTGTGGATTGGCCGGTCTCGGGTGACCGGCGCTTCGGGAGCTCACGACCGCCCGGTGAAACGTGTTGAGATTGGTGGCCTTGAGGTCGCTGGGAATGGCGTCGTGCGCGGTCTCGGTGGGCCCCCGGTCGCAATTTGGAGGCGGGTTGCGATCCCAGGGTCGACGGCCTCCGGGCAGGCGTTCGTACGCGCGTCCGTGCCTTCGGTAAACCGTCTCTGACCTGCTAGTTTGCCGGAACTTGCCTACGCTGACGACTTCTGCCGCACACCCTCGGAGGGGACATCGTGAGTGGGGAAGCGATCAGGTACGACGCAGCCGACATCCAGGTGCTGGAGGAGCGGGAAGCCGTTCGGAAGCGGCCCGGGATGTACGTCGGCTCAACCGGTGAACGCGGCTTGCACGAAATGGTGTTCGATGTCGCCGGCCGGGCGGTGAACGAGGTCTTGACCGGCCGTGCCGGCTGCGTCGACATCACGCTCACACCCGGCGGCGGCGTGCGCGTCGCCGATGACGGGGCGGGTGTTCCCGTCGAGGACGGCGAGGACGGCGAGGACGGCGGCGGTCCCGATCTCGAAGCCCTGCTGACCCACATGCACTTCGGCGTGGGGCCCGGTGGCCGCTACGACGTGATGCCCGTCTACGGCGGCATAGGGCTCTTCGTCGCCAATGTCCTGTCGAGTCGGATGACGGCCGAGGTGTGGCGCGAAGGGGTCCATTGGGGACGGGAGTACGCGCGCGGCGTCCCGGTCGCCGTGCGCACCGACGCGCAGCCGGCGGCGACAGGAAGCGGGACCACCATCACCTTCCGGCCGGATCCCGAAATCTTCGGGACGGCGGCGTGCTCGTTCGACACGCTGGCGGACCGATTCAAGGAACTGGCCCTTCTGAACCGGGACTTGGAGATCTCGCTGACCGATCTGCGCTGCCCGGCCGAGTCCCGGTCGGTTCGATTCCGGTCCTCGGGCGGCGCGCGGGACTTCGTCGCGGTCCTGGACGCACAGGCGGCGGCACCCGCTTACCCGGACATCGTCGGCTTCGAACAGGAAGATCCACGGATGGCCGGGACGATGGAGGTGGCATTCCGGTGGCGCGGCGCCGGCGAGGAGCGGATCCGGAGCTTCGCCAACAGTCGGCCCACCTCCTGCGGCGGCACCCACGCGGAGGGGTTGCGTGACGGCCTGGCCGCCGCGGTCAACGCGTACGCGCGGGAGCGGCGACTCCGGACGGCGACGGACCCCGACCTCGGCACGGACCGGATCGGCGAGGGTCTGACGGCGGTCGTGTCGGTGAAGCTGGACCATCCCGAGTTCGAGGGCTCGACGCGTGGCGTACTGGGCAACGCCGAAGTACGCGCCTGCGTCGCACAAGCCGTCCGGGAACATCTTGCCAGTTGGCTGGAAGAGCATCCGGAGCAGGCCGCAGCCCTGATCGACCGAATCCTCCAGGACACCGGCCAGGCCTGATCGCCCCCGAATCGCCCCCGCTGGTTCCCATATCCCGGACCAGCGGGGCGACCGGCACCACACGCATACGCAGCCAAGCCCGCGCCACCGCCACGCCCAGGGCCAACTCCCGTGCCAAGGCCAACTGTCACGCCCCGTACTCAGAGCCACGGACAGCACACCGACAGGGCCCCGTCACCCGAGACAACGAACGAATCGGCCCAACCCATCCGAGCCGGCGACCAGATCACCCGAGCCGGCCGGCGGCGATCCCGACCCGGATCGCGGTATCGGTTGCGGGCGTTGCGAGCCTGCGTGACCTGCGGTTTTGGTGGGACGGCGCAAGCAAGAGCCTGCCGGGTACCGGTTTCGTGCACCGTCGGAACAACTCACCGCTCCGCCCGATCACATCCCACCGAAAAAGCCAAGACCCGGATCCCGACAGCCACGTCTCGCTCCGCGTCCAATGCGATCTGCGAGGTCAATCCAAGTGAAGCCGCAACCCCCAACGGGATT
>NZ_JBSFEO010000148.1:0-2344 GCF_053594475.1 Embleya sp. NPDC001921
ATGCCGACGCCGCCGGTGGCGGCGTGGACGAGGAGTGTTTCGCCCGGTTGGGCTTCGGCGAGGTCGACCAGGCCGTAGTACGCGGTCAGGAACACCACCGGAACGGCCGCCGCCTCGGCATACGTCCACCCGGTCGGCACCTGGGTGAGCACCCGGTGGTCGGCGACCGTGATCGGCCCGACACCGCCGGGCAGCAGGCCCATCACCCGGTCGCCGGGGGCCAGGTCGCGCACGCCCGGGCCGACCTCCAGGACCACTCCGGCGCCCTCGCCGCCCGGCGGCCGGGAGTCGCCGCGCACCATGTCGAGGCCGATCAGGATGTCCCGGAAGTTCAGGCCGGCGGCCCGCACCTCCAGCCGAACCTGCCCCTCGCCCAGTGGTTCGAGGGCCTCGGGCGCGGGCTCCAGGTACAGATCCTCCAGGGTGCCGGTATGCGCGGAGGCCAACCGCCAGTTGGCGCCGTCCGCGGGCACCGCCAGGACCTCGTCGGCCCCCGGACGGGTCAGGCGCGGCAGGAACGCCTGCCCATGCCGCAGGGCGAGTTGGGGCTCACCGGTGGCCAACGCGAGCCGAAGCACGCGCTGCGACTCGGCGCTGCCGTCGGTGTCGACGAGGACGAAGCGATCCGGGTTCTCGGACTGCGCGGAGCGCAGCAGGCCCCAGAGCGCGGCGCCCGGCAGGTCGGCCACGTCCTCGCCGGAGTGGGTGCCGACGGCGCCTCGGGTGAGGACGGCCAGTCGAGTGCCGGTGAGCCGCTCGTTCGCCGCCCACTCCTGAAGGAGCGCGAGCGTGCGTCGGGTGATGGTCCGTACGGTGGCGGCCGGTTCGGCGGGTTCGCCGTCCGTGCCGGTCTCGACCGGCGTCGCGGCGTCCAGCACGAGCACTGTCGGCTGCTCGGCACTGTCGTCGAAACGGCCGAGCCAGTGCAGGAGTTCGTCGGGAGTCAGTACGGGCGGACCGGAGGCGTCGGGGTCCGCGGAGCGAGGGGACGACGTGGACCGGATCGGCCTGTCGGCCTCGTCGGTCGAGGTCAATGGGAGCGGCGTCCAGTCGAGCCGGAACAGCGCCTCGTGTCGGTGTGTGGCGCCGCCTTGTCCCGCCGAGGCGGACGCCGCGAGTTGCTCCGGTGAGATCGACCTAGTCGCCAGCGCGTCGACCGAGACCACGGGCGCGCCGACGGCGTCGGCGACGTCGAGCGAAACGACCCCGTCACCCACGCGCGCAAGCCGAACCCGCAACGAACGCGCACCGGCGGCATGCAGCCGAACACCGCTCCAGGAGAAGGGCAACCGGATCGATCCGTCGTTTGCCGAATCGCCCGCGTCCTCTCGTTCGTCGTCGCGGGACAGGAGGTTGCGTGCCATCGGGTGGAGCGCGGCGTCGAGCAGCGCGGGGTGCAGCCCGAAGGCCGCCGGGTCGGTGTCCTCGGGCAGGCTCACCTCGGCGAAGAGATCGTCGCCGACCTGCCAGGCGGCGCGAACCCCCTGGAATACCGGGCCGTATCCGTAGCCGGCGGCCGCCAGAGTCCCGTACAACTCGTCGGCGTCGATCGGCACGCCATTGACAGGCGGCCAACTCGTCGCGTCGAACGTCGACGCCGTCGTGCCGAGTCGGTCGGGGGCCAGGGTGCCGGCGGCGTGCCGGGTCCAGGGTTGGTCGATGTTCGCGTCGTCGCCGCGGGAGTGGATGGTGATCGTGCGCCGGCCGGTGTCGTCGGGGGCGGCGAGGGCGACCTGGAGTCGGACGGCGCCGATTGCCGGGACGACGAGGGCGTTCTCCAGCACGAGTTCTTCGAGGTTCGGTGTGTCACCGAGCTCGGCGGCGTGCAGCGCGAGGTCGACGAACGCGGTGCCGGGCAACAGCACGGTGTCCAGGACCGCGTGATCGGCCAGCCACGGGTGGGTGGCGAGCGAGACCCGGCCGGTCAGTACCAGCGCCGCACCGTCCGCGAGTTCGACCGCCGCCCCGAGGAACTCGTGTTCCGTCGAGGCGAGTCCGAGCCCACTCGCGTCCTTCGCGGCGGCCGGCGTGTCGAGCCAGTAGTCCCGGTATTGGAAGGCGTACGTCGGCAACCCGGGATCGGGGGAGCCCGACGCGGACAGCGGCGGGATGTGCGTCGCCAGCGCTCGGGAGACGCCGTGGGTGTGGAGGGTTGCGAGGCTGGTGGTGAAGCGGTGGTGGGTGCCTTGGTCGCGGCGGAGGGTTTCCACGACATGGACGTTGGGGTCGTTGGTCGTGTCGCCAATGGCGTGGGTGAGGACGGGGTGGGGGCTGGTTTCGATGTAGGTGTGGTGGCCGGTGGTGGTGAGTTGTTCGATGGTGGGTTGGAGGAGGACGGGGTTGC
>NZ_JBSFEO010000149.1:0-2309 GCF_053594475.1 Embleya sp. NPDC001921
GGACGACATCGAGGTAGTCGCGGTCGATGTTGATCGACACACCGCCGTAGGACTCGGTGATGTTGCCGGTGTACTGGTGCACGCGCTGGTGATTGGCCCACAGGTTGGGCGCGACTGCCGGGTCCGCGGTATTGGCGACGTTGTTCCACAACGCGCTGAAGATGACGTCGGGCAACGCGTAGCCGCCGCCGACGTTGTTGGCGAGGTCCTTGATACCGCTGTCGGAGCTGCTGTAGACCGCCGACTTGTAGCCGCGGGCGTGGAGTTGGGTGGTCCAGGCGGACAGAAACTGAAGCACCTTGGGACGCAGGCTCGTGCCGTACGCCTCCATGTCGTAGTACAGGAGACTGCCGGGGCCGAGGCCCAGCGCCGAGGCCTGGTTGATGGCGTCGTCGGCGGCGGCGGATCCCTGAGTCTGCGGCGAGGTGATCCTGGGCGCCTGGACTCCGACGTACAGGGGCATGAAGTGCCAGCCGGCGGCGGCCTGTTGCTGAACCCAGCCGGCGGTCAGGTTGGGCTGGGAGCAACCCCGCTCCGCACCGCCGATATAGATGCCCACCGAGCGATACGGCGAGTTGTTGCGCCAGGCGTTCATCGTGTTGGAATTCGGCGCGGCGCAGGCGTCGAAGCCCTTGCCGATGTAATTGGTGGTGTTCGGCGTGGCGGCGGTGGTGCGCAGGTCCTGATTCTCCGACAGGGCCGATCGCTGCGGGGCCGCCGATCGCGGGTCGGGCAGTGCGGCACCGGACAGGATCGCGCGGACGGCGGCGCGATCGGTGTCGTAGGTCGCTGTCACCTTGATCCGGGGCGCGGTGGCGCTGATCTCGCGAGCGGTGGCGTTCTCGGTGCTCAGCGCGGCCTCGGACGTGTCGGCTGGCTCCACCAGGAACGCCTCGGTCTTGCCGACGATCTTGCTGGGGCAATCCTGCGCGGCGCTCGGAGTCCCGAGGTAGACGGCATGGCGATCGAATCGAACGCACGTGGTCGGTTCCTGCGCGAGGTCCAGGACCGGCCAGCTCTTCGGAACGTCGAACGTATATCCCTGATAGTCGACCCGTTTTGTATCCGGTGAATCCTGATCGGCGTATGCGATTGCGCTCCCACCGGCGGCAACGGTGGTTGCCAGGGTGAATGTGAGCAGGACTTGAGCAATTCTTCGCCGACTCGTTCGCGACATGGGAATATCCTTTCCGGATATCGAATTTCCGGGCATGGAGAATGCTGGATCGCAGTGCTTCTCGCGGTGCGTCTGCCGCCCACCATGGCCGCCGCCGTACGGGGAATCCAAGAGTTTAGGCGGGCCGGAAGCGGCCGGGGCCCAAACCGTCCCGCGATAGTGCGATCAACCATCGGCCGAACCGGTCGCCGGTGGCGACGGCCGGCCCGAATATGCCGGCGGCGGTTCCGGCCGGCTCGCATCGATGACAGCCCCGGTGCCGGTCGGCAGGATTTCGTCAGACGGC
Organism: Embleya sp. NPDC001921; assembly: GCF_053594475.1. Classification (NCBI taxonomy): domain Bacteria; kingdom Bacillati; phylum Actinomycetota; class Actinomycetes; order Kitasatosporales; family Streptomycetaceae; genus Embleya; species Embleya sp. NPDC001921. The sequence continues at coordinate 1,464 of NZ_JBSFEO010000149.1, forward strand.
AACGCGCCCTGTCTCCCGACACGGCGACGGCCTCGCCGAAACCATCGGAGATCGCCGGAATCCATCGGAAATCCGTGTTTCCACTCGCCTCACGGAACGAGTGCGTTTTCGACGGGCGCAGCCTCGTCCGAGCGGGCCGCCGGTCACGGCGCCCGTCGATGTGCGCGCTCGGCCGCACATCTCTTCGTTCGCCTTTCCCGATCTAGCACCCCTGGGGAGACATCACCATGTCCAAGACCACCACTGCCCGCCGCTCCGCCCTGGGCGTACTGCTCGCCGGGGCACTGACGCTCGGTCTCGTGAGCGCGGCGGGAAGCACCGCACACGCTGCCGAAACACCCCCGTCGACCGCCGGCTCCAACAATCAGACGCAGGACAAGGGCAGTTCCGGGCAGGGCACGTCCGCGGCGGAAGGCCAAGCGCGCCTCGCGGCCGCCCCGACGCTCACCCGCGGCCAGGTGCTCGCCAGGGCGGAGAGCTGGGTGGGACTCGGGCTCGTCTACAACCAGAGCGGGTTCTACGGGGGCTACCGCAGGGACTGCTCGGGCTACGCGTCCATGGCCTGGGGTCTGGCCAAGCCGGGCCTGGCCACTCCCTACTTCGGGTCGTCCGGAGCGACCACGGACATCAGCAAGGGCGCCTTGCAGCCCGGTGACGCCCTCCTCAACAAGAAGCCGGGAAACTCCGGCCACATCGTGATCTTCGCAGGCTGGTCGGACGCCTCGCGCACCTCGTATATGGGCTACGAGTTCTCATCGAGCGGGGTGCACCACCGAGTCGTCCCGTACCCGTACTTCCCCGGTCACGATGAGGGCAGCTACGTGCCTGTCCACGCGAACAACGTGG
>NZ_JBSFEO010000150.1:0-2186 GCF_053594475.1 Embleya sp. NPDC001921
CGGGGTTACGTCTCGCGGCCGGGGTTGACGGCGGATCGGTTCGTGGCCTGCCCGTTCGCGGTCGGCGAGCGCATGTACCGCACCGGGGACCGGGTTCGGTGGACTGCCGAGGGCCAGTTGGTGTTCGTCGGCCGGGTGGACGATCAGGTGAAGGTTCGGGGCTTCCGGATCGAACCGGCGGAGATCGAGGAGGTGTTGGCGGCTCACCCGGGCGTGGGCCGGGTCGCGGTGGTCGCCCGGACGGAATCCCCGGGTGACACCCGTCTGTTGGCCTACGTCGTGCCCGCAGACAGCGGCGTCGGTGGCGGAAGCGGCGATGACGGCGGCGACGATCTGATGGTTGTGTTGCGGCAGTTCGCCGCGCGTCGACTGCCGGAGTACATGCTGCCGAGCGCGATCGTGGTGCTGGACGCGCTACCGCTGACCGCCAACGGCAAGCTCGATCGGGCCGCCCTGCCCAGTCCCGATCGCACGGGTGCCGCGGAGTCCGGCGGGTTCGCGCCGTCGCCGCAGGAGGAGATCCTGTGCGGTTTGTTCGCCCAGGTGCTCGATCTCGAGTCGGTCGGAGCGCATGAGAACTTCTTCGAGTTGGGCGGCCACTCCCTGCTCGCGACTCGCCTCGTATCACGCGTACGGGCCGTGCTTGGCGTCGAGTTGGACATTCGCTCCCTCTTCGAGACACCGACGGCAGCCGGGCTGGCCGGAGAACTGACCCGGTCCGGGGTGGCGCGCACGGCGTTGGCGGTTCGGGAGCGTCCGGAGCGGGTGCCGTTGTCCTTCGCGCAGCGACGGTTGTGGTTCCTGGGACAGTTGGAGGGTCGCAGCGCCAAGTACAACGCGTCCACGGTCGTTCGGCTGTCGGGGTCCGTGGACGTCGCGGCTCTCTCGGCGGCGTTGCGGGATGTGCTGGGTCGGCACGAGGTGCTGCGGACGGTGTTCGCCGTGGCGGATGGTGAGCCGTACCAGAGGGTGCTGAGTCTCGACCACGTCGAGTGGGAGCCGGTCGTCGAAACTGTGGCATCCGAGGAGATGCCGGGTGCGATCGCGCGGGCGACAGGTCACCTGTTCGACCTCGCGGCCGAGGTACCGATCAAGGCGTGGCTGTTCTCGTCCGGACCGCGGGAGCACGTGCTGGTGCTTGTGGTGCATCACATCGCGGGTGACGGTTGGTCGATGGGCCCGTTGGGCCGGGACGTCTCCACGGCCTATGCGGCCCGGTGTGCGGGACACGCACCCGAGTGGGCTCCGCTGCCGGTGCAGTACGCCGACTACGCGCTCTGGCAGCGCGAGATCCTGGGAGACGAGGACGACCCCGAGAGCGTGTTGTCGGCCCAGGTGGCGTACTGGCGTTCGGCTCTGGCGGGAGCGCCGGAGGAACTGGAACTGCCGGTGGACCGACCCCGTCCGGCGGTCGCCGGTCATCGTGGACACGGTGCCCGACTCGAAGTGCCCGGCGATCTCCACGGCGACATCATGGAGTTGGCGCGGGCCGAGGGTGTGACGGTGTTCATGGTCCTTCAGGCGGCGTTGGCGGTGTTGTTGTCGCGGTTGGGTGCCGGTACGGATGTGCCGATCGGTGCGGCGGTGGCGGGGCGTACGGACGAGGGTCTGGACGATCTGGTCGGGTTCTTCGTGAACACGTTGGTGATGCGGACGGATCTGTCCGGGGATCCGTCGTTCCGGGAGGTGCTGGGGCGGGTTCGTGAGACGGGACTGGCGGCGTTCGGGAATCAGGATGTGCCGTTCGAGCGGTTGGTGGAGGAGTTGGCGCCGGCGCGGTCGTTGGCGCGGCATCCGCTGTTCCAGGTCATGTTGACCCTGCAGAACACCGGCCGGGCGGCGCTCGAACTGCCCGACATCGAGGTGGGTGCGGCGTCGGCCGCCGACACCGCTGATCTCTCGCCGGCCGCGCGGGTGGATATCGAGGTGACCGTCGGCGAAGTCGTCGACGACCAGGGCCGCCCGGCCGGGCTCCGGGGCCTGGTGACCGGCGCCGCCGACCTGTTCGATCCGGATTCGGTGCTGCTGATGGCCGAGCGGCTGGTGCGGGTGCTGCGGGCGGTGACCGCCGAACCGGCGTCGCGTCTGGGCGCGGTGGATGTGCTCACCGGTGATGAGCGGTCTCGGGTGTTGGTGGGGTGGAACGACACGGCTGTGGAGCTGGTCCCGGCTTCGTCTTCGTCTTC
>NZ_JBSFEO010000151.1:0-2152 GCF_053594475.1 Embleya sp. NPDC001921
GAACCACCAGATGCCGAGCCACCAACCCACCCAGACTCCCGGTACCACCGGTCACCAACACCGACCCGGAACCCCAATCAGGCCCGCCGGCATCCTCGACCGGCGCCAGGCGCGCCAGACGCGGCACACTCGCCGCACCCTCCGCCACGAACACCTGCGGCTCGCCCGACGCCACCACGGCGGCCACCAACTCCGCCGACGCCGTCTCCGGCACATCCACGTCCAACAAGACGAACCGACCCGGATGCTCCGACTGCGCCGACCGCACCAGACCCCACACCGCACCCTGCACCGGATCCCCGACCGCACCGCACGTCACCACGACCAGTGGCGGTGCGCTCGGATCCGCCAGGTGCCGCTGGAGCGCGTCGAGTACGTACGCACCCGCCTCGCGCACCGTGGCCAGGTCCGAGCAGCGCAGCGGCGTCGACGCCACGGCCGCGGGGTCCGCCGTGCCCAGCGCGGTGGGCACCCGGTCCACGCGGAAGAGCGCGTCCCGGTGCGCGGGGCGCCGTTCCCGGAGCCCGTCGGCCGACATCGGGCGCAGCACCAGCGAGCCCACCGAGATCACCGGGCGCCCGATCGGGTCGGTGACGGTGATGGACACCGCGCTGTCGCCGATCGGCGACACTCGGACCCGGACCGAGGAGGCACCGCCGGCCTGGAGCACCACGGATTCCCAGGCGAAGGGCAGCGCGCCCCGGCCGATCCGCAGTCCGTCCGCCGCCGACTGGAGGAAGGTCGCGTGCAGCGTGGCGTCGAGCAGCGCGGGGTGCATGCCGAAGCCGGCGACGGACGCGTCGTCGGGCAGCGCGACCTCGGCGAGGATGTCGTCGCCTCGGCGCCAGGCGGCCCGCAGGCCCCGGAAGGTCGGGCCGTACCCGTAGCCGAGCCCGGCGAGCCGCTCGTAGAAGCCGTCCAGGTCCACCCGGTCGGCGTCGGTCGGCGGCCACTCGCCGAGCGGGTCGGCGTCGATCCCGGCGGGCTCCACCACGCGGGCGAGGGTGCCGGTGGCGTGCCGCTGCCAGGCGTGCTCGCCGCCGTCCTCCTCGGCGCGGGAGTACAGGCCGAACGTGCGTCGCCCGGAGTCCTGTGGCCCGTCGACCCAGAGCTGCACGACCACCGCGCCGCGCTCCGGGACGATCAGCGGCGCCTCCAGGGTCAGTTCCTCGAGCAGGCCGCAGCCCACCTCGTCGCCGGCGCGCACCGCCAGTTCCACGTAGGCGGTTCCGGGCAGCAGCACCGTGTCCATCACCACGTGGTCGGCCAGCCACGGGTGGGTGCGCAGGGACAGTCGACCGGTGAACAACACGCCACCGCCGTCCGCGCGTTCCGCCGCCGCGCCCAGGAGCGGGTGCCCGAGCGCGGCCAGACCCAGGCCCGCCGCGTCGGTGTTCCCGGCCGCGGACAGGTCCAGCCAGTAGTGGTGGTGCCGGAACGCGTAGGTGGGCAGGTCCACCCGACGGGCGCCCGGGTGGAAGGTGTCCCATCGGATGTCCGGGACCACGTCGCACACATGCAGAGTCGCCAGCGCGGACAGCGCGCTCTCCGCCTCGGCGCGGTCCTTGCGCAGGACCGGTACCACGGTCACCGCGTCGTCGGCGGCATCGAGCCCGCCCCGGATCAGCGCGGTCAGCGCGCTGTCGGGGCCGAGTTCCACGAACGCCGCGACGCCGCGCGCACCGAGCGCGACGATCGCGTCGTGGAAGCGCACCGGCTGCCGGACGTGGCGCACCCAGTACTCGGGATCGGTCCAGTCCCCGTCGGCCTCGACCGTGGACACGTAGTCGGACTCGGCCCGGCCGTAGATGAGTTCGCCGACCACGCCGCGGAACTCGTCGAGCATCGGGTCCATCAGCGGCGAGTGGAACGCGTGACTGACCCGCAGCCGCCGCACCCGACGCCCCAACCCCTCGAAGTGAGCCGCGACTTCGGAAACCACCGCCTCGGCACCCGAAACGACCACCGACGCGGGGCCGTTGATCGCCGCGACACCGACAACGTCTCCCCGCCCCGCCAGCAGCGGCAGAACGTCCGCCTCCGCGGCACCGATCGCAGCCATCGCACCACCCACCGGCAACGCCTGCATCAACCGGCCACGCGCCACCACCAGACGACACGCATCCTCCAACGACAACACCCCGACCACATG
>NZ_JBSFEO010000152.1:0-2054 GCF_053594475.1 Embleya sp. NPDC001921
GCCTCCGCGGGGCTGGGTGACGCGGACTTGGGGGCGGTGGGCGGCCATGGCGTCAGTGTCCCGGACGGGCGGCAGGCTCGTCCGGGACACCGGTGATCACGCTGCGGCGCCGAGGAGTCGGGCGACGAGTCCCTGGTACTCCGCAATCGGCACGACGCGCGGGCATCGTCGGCAGGTGATCTTGCCGCCGCCGTCCTCTTGGACGAGCGAGACGGTGTCGCATCCGGGGCAGGGTGCGTGGAGCGGCATCTTCTCGACGTCGCCGGTCCCGCCGAGCAGCCTGCGGGCGCCGCCGGCGAGGACGCGGACGTCCCGCCCGAGGTCTTCGGCCTGGTACCAGGCCCAGACGTCGCGCCCGCCGCGGGTGTCGCCCAGCACGCGCGCCGCCCAGCCGGTGGTGCGTCCGCGGACTTCGGTGCTGCCGAGGTGGTCGAGCCAGGCCGCGGCCCACTCGGCGAGCACGGTGTCCATCTCGTCGGCGGCGTCGAACTCCGGGCTGGGGCTGGGCGGGTCGACGCGGGTGCCGCCGCGGCCGACGGCGCCGCGGGTGGCCTGTCCGTCGGCCGCCGCCAGGAGCGCGTCGTGTTGGGTGGGCAGCCGCCAGACCAGGGTGGCGAGTTCGTCGCGGCAGTCGGCGCACCAGATCGGTTCGCCGGGCCGGCGCTTGTGGCTGGGGCAGGTGGGCTGTTCGGTGTCGGTGGTCGTGTCGGCGTGGTCGAGGTGCTGCACGGTGGCCTCCGGGGCGGTACGGTCCGGGTGCGACGCAGGACCGTGGGCCCCCGAGGGATCGGGGGCCTTCGCCGTGTCAGGGGCCGGCGGTCAGGAATGCGCGGACGGCGATGTCGGCGACGCGCGGCTTCGTGGGCGGCTCGGGCCTCGGCTCGGCGGGGTGAATGGTGCAGCACCCGAGCGAGCAGGTGCACCTCGGCGGGTGGACCGCCCAGTGCTGGGCGCGGATCTCGTCGTAGGTGACACGGCCAGGACCGAAGTCGAAGCCGAAGCCGTACCGGCTGTAGAAGTAGTGGGTGTCCCAGTCGTAGGTCATCGGTCAGCCGTAGGTGGCGGTGAGGAGCCAGCTCGGCTCCCGCCGGGTGGGCGTGAGTCCGAGTACGGCGAGCGCCGCCCGCAACTTCGCGTCCCAGCCGCCCGCTTCGGGGCGCCGGGCGAGGTCGGGCAGGTCGATGGCCTGGACCTCGCCGGAGTCTGCTTCGAAGACCTCGGTGACCAGCAGGTAGGTCGGGAATTCGCGGTACGAGCACGTCTCGATGCGCACGCCGTACCGCTCCATGAGGGCCCGGTCGCGTTCGCGGTAGCTGCCGTAGCCGTCGCCGGTCCGGACGCCGATGGCGTCGAGGAGGTGCTGGGCGGCGGCCTCGGCGAAGTCGGGGTCGTCGTCGCCTTCGTAGTCGGTGAACCAGTCGAGGTTGAGGCCGCCGTATTCGCCGGTGGCTTCGGCGACTTCCCATTTTTCGCCGCCGCCGAGGTTGTAGCCGTAGGCGAGGACGGCGTCTGCGTGGCTGCCCATGTCGCTCCTATTTCGGTCCGGTTTCATGTCGATCAAGGTCTGGATTGCTGTGCTGTTTGGGCGTACGGTCGCGGTCCGGCTCAGCACCTTCCCCGCCGGTTTTGGGGCCCGCGCGCCACCATCCCCGTCCGGGGAGCGCGGGCCCTCGGGGTGGGTCAGGACGCGTTCGGGGCCCACTCGACGCGTGCGTCGGGGTAGTGCTCCAGGAGCGCATCGAGGGTGACGGTCACAACGGCGAACCCGAGGTCGTCTTCCGTGATGCACCTCCCGGAGGGGAATCGGGCGCCGTTGAAGGTTTCGCCGTCGGGCATGTGTACGCGGAAGCCTTCGGCGTAGGGCTCGGTCATGTCGCTCCTTGGTGTCGCTCTGGTCTCGTATTGATCAAGCTGTGGTGTTTGTCCGGTGTCGGGCGTAGCGTCCCTGGTCCGGTCCCACCCCCCCGGGTCCGGCGTCGGGCCCGCGCTCCCCTCGTGGTCGAGCAGCGGGCCCTCGGCGCGTCAGAGTTCCTGGTTCGCGGTGGTGGCTTCGT
>NZ_JBSFEO010000153.1:0-1922 GCF_053594475.1 Embleya sp. NPDC001921
AGGGCATGGTGACCTCGTACAGACTGAGCGAGCCGCCCACGACGGCCACCTCCTCGAATAGGTCCACCGGGGTCGAGGCCGACGGGTGCCCGCACACGGCACCGGTGGCACCGCACAACGGGCACCCGCCGCCCCGAGCCGTGCGCGCGAGCATCACGGCGCGAGCTGGCCCGACGTCCGCAAAGCGGCGAGCAACGCGTTGACCTTGGTGCGCAGCGCCAGATAGTCGGTACGCAGAGCGTCGTACTCGGCCTTGGTCGGGGTAGCGCCGGCAGCGACGACCGAGGTGGCCGCACCGGCATCGGCGACCGCTGCCGTCTGCTTGCCCTCGCGGGCGGCGCCCGCGCCCGGGTTCAGGTATCCCATGTCAGCCCCCTCAGGCCGTCAGGTCGATCTCGACGAACGCGTTCGGCTGGATGATCCCGAACGCGGCGCGCATCTCGGCGAGGATCGCGACCAGGTTGCGCACGAAGAAGTCCGCGTGCGAGTCGGTGACGGAGATGGACGCCTGCTCGCGGTCCCACAGGATCGCCTTGCGGAAGTCACCGACGTAGCCGGTGCCCGCAGGGACGGCCTCGGTCTCGATGACCGGCACACCCCACAGGGTGCCCGCGCTTCCGGTCCCCGCCGGACCGCCGAAGTAGTACCTGGCCTCGTTGTCCTGAAGCAGGTCGATCGCCTCCAGGTCGGCCGGGTTGAAGAGGTAGGCGTTGGCAATCGAGCGGCCCACCAGTCGGACCTTCGTCTTCGCCTTCCGCGTGGTGGTCAGGGCGTTGGTGTCCCACGCCTGGGCCTGCACGCCGGACACGTTGCCGAGCCCGTCGAAGTTCTCCCCGGTGCCGTCACCGGAGATCATCTGGTCCTCGAGTTCCTCCTCGAGGCCGTACCGAAGGAACGCGTCGATCAGGGTGCGGATCTGCGCGGCGTCCGACAGGGCGCGCTTGGTGACCGGGATCCAGTGCGCGATGGTGCGCACCGGCGTGGTCACCTTGGCGGCGGCGAGCGCCGATTCGGGCTTGTATCCGCCGCCCGCAGCGTTGACCAGGGCGCCCGCGCCACCGGGGGCGGTCGGCGCCGCGGAGCTGGTGGCCTCGGCGACCGGGGCCGCGTTGTTGGTGATGCTGGTCATCCGCACGTACTCGACCGTGTCGCTGGTGGTCGTGCCGTTGGTGACCACGTCCCGCAGCCGCAGCGGGCGCTGGAACGCCTCCGTCATCACCTGCAGGCCGCGGTAGTCGTTCTGGACGAACGCCCCACCGGAGGTGTCCGACAGGCCGGTGACCAGGGACTTGTAGCCGGCGGGCATCGACTGCACGCGCTGCTTCTGCCCGAACTGCCCGTTCGGCGCGGACGCCAGCAGGGCCGCGTACTCGGCCGACTTGACGAACGTCTCGCCGATCGAGGTCTTCTCGTCGGGCACGATCAGGCCGCTGGGCGTGCGCCGCTCCGACTTCTCGGCGACGCCGATGCCCTCGCCCAGGTCGGCGATGGCGTCGCGCACCGCGCTGTCGCCCTTGGCCTGCTCCAGGCCCTGGCGGGCGGCCTTCGCCTTCTCCATGTGCTCGGTGATCAGGCCGCGCTCGTCGTCGGTGAAGTCGCGCGACTCGTCGTCGGCCTTCGCGGCGATCGCCTGCGCGGCGACCAGGTGGTGCTTCAGCTCCTCGGTGAGCTGCTCGATCTTCGTCATGGGTTCCTCATCCCGTGAGCGCGGAGACCTCGGCCACCATCGCGGCGAGGTCGGTGTGCAGACGGAGCGAGGCGGGTCCTGGCCGGGCCGGTGCTTCCTTGGCCGCAGGCTCCTGCGGCGAGGCGTTCTCCGGCGGGGCCGACGTGGCCTTCTCGTCGTCTTCGGCGGAGTCGGCGGCGGCGGACGCGACCGACTCCAGGAGTTCCTGGGACAGGCGCGCGATCTCGCGCACCCG
>NZ_JBSFEO010000154.1:0-1867 GCF_053594475.1 Embleya sp. NPDC001921
CGGGAACTGAGTTTCGAGGAACCGCAGTTGGCCGTCGTCTCGACCGTTTCCACCGATGGTGACTGGACGGACCCGGAGTACTGGGTGCGCCATGTTCGGCAGCCGGTCCGGTTCCATGACGCCGTGGAAACGTTGGAGGTCCAGGGCGCGCGCGGGTTCGTCGAACTGGGTCCGGACGGCACGCTGACGGCGCTGGTTCGGGACGGACTCCGTGAGCCGGAGCGCGCGGTGACCGTACCCGTGCTGCGCAAGGATCGGCCCGAGTCGGACACCGTGATGGTCGCGCTCGCCACACTGCATGCGCACGGCGCCGCGCCCGACCTCTCGTGGGCCGGGTTCCATCCGGGCGCACGCCGCGTGGACCTGCCGACCTACGCGTTCCAGCGGCGCCACTACTGGCTGGACGACCTGCTCGACCGCTCGGCCGATCTCGCCTCGGTCGGAATGGGCGACTCCGGCCACCCCTTGCTGGGCGCGGCGGCGGAACGCGCCGACGGCGGTGGCGTGTTGTTCACGGGCCGGCTGTCGCTGCGCACGCACCCGTGGCTGGCCGATCACGTGGTCGGCGGCGTGATCGTGCTTCCCGGAACGGCCTACGTGGAGCTGGCGGTTCGCGCCGGTGACGAGGTCGGTTGCGCACTGCTGGAAGAACTCACACTGGAAGCGCCGTTGCTGCTTGCCGAGCGCGGCGGTGTGGTCGTGCAACTGTGGGTCGCGGCGGCGGAAGAGGACTCCGGACGGCGCGCCTTCGCGCTGTACTCGCGCGTCGAGGACGACGGCGACGAGGCGGGCGAATCGACGTGGCAGCGACACGCCACCGGTACGCTCACGCCCGTCGCCGCGGAGCCGGCCGACCACTTGACCGACTGGCCGCCCACGTCCGCCACGCAGGTCGACCCCGCGGAAGTCCGGGCTCGGCTGGTCGAACGCGGTTACGACTACGGCCACTCCTTCCAGGGCCTGCGGGCCGTCTGGCGCAGCGGCGACGTGCGCTACGCGGAGGTCGCGCTCCCGGCGGACGTGTCGGTGGACGGATTCGGCCTGCATCCGGCCCTGCTCGACGCGGCCCTGCACCCGCTGGTCCTGGACGTCGACGAGCGGACCCGGCTGCCCTTCGTGTGGAACGACGTCGCGCTGCACGCGTCCGGCGCCACGACACTGCGTGTGCGGCTCACCCCGACCGGCGGGAACGGGCTCGCGGTACTGCTGGCCGACGACGCCGGGCAGCCGGTGTTGTCCGCGTCGTCGCTGGTGCTGCGTCCGGTGACGGAGATCGCCGCGCCGGCCGCCCGGTCGACCGCGCGAGGTTCGCTGCACGCGGTGGACTGGGTTCCGCTCGCGGTCGACGCGCACGGGACGACCTCGGCGGCCACCCGGCATCCGGAGCTGACGAGCGGCGCGGACCTGAGCGCGTTGGACACGGTCGCGGACGTCGTGACGTACCGGGTCGGCACGGCGGCCACCGCTCAGGACGCGGCGGCCGGGGCGCTGGATGTGGTGCAGACCTGGCTCGCCGACGAGCGCACGGCCGACGCGACGCTGGTCGTGGTGACGTGTGGTGCGGTCGGGGATCCGGTGCAGGGTGCGGTGTGGGGTCTGGTGCGGTCGGCGCAGTCGGAGCATCCGGGTCGGTTCGTGTTGGTGGACGTGGACGCCGTGGACGCCGCCTCGGCGGAACTGGTGACCGCCGTGGTGGCGTCGGGCGAGCCGCAGGTGTCGGTATCCGAGGGCACGGTGCGCGCGGCGCGCTTGGCGCGGTTCACGCCGCCGGTGGATGCCGGCGGGCCTGATTGGGGTTCCGGGTCGGTGTTGGTGACCGGTGGTACCGGGAGTCTGGGTGGGTTGGTGGCTCGGCATCTGGTGGTTC
>NZ_JBSFEO010000155.1:0-1832 GCF_053594475.1 Embleya sp. NPDC001921
TCGTGATGGCTGGACGGCACGTTATCCAACGTGGCCGTGCTCGGGTGATCAACACCCCCGAACACGCCACCCCCGAACCCCCCAACCGCCCCACCGCTCGACCCCCGCGCCCCTGCGGCGCGACCCCCGAGCCCCGCGTCACCGGCTGGCACGTCACCGCCGGCCTCATCGCCTTCGCCGCAGTCGCCCTCCTCCTCGCGGGCACCGTCATCGTCGGCATGCGCGTCTCCTGGGTCCCCCTGCGCGACACCGCCACCGGCATCGGCCTCGGCGAAGTCGCCAGCCCCTGGTACCCGCTCAGCATCGACGGCCTCGACGGCGTCGCCCTCATTGCCGCAATCTGCCTCTACGGCCGCGACGGCTACCGCGCCGCCATCGGCACCGTCATCGGACTCACCGTCCTGTCGACCATGCTCAACGTCGCGCACGGCCTCGACGCCGCAGGCGTGACCGCCGAGTCCGCATGGACCACCTGGTCCCACGTGATCCTCGCCGCGGCCGCCCCGAACGCCTGCATCGCGCTCGGCGCCCACCTCGTCGCGGTCATGTTCCACCAGCGGCTGCGCGTCCTCATCGAGACCTGGCTCGACCAACGCGCGACACGCGAGCCTCGCGCGCCGAAGGTCGAGCGTCCGCGCCCCGCCCCGCCCCGCAAGGCGCCGCCAGCCGCCGCCACACCCCGGCCGAGCGTCGCGCCCCGGGCCGAGGACACGACCGAGCACGCGACCCCCGAGTCCGAGACGCGACCCGCGAGCGCGAAGCCCACGCCGAAGCGCGACCTCGTCACCGCGAAGCAGGCCGCCGGACTCACCGGCGTCCACCGCGCGACCATCGACACCTGGGTCCGCGAGGGCCGACTGCCCATCGCCACCAAGCACGAAATGGGTTGGCGCCTCTACGACGCCGACGTCGTCCGCACCCTCGCTCGCACCGGCAGCAACTGATGCACCCCGCCGTCATCGGCGTGCTGGCGGCGGGGCTCGGGCTCATCGGCCTCCTGGCCCTCGCGCCGAGCCTGCCCCCGCGCACCGTCTACCGCCTCGCCGCAAACCTCGCGTGCCTCTGGGCGGCCATCGCAGCCGCCGCCGCGCTCTACACCCACTGAGGACCCGCCATGCACCCGCACCTGTACACACTCGCCGGCGAAATGCTCGCCACCCAAGCACCCACCGCCCCCGTCACACCCACCGCGGGCGGCGGCGCCCTCACCGTCAACGTCCTCGCCGTCCTCGCCCTCTCCGCACTCACCTGGTACAACGCCAAACACAAGAAAGCCAGTTGGGCCCACCTCATCGTCGCCGTCCTCCTCGGCGTCGCCCTCGGCTCCGGCACCGCCCTCGGCAACTCCTGCCAACAGATCATCAACTCCGGAGCCGCCGCCCTCTCCGGCATCGTCGGCTCCGTCTGATGCGACCCGTCGACCGCGCCGCGGCACACGTCCACCGGGCGGTCGACGGCCACCACACCCTCGTCGACCGCATCACCACCTGGGTCGCCGCCGAAGCAGCCGGTGCCGTCGAGCGGCGCCGGGCCATCGCCACCCGCGGCGGCATCCTCCTCGGCGGCGCCTGGTCCGGCTGGCAACTCGGCCCCACCGCACTCGCGATCGCCACCCCCGCCTGGCTCGCCGCCGCATGGTGGGCCGGGCCGCCGGCAGCGACCGAAGCGACCGACACACCGAAGGCCGAACCCCTCGACCCCGAGGCCGCCCGACACCGCGACCTCACCGCCATCCGCCGGGCCATCGGCGACCGACGCGGCATCCACCTCGCCGAGATCACCGACCGCGTCCAAGCCGCCGGCATCGACTGGGACACCGCCGACGTCCGCGC
>NZ_JBSFEO010000156.1:0-1807 GCF_053594475.1 Embleya sp. NPDC001921
GGATTCGACGCCTTCGTCGAGGTGAGCCCCCACCCGGTGCTGACGACACCGATCGAGAGCACGGTCGAAGCCGCCGAGGCAGAAGCGGTGGTGCTCGGCACGCTGCGCAGGGACGCGGGCGGACTCGACCAGTTCACCGGCGCACTGACCGAGGCGTACGTCAACGGTCTCGCCGTGGACTGGTCGCCGCTCCTGGGCGACTACCCCACCGGGGACGTCGAGTTGCCGACCTACGCCTTCCGGCATCGGCGGTACTGGCTGCGTGACGTCTCGATCGGCGGAGTCGAAGACGCGGCCGGACTCGGGCTCACCGGCGAGGGCCACCCGCTGCTGGGCGCTTCGGTGACCCTGGCCGACGGGCGGGGATTCCTGCTCACCGGGCGGGTGTCGTTGTCCTCCCACGGCTGGCTGGGGGACCACGCGGTCGCCGGGACGGTGCTGCTGCCGGGTGCGGCCTTCGTCGAACTGGCCATCCGCGCCGGGGATTCCGTGGGCTGCGGCCTCCTGGAGGAATTGACCCTGGAAGCGCCGCTCGTCCTACCCGAGCAAGGCGGCGTCCGGATCCAGGTCATGGTCGCCGCGCCGGGTGCCGACGGCGGCCGGGCGGTCTCGGTGTTCGCGCGCATCGACGACGACGCGGACCGGGAGTGGATCAGGCATGCCGGCGGCCTGCTCGTGCCCGACCCCGGCACCCCCGCCGCGCCGACCGACGCCGACACCGACTTCGCCGCGACCGCGTGGCCGCCCGTCGGCGCGCGGCCGATCGAACTGGACCGCTTCTACCCGGACCTGGCCGAGATCGGCTACGCCTACGGCCCTTCCTTCCAGGGGCTGCGCGCGGCCTGGCGTGTCCGCGACGACGTGTACGCCGAAGTGGCCCTGCCCGCCGAACAACGCGAAAGCGCCGGCCGCTTCGGACTGCATCCGGCGCTCCTGGACGCCGCGGTGCAGGCGGCGGCGCTGACCGGCATCGGCGACGCCGGTACCGCGATCCGTCTGCCGTTCCTCTGGAGCGGCGTACGACTGTCGGCCTCGGGCGCGTCGACGCTGCGGGTGCGCCTGTCCGTGGGCGAGGAAGACTCCGTGACCGTCGAGACCACCGACGTCACCGGCCGGCCGGTGTTCTCCGCGCGGAGCCTCACCCTGCGGCCGGTCGCCGCCGAGCGAATCGCCCACCCGGGCGACGAGAGCGCCGACTGCCTCCTCCACCTGGACTGGATCCCGGCCCCGGCCGTCGCACGGCCGGGCGGCGACGAAGTGACCCTGCTCGACTGCACCCCCTCGCGGACCCCCGTCGGCGACCGGCTCGCGGATGCGGTGGTGGCGGCGACGGCCGACGTGTTGGAGCGGATTCAGCAGTGGCTCGCGGCCGAGGGGGAAGCGCGGTCGCGGTTGGTCCTGGTGACGCACGGCGCGGTGGCGGCTGCCCCGGGGGACCCGGTGACGGACCTCGTACACGCACCGGTCTGGGGTCTGGTCAGGGCGGCACAGAACGAGCACCCCGGCCGGTTCGTGCTGGTGGACACGGACGACAGCCCGGAGTCCGCAGAGGTGCTGGACGCCGCCGCGCGCGGCGAGGAACCGCAACTCGCGCTGCGGCACGGCGACATGCTCGTCCCCCGATTGGCCCGCGTCGCCGGCGCGTCCGACGTGCTGACCCCGCCGTCCGGTGCCTGGCGGTTGCACTCGCCCGGGACCGGCACGCTTGCGGATTTGGCGTTGGTTGCGGTGCCGGGGGTGTCGGAGCCTTTGGGGTGGGGGGAGTTGCGGGTCGGGGTGCGGGTTGCCGGGCTCAATTTTCGTGATG
>NZ_JBSFEO010000157.1:0-1713 GCF_053594475.1 Embleya sp. NPDC001921
CCGAGGAGCTGTGTCGCCGGCTTGGACGGCCGACCCATTGGGGGGCGAGCGCGGCAAGTTGAAGGTGGCGGGGGCGGGGGTGGATCGGCGTACCTGTGTCGCGGCCGTTGGGAGCGGACGTGTGCCGGGGCGCGGGGGTGAGCAGGTCGGGTCGGCGGAATCGCGGGGGCTTGGGCCGACAAACCAGGGTCAAGGGATGACGCGCCGAGGGGTGGGGGGTGAGCTCGGGTCATGAGGACTACTGGGGTGGTTCTGGGGGTCATGCTGTGGCGAACTCCGCCATTCCGGTGGCGAAGTCGGTTTCGGCTCGCCAGCCGAGTTCGGATTCCAGACGGGCCGCGGAGGCGGTGATGTGGCGGACGTCGCCGAGGCGGTATTCGGCGGTGGTGATCGGGGTGGGGCCGGCGTGGGCCCTGGAGAGTGCGGCGGCCATCTCGCCCACCGTGTGGGGGACGCCCGTGGCCACGTTGTAGGCGCGCAGGCCGTGACCGGAGCGCTCCAGGGCGGCCAGGTTGGCGGTGGCGACGTCGCGGACGTGTACGAAGTCGCGGCGTTGGCCGCCGTCTTCGTACACCCTCGGCGGCATACCGGCGCGCAGCATGGAGCGGAAGATCGCGGCGACGCCGGCGTACGGGGTGTCCAGCGGCATCCTCGGGCCGTAGACGTTGTGGTAACGCAGCGCGGTGGCGACGCCGCCGGTGGCCCGGGCCCAGGCGCCGGCCAGGTGCTCCTGGGCGAGCTTGGTCGCGGCGTACACGTTGCGCGGGTCGGGCGCGGCCTCCTCGCAGATCCGGCCGGGAGTGACCGCGCGCCCGCAGGTCGGGCACGGCGGCTCGAAGCGGCCGGCCATCAGATCCTCGACCGGCCGCGGGCCCGGCATCACCTCGCCGTGCTCGACGCAATGACCCAGGCCCTCGCCGTAGACCACCATCGAACTCGCCAACACCAGGCGACCGATCCCCGCCCGCGCCATCGCGGCGAGCAACACCGCGGTGCCCAGGTCGTTGCAACCGACATAGTCCGGCGCGTCGTTCAGGTCCAGCCCCAATCCGACCTTGGCAGCCTGATGGCACACCGCGTCCACGCCCACCAACGCCCGATCGACCACCGCCGGATCGCGCACGTCCCCCCGCACCGCGTCCACGCCCTCGACCTCCACCACATCGAGCACCCGCACGTCATGCCCCGACTCGGCCAGACACTCGACCACGTGTGCTCCGATGAACCCGGCGCCGCCGGTAACCAGGATTCGCATACCGCCAACGCTAGACACGCAGGCACCCCCGAAAACCCCAAACCACACCAACGTCACCCGTTCGTAAGACGGACCCACCCACCCCACGACGCACACTCCCTCCGGCACCCCGCCCCACCCTGCGGATCCACCACTCCCCACCCCACGCCCCGGGCCCACCACCTGCCCGCGGCAGCGACACGGGCGCCCCGATCCGCCACCCCCGCGACCCCACCACCTTCAACTCGCCGCGCTCGCACCCCCGATGGCTCGGCCGTCCAAGCCGGCGACACAGCTCCTCGGCCCGCCACCCCGCGCCCCCGCCCACTCGCCCCGTCATCCCTGCGACCCTGGTTTGTCGGCCCAAGCCCCCGCGATTCCGCCGACCAGACCTGCTCACCCCCGCGCCCCGGCACACGTCCGCTCCCAACGGCCGCGACACAGGTACGCCGATCCACCCCCGCCCCCGCCACCTTCGA
>NZ_JBSFEO010000158.1:0-1663 GCF_053594475.1 Embleya sp. NPDC001921
CGGCAGGCCCAGGCCGACTGGCCGGCGATGCGGGTGCTCCGGGTCCGGTCGTGGACCGAGCGCACGGTCGTGGTCTGGGAGCACCCCGAGGACGTAACCGGCACCCGCGACGCCTCACGCGCCCCTGAGAGCCCCGCAGACGTCGCGCCCAGCAATTTTCCCCACGCACGACCTGACGGGCCCGCAGACGGGCGCACAGGCACCCGCACGGGCCATCCGAGGCCCGACCGACGACAGGAGACACCACCGATGCCCCGCCACACAGTCCACCTCAGCGTGGCCGTCACCTTCGACGGCGACTACTACGAAGCCCGCGAGCTGGTCGGCATGTGCGACGACTGGATCAGCGCCGGGTTCAACGACCGCGACGACCTCGTCGGCCACACCCTCACCGGCATCGTCGAGCAGGCCGACACCGCAGGAGCGCCCGCCGGCTTCGAGTTCCGCCTCTCGCCGGACCGCAGCCAGATCGCGATCTGGGAGCCCGGCAACGAGCCCTGGTTCATCCCGGAGCGGAACATGCCCGGCCGGTTCGTCGGGTCCGCCGAGATGAACGGCCTGGGCTGGACCCGGTACCTCCCGGCCGCCGAGCCCGCCGCCGACCCGTCCTGACCCACGCGGAAGCCCGCCCGCGAAGCAAGCGCGGGCGGGCCCGCGATCACCGTACCCACCACCAGGAGCCGACCATGCGCATCTGCATCACCACCGACGACGACGGCGACGCCAGCGTCCACTTCGAAACCCCCGACGGCATCGCCATCACCCTCCCCCTCGAACACTCCGACGTCGACAGCCACTTCGAGGCCCCCGCCCTGGTCGGCATCACCGTCGACACCAGCCCGGAGGCCCGGCGGTGAGCGAGTCCATCGCCTGGGACGACGCAGACGGCATACGCGCCCCCACACGCAGCCCCCACGCCTGGATCCGCCACCTCCTCCGACGACGCACAGGAGCACCCGTGACCGAGCCCACCGTCCGCCGGTTCCGCCGGCTGCCCATCGAGGTCGAAGCCGCCCAGGTCGTCGGCAGCGAAGACGGCCAGACCGCACGCGACATCGCCGTCTGGTGCCACGGCTCTGTCTCCGGCACCTACCAGCAGCCCAAGGTCATCCTCGACGACGGCGCCGCCCGAACCGGCGACTGGATCGTCTACGAACCCGGCGGGCCCCGCATCCTCCCCGACCGCGAATTCGGCGGCCAGTACGAGGAGATCGACCGGTGAGCCTCTACCGCCTCGACGCGGCCGCCCTGTTCGCCCGGCTCGACGCCAAGCGGAAGCCCCTCGGCTGGTCTTGGCGCACCGTCGGCACCCGCCTCGACGTCAGCCCCAGCACCTTCAGCCGCATGCAAGCCGGCCACGCGCCCTCCGCCGCCGCCCTCGTTACCTGCCTCGTGTGGCTCGACCTCGACACCGACATCGTCCACCTGCTCGCCCCCGGAGAGGCCGACCCGACATGACCGAGCCCACCCGCGAGCAGCTCGACGTCCTGCTCGACCGCGCCGAGCGCCATGCCCTCAGCCACACGGAAGCCGAGTTGCTGACCGCCACCGTGCGCCGGCTGGCCGATGAGCGGGACCGCCTCGCCGCCCGCTTGAACACCGGCCTCGTCGACGAGGCCGACGCCCTCCGCCGCCGGGCCAAGGAGTTGGACCGGCGGGCCGC
>NZ_JBSFEO010000159.1:0-1611 GCF_053594475.1 Embleya sp. NPDC001921
CACCTTCACCCAACTCCTGGAACGCGTCCGCGAAAGGGCCCTCGCCGCCTACGCCCACCAGGACCTGCCCTTCGAACACCTGGTGCAGGCCCTCAACCCGAACCGGTCCCCGGCCCGGCATCCGCTGTTCCAGGTGATGCTCTCCATCGACACCGCCGAGGCCGAGGCGTTCGCGCTCCCGGGACTGGACACCCACGCCACCCCGGTACCCGCGGCAACGGCCAAGTTCGACCTGGACATCGCCCTCACCGACCGGCGCGCCGAGGGCGGAGGGTGCCTGGGTATGAACGGCGCCGTCGAGTACGCCACCGATCTGTTCGACCCGAGCACCGTACGGAACCTGACCACGCGCTGGGTACGGCTGTTGCGGGCCGTCGTGCACGCCCCGGAGCAGCCCCTGGGCCGCATCGACGTGCTGTCCGCCGACGAGCGCCACCTGCTCGTGGGCGACCTTGGCGGCGACGGGACGACGGCGACACAACCGCGCGCGGGCACGATCCCCGAGCTCTTCCGCATCCAGGCCCGCACCACGCCGGACGCGGTCGCCGTAGTTGCCGACGACACCACCTTGACCTACGCCGAACTGGAGGGCCGGGCCAATCGGCTCGCCCACGCGTTGATCGCCCGCGGCGTCGGAGTCGAGGACGTCGTCGCCGTCGCCCTGCCACGCTCGGCGTCCCTGGTCGTGGCGGTCCTCGCGGTGCTCAAGGCCGGGGCCGCCTACCTTCCGCTGGACGCGGACTACCCGGCGGCACGCATCGAGGCCATGGTCGAGGACGCCCGGCCCGTGCTGCTGGTGGCCGATACCTCCACGGCCGCCGCGGGCGGCCTCGGCACCCACACGCCGCACGTGCTGCTCGATGCGCCGGAGACCATCGAGCTGCTGCGGGCCATGCCGGACGCCGACCCGACGCCGAAGCTGCTGCCCGACCACCCGGCGTACGTGATCTACACCTCCGGGTCGACCGGGACCCCCAAGGGAGTCGTCGCCCGCCACGCGAGCGTGGTCGACACGGCCGGCCAGTACGGGGAACGGGTGTTCGACCCGGCGGCGGAGAAGTGCGGCAGGCGGTTGCGGGTGGCGCTGACCGCCTCGGTGTCCTTCGACGCCTCCTGGGCCCAACTCGCTGCCCTCACGGGCGGCCACGAACTCCACGTGGTCGACGCCGCCACCTGGGCCGACGCCGATCGGTTCTCGGCGTGGCTGGTGCGTCACCGGGTCGACTCCGTCGACGTCACCCCCACGTACATGCGCGTGCTGGCCGACAAGGGTCTGTTCACGAACGAGCGGTGGCGGCCGAGCGTGGCCGTGCTCGGCGGCGAGGCCGTGCCGGAACGGCTGTGGCGCGAACTGCGGGCCGTGGACGGCCTGACGGCGCACAACATGTACGGGCCGACGGAGTGCACCGTGGACGCGGTTCGCGCACGACTCGACGCCGCCGCCACCCCTGTCATCGGATCGCCGGTGGCCGGGGCACGTGCCTACGTGCTGGACGCTTCGCTGGGATTGGTACCACCGGGGGTGGCGGGGGAGTTGTACGTGGCGGGGGTGGGTCTGGCGCGCGGCTATCTGCGCAGGCCGGGTCTGACCGCGCAGCGGTTCGTGGCCGA
>NZ_JBSFEO010000160.1:0-1484 GCF_053594475.1 Embleya sp. NPDC001921
GGTGGGGTCGCCGGAGGTGTCGGTGCGCAGCACCAGGGTGTTGACGAAGTACCCCACCAGGTGGTCGAGGGCCTGGTCGGTGCGTCCGGCGATGGGGCTGCCGACGGTGATGTCGCTGCCGGCGCCGAGTTTGGTGAGCAGGGCGGCCAGGCTTGCGTGGAGCACCATGAACAGGCTCGCCCCGGAGCGACGGCCCAGTTCGGCCAACGCCGTGTGCAGTTCCTCGTCCAGCTCGAAGTCGACTCGGGCGCCGTGATGCGAGGCGACGGCGGGGCGCGGCCGGTCGTGGGGGAGCGCCAGTTCGTCGGGAAGGCCGGCCAACGCGCCGGTCCAGTAGGAGAGTTGACGGTTCAGCAGGCTGTCGGGGTCGGTACGGTCGCCGAGCAGTCGATGCTGCCAAAGGGTGTAGTCGGCGTACTGCACCGGCAGAGGTTTCCATCCGGGTCCCTGGTTCCGGCTCCGTGCGGCGTAGGCCGTCGCGAGGTCTCGAGCCAAGGGCTCCAGGGACCAACCGTCGGCCGCGATGTGGTGGATGACGATCAGGAGCACGTGCTCGGTGGGATCGAGCGCGAACAGCTCTGCGCGCAGCGGGCGTTCGGTGACCAGATCGAAGGCGTGTCGAGCGCCATCGGCCAGCCGCGACGCAAGCGTGGCCTCGGTCACCCGGGTGACCGGGAGCGGACGGCGCGCCGCGGACGTACCGATGATCTGCTGGAAGGGGAGGTCGTCGGTCTCCGCAAACACCGTGCGCAGGCTCTCGTGCCGGGCCATGACATCGTCCAACGCCTGGTTCAGCGCGGTTCGATCGAGGACGCCGCTCAGGCGCAGCGCCAGGGGGATGTTGTAGGTGGCGCCGGGGCCCTCCAGACGGTGAAGGAACCACAGTCCTTGCTGTGCGAACGACAGCGGAACCTTCTCCGGGCGGTCGCCGGGAGTCAGCCGCGGCCGTGCTTGTCCCGCTTCGTCCAAGTGGGCCGCCAGGCCGGTGACCGTGGGTGCCTCGAACAGTGTGCGCAGGTTGACGTCGGTGTCCAGGACGGTGCGGATGCGGCTGGTGAGTCGGGTGGCGAGGAGGGAGTGGCCGCCCAGGGCGAAGAAGTCGTCGTCGATTCCGACGGTGGGTACGCCGAGGGTTTCGGCGAACAGCTCGCACAGCACCCGTTCGCGCGGGGTGCGCGGAGGTCGGTCGGTTGTGGTGGTGGTCTTCGGGTCGGGTGCGGGCAGTGCGGCCCGGTCCAGCTTCCCGTTCGGAGTCAAGGGCAGCGCGTCCAACACCGTGAACACCGACGGCACCAGGTGCGAGGGCAACCGGGAGCGCAGACGCCCGCGCAGCGATGCGGTGTCGACACCGGCATCGGCGGCCGGCACGACATAGGCGACGAGTCCGTCCTCGTGCGCGATGACGACGGCTTGGGTGACGGTGGGGTCGGTGGTCAGGGCGGTCTCGATCTCGCCGGGTTCGATCCGGTGTCCGCGGACCTTCA
>NZ_JBSFEO010000161.1:0-1424 GCF_053594475.1 Embleya sp. NPDC001921
CGGGGTTACGTCTCGCGGCCGGGGTTGACGGCGGATCGGTTCGTGGCCTGCCCGTTCGCGGTCGGCGAGCGCATGTACCGCACCGGGGACCGGGTGATGTGGACCGAGGATGGGCGGCTCGTGTACCTCGGTCGCGGTGACGAGCAGGTCAAGATTCGCGGATTCCGGGTCGAGCCCGGTGAGATCGAGAGCACGCTCGGCGCGCATCCGCTGGTCGCCCGTGCGGTGGTGGTCGCGCGTGAGGACACCCCGGGGGACAAGCGGCTGGTCGGCTATGTCGTTCCCGTCGAAAGCGGTGCTGCGACGGACGGCGAACTGCCGCAGGAACTGCGCCGGTTCACCGCGATGCGGCTGCCCGACCACATGGTTCCCGCAGCAGTCGTGGTGCTCGACGCGCTTCCGCTGACCGTCAACGGCAAGCTGGATCGCAACGCGCTGCCCGCCCCGGAGTACCTCTCCGGCATCGGCGGCCGTGGTCCCTCCTCGGTGCGCGAGGAGGTCCTGTGCGCGGTCTTCGCCGAGGTGTTGGGCCTGCCGTCGGTCGGGGTGGACGACAACTTCTTCACGTTGGGCGGGCATTCGCTGCTGGCCATCACGCTGGTGGAGCGGCTGCGGGCGCGTGGGGTCTCGGTGTCGGTCCGGGCCCTGTTCCAGTCGCCCACGGTGGCCGGACTGGCCGCCGCCGCGGGGCCGATCCCGGTGCGGGTGCCGGTGAATCGCATCCCCGCCGATGCAACGGCGCTGACGCCGGAGATGTTGCCGCTGGTGGATCTGTCGGACGCCGAGGTCGGGCGGCTCGTCGGGTCGATCGAGGGCGGTGCCGCGAACGTCGCCGACGTGTACCCGCTGGCGCCGCTCCAGGAGGGCATCCTCTTCCACCACCTGATGGCCGGCGACGACGAACGTGACGTCTACGTCTCGCCGTTCGTGCTGGAGTTCGACACGTCGGCTCGGCTCGACGCTTTCCTGTGGGCGCTCCAGCAGGTGATCGACCGGCACGACATCTACCGGACCGCGATCGTGTGGGAAGGCGTGCCCGAGCCGGTCCAGGTGGTCCAGCGGCACGCACCACTGAGGGTGCGGGAGGTCGACCTCGACGCGGAAATCCTCGATCCGGTGGCCGGGTTGATCACCGCCGGCGGACTGAGCATGAACATCGGCCGGGCACCGCTGATCGACGCGCACAGCACGCGCATGCCCGACGGGGAACGGTTGTTGTGCCTCCTGCGGGTGCACCACATCATCCAGGACCACGTCGGTATGGAGGTCCTGCTCCAGGAGGTGCGGGCGTTCCTCGACGGTCGCGGCGGCGAACTGGCGCCGGCGCTGCCGTTCCGGGATTTCGTGGTGCAGGCGCGGGAGAGTCTGCGGCACGGTGGTCACGAGGAGTTCTTCGCGGAGTTGCTGGGTGATGTCACGGAGAC
>NZ_JBSFEO010000162.1:0-1311 GCF_053594475.1 Embleya sp. NPDC001921
TGGACTTCTCCACGTGTACCGAGTGTGGTCGGTGCCAGTCGCAGTGTCCGGCGTGGAACACGGGCAAGCCGTTGTCGCCGAAGCTGTTGATCATGTCGTTGCGCGAGCACGCCTACGCGAAGGCCCCGTACCTGCTGGCGGGTGGCGGTCGCGACGAGGAGGGCAACGAGCGGGCCACCCCCGAGCAGTTGGCGAAGGTGCCGGCGTCGGCGCTGGCCGAGGCGGAGCGGCCGCTGGTGGGCACGGCGGAGGAGAACGGGGTGATCGACCCGGACGTGTTGTGGTCGTGCACCACGTGCGGGGCGTGTGTGGAGCAGTGCCCGGTGGACATCGAGCACGTGGACCACATCGTGGACATGCGCCGGTACCAGGTGTTGATCGAGAGCGCGTTCCCCTCCGAGGCGGCGACGATGCTCAAGGGCCTGGAGAACAAGGGCAACCCGTGGGGCGTGGCGACCAAGGCCCGCCTGGACTGGGTCGGGGAGCTGAAGAAGGCGACCGGGATCGAGGTCCCGATCGTCGGGCGGGACGTGGAGCCCGCGGAGTTGGAGTACCTGTACTGGGTGGGCTGCGCGGGGGCGCTGGCGGACGGGCCGAAGAAGACCACGAAGGCGTTCGCGGAGCTGTTGCACATCGCGGGCGTGCGGTACGGGATCCTGGGCAAGGAGGAGTCCTGCACCGGCGACTCGGCCCGCCGGCTGGGCTCGGAGGTGGTCTTCCAGATGCTCGCCGCGCAGAACGTGGCCACGCTCGACGCCGCCCTGGAGGACGCGCCGCGCAGGCGGATCGTGACCACGTGCCCGCACTGCTTCAACACCCTCGCCAACGAGTACCCGCAGTTGGAGGGCCACTTCGAGGTGATCCACCACACGCAGTTGCTGCAGCACCTGCTGGACGAGGGCCGGCTGACACCGGTGGAGCCGGTGGACGGCCTGGTCACCTACCACGACCCGTGCTACCTGGGCCGGCACAACAAGGTGTACACGCCCCCGCGCGAGATCATCGCCCGCGTGCCGGGACTGCGCAACGAGGAGATGCACCGGCACAAGGAACGCGGCTTCTGCTGCGGCGCCGGCGGCGCGCGCATGTGGATGGAGGAACGCATCGGCAAGCGCATCAACAACGAGCGCATGGACGAGGCCCTCTCCCTCCGGCCCGACATCGTCTCCACCGCCTGCCCGTTCTGCCTGGTCATGTTCACCGACTCGATCAACGCCAAGAAGCAGGCCGGCGACGCCAAGGAAGACCTCCAGGTCGTCGACGTCGCACAACTGCTCCTCCAGTCCGTCAAACTGCCCGAACCACCGGCGG
>NZ_JBSFEO010000163.1:0-1306 GCF_053594475.1 Embleya sp. NPDC001921
AGTGAGCTGACCCGAGTTTTGTAGAGTCCGTTTGCGGTTGTTCACGCGGACTGCGTGGTTTGCTCCTGGTCGGCCCAGTGTTGCTGCTCGTACTCAACCGGCGGCACATAGTCGAGCGCGGAGTGCAGGCGTTCGTCGTTGTACCAGGTCACCCATTCGGACACGGCGCGCTCCACCTGGGCGAAGTCCCGCCAGGGACCCTGCATTTCGACGAGCTCGGCCTTGAACGTGCCGTTCAGTGCCTCGGCCATCGCGTTGTCGTACGAGTCCGCCACCGAGCCGACCGACGCGGCCGCGCCGACGTCCGCGAGCCGTTCGGTGTACCGAATCGATACGTATTGCGACCCGCGGTCGCTGTGGTGGACCAGGCCGGAGTCCTTCTTGATGCGGCGGCGCCACAGCGCCATCTCCAAGGCGTCCAGCGGGAGTTCGGTGCGCAGATGCTCGGCGATCTGCCAGCCGACGATCATCCGCGAGTACACGTCCAGGACGAACGCGACATACGCCCAGCCGGACCACGTCCGCACATACGTCAGGTCGGCGACCCACAGCCGGTCCGGGCCGTCGGCGGCGAAGACGCGGTCGACCAGGTCCGGCGGACGAGGCGCGGCCGGCTCGGCGACCGTGGTGCGGCGGCGCCGGCCGCGAATGACACCCTCGACACCCAGCTCGCGCATCAGCCGCTCGACCGTGCACCGCGCGACCGGGTGGCCCTTGCGGGCCAGGGCGCGGGCGATCCGCCGGGCGCCATAAGTACCGCCGGAGTCGCCGTGCTCACGCTCGATCAGCGCCATGAGTTGCTCGTCGCGCAACCGGCGGGCGGACTTCGGGCGCTTCTTGCGCGCGAAGTACGTCGACGGCGACAGGTCGAGCACCCGGCATACGGGATCGACCCCGAGGCCTTTGTCCCGCAGGTGGTCGATCACCTGCTCGGCCTCGTCCGGGGACGGTCGATCTCCTGGGCAAAAAACACGGACGCGGCCTTAAGGATGTCATTGGCCCGCCGCAACTCGGCGTTTTCTCGCCGGAGTTGCCTCAGTTCCTCCGACTCGGCGGTGGTCGGGCGGTCGGTCCGCTCCCCGGCGTCGGCCTCGGCCTGGCGGACCCAGTTCCGCAGGGCCTCCTTGTGGATGCCCAGGTCCCGGGCGACGTGCGCAACCGGACGTCCGGAGGTACGTACCTCCCGGATCGCCCGTTCCCGCAGCTCATCGGGGTATTTGCGTGGTGCTGGCATAGCTTGTGGTGCTCCTTTACGCCGGGCACCATAACCCGGCTTCAAGGACTCCACCAAACTCAGAGCAGCTCA
>NZ_JBSFEO010000164.1:0-1296 GCF_053594475.1 Embleya sp. NPDC001921
GCCGGACCGCCGAAGTAGTACCTGGCCTCGTTGTCCTGAAGCAGGTCGATCGCCTCCAGGTCGGCCGGGTTGAAGAGGTAGGCGTTGGCAATCGAACGGCCCACCAGTCGGACCTTCGTCTTCGCCTTCCGCGTGGTGGTCAGGGCGTTGGTGTCCCACGCCTGGGCCTGCACCCCGGACACGTTGCCGAGCCCGTCGAAGTTCTCCCCGGTGCCGTCACCGGAGATCATCTGGTCTTCGAGTTCCTCCTCCAGGCCATAACGGAGGAATGCGTCGATCAGGGTCCGGATCTGCGCGGCATCCGACAAGGCGCGCTTGGTCACCGGGATCCAGTGCGCGATCGTCCGAACCGGCGTGGTCACCTTCGCCGCAGCCAGCGCCGACTCCGGCTTATAGCCGCCGCCCGCGTTGTTGACCAGGGCGCCCGCGCCACCCGGAGCGGTCGGCGCCGCCGAGGACGTCGCCTCCGCCACCGGCGCCGCGTTGTTGGTGATGCTGGTCATGCGCACGTACTCGACCGTGTCGGACGTGGTCGTGCCGTTGGTGACCACGTCCCGCAGCCGCAGCGGGCGCTGGAACGCCTCCGTCATCACCTGCAGGCCGCGGTAGTCGTTCTGGACGAACGCTCCACCGGAGGTGTCCGACAGGCCGGTGACCAGGGACTTGTAGCCGGCGGGCATCGACTGCACGCGCTGCTTCTGCCCGAACTGGCCGTTCGGTGCGGACGCCAGCAGGGCCGCGTACTCGGCCGACTTGACGAACGTCTCGCCGATCGAGGTCTTCTCGTCGGGCACGATCAGGCCGCTGGGCGTGCGCCGCTCCGACTTCTCGGCGACGCCGATGCCCTCGCCCAGGTCGGCGATGGCGTCGCGCACCGCGCTGTCGCCCTTGGCCTGCTCCAGGCCCTGGCGGGCGGCCTTCGCCTTCTCCATGTGCTCGGTGATCAGGCCGCGCTCTTCGTCGGTGAAGTCACGCGACTCGTCGTCGGCCTTCGCCGCAATGGCCTGCGCGGCGACCAGGTGGTGCTTCAGCTCCTCGGTGAGCTGCTCGATCTTCGTCATGGGTTCCTCATCCCGTGAGCGCGGAGACCTCGGACGCGAGAAACGCGAGGTCGGTGTGCAGACGGAGCGAGGCGGGTCCTGGCCGGGCCGGTGCTTCCTTGGCCGCAGGCTCCTGCGGCGAGGCGTTCTCCGGCGGGGCAGACGTGGCCTTCTCGTCGTCTTCGGCGGAGTCGGCGGCGGCGGACGCGACCGACTCCAGGAGTTCCTGGGACAGGCGCGCGATCTCGCGCACCCG
>NZ_JBSFEO010000165.1:0-1231 GCF_053594475.1 Embleya sp. NPDC001921
GTTCGGGGCCGGGTTATCCGGCGAGGGTGAGGTTGTGCAGGCGGGCGATGCCGAGGATGGCGTGGTGGACGCCGTCGCCTTTGAGGCGGCAGTCGCGGAGGATCTTCCAGGTCTTCATGCGGGCGAAGACGTGCTCGACACGGGCGCGGACACGGCGGAAGGACGTGTTGTGTTCGTGTTTCCAGTCAGGGAGTTCGTCCTGGCCACGTTCGCGGCGGTGTGGGACGAGGACGCCGGTGCCGCGGTAGCCGCCGTCTCCGATCACCCGTGCGGTGCCGACGGCGGCTTTGGCGCCGGATAACTCCCAGGCCCTGCAGTCGTTGCGGTTGCCGGTGACCGGCCGGCCGACCACGACGACCAGGCGGGTGTCGGCGTCGATGACGACCTGGTGGTTCGTGGAGTACCTGTAATTCTTGGAGCGTTCGGCCACGTCGTGGTCGCGGGTTGGCACGAGCGTGCCGTCGACGATCAGCACGGTGTCCTTGTGGAACCGCTTGCGTTGATGGAGTGCGAGCAGCGGGCCGAGGTGGTCCACGACGCGGTCGGCGGCGGACTTGGATATGCCGAACAGCGGCGCGAGTTGGCGCAGGGTCAGGTTCGTGCGCCAGTACGCGGCGACCAGCAGGACGCGGTCCTCAAACGGCAGTGCCCACGGCCTGCCCTTGCCCGGACGGTCGGCTCCTTCGCGTCGCAGCGCGGTCATCAACTTGCCGAACTGGCGCGGGGTCAGCCCGGTGAAAGGAGCTATCCAGGACGGATCCGACGCCGTGATCACACCAGCCACGGCGTGATCATTCCACTGTTTCGGGTACCTCCTGTTCGAACGCGATGCGGCAGCGATTCACCTGGGCGGCCACCAGTTCCATGAACCAGCGCATGATCTCGTAGGGGATGACGTGCTCGTCATGGCTATGGATGTGGACCGTCGGCTCCAGATCAGGGTCCTCGTCGGGAACGAAAGCCACGAGGAAGGCAGCTCCAGGCAGATGAGTCGCCGCGTCGGGGACCTCAGCCCACGCAGCCGGCGCCGGCACAGCCTCGCTCAGCTCCACCGCCCACGAATCGTCGGGCAAGGCGTAGTGGAACTGGACGGCGTAGTGACGACCTGCGTGTTCCCGTAGCTCTGCTGGCATGACGGCAGGCTGCCACAGCTCGCGGTCGCAGACCCGGAATATCGGCTGGGCCCAGTTGACGGGGCACGGGGCGCCAGTGCTTACGGGACAGCCCTTAG
>NZ_JBSFEO010000166.1:0-1200 GCF_053594475.1 Embleya sp. NPDC001921
ACGAAGCCACCACCGCGAACCAGGAACTCTGACGCGCCGAGGGCCCGCTGCTCGACCACGAGGGGAGCGCGGGCCCGACGCCGGACCCGGGGGGGGTGGGACCGGACCAGGGACGCTACGCCCGACATCGGACAAACGCCACACCTTGATCAATACGAGACCAGAGCGAAACGAGAGCGACATGAGCATCGACCTCATCAACGGCATCGCCACGACGATCCTCGCCGGCCTGGCGCTGGTCGCGATCATCCGCCTGCTGTGCCGCGTCGACATCTTGGAGCGGCAAGCCAAGGAGACCGAGACCCACTTCGCGGCGCTCGTCGAGATCGTCGACGGCCTGCGCGCCGACGTTCGGCAACTCCAGCGCGACCGCGACGGCATCAGCCCCGAGTAGGCACGAAGAAGGCCCCCGATCCCTCGGGGGCCCACGGTCCTGCGTCGCACCCGGACCGTACCGCCCCGGAGGCCACCGTGCAGCACCACGACAACGCCGACACGACCACCGACACCGAACAGCCCACCTGCCCCAGCCACAAGCGCCGCCCCGGCGAACCCGTGTGGTGCGCAGACTGCCGCGACGAACTCGCCACCCTGGTCTGGCGGCTGCCCACCCAACACGACGCACTCCTGGCGGCAGCCGACGGACAGGCCACCCGCGGCGCCGTCGGCCGCGGCGGAACCCGCGTCGACCCGCCCTCGCCGAGCCCCGAGTTCGACGCCGCCGACGAGATGGACACCGTGCTCGCCGAGTGGGCCGCGGCCTGGCTCGACCACCTCGGCAGCGGCGAGGTCCGCGGACGCACCACCGGCTGGGCGGCGCGCGTGCTGGGCGACACCCGCGGCGGGCGCGACGCCTGGGCCTGGTACCAAGCCGAAGACCTCGGCCGAGTGGTCCGCATGCTCGCCGGCGGCGCCCGCAGGCTGCTCGGCGGAACCGGCGACGTCGAGAAGATGCCGCTCCACGCACCCTGCCCCGGATGCCACACCGTCTCGCTCGTCCAGGAGGACGGCGAAGGCAAGATCACCTGCCGGCGATGCCCGCGGGTCGTGCCGATCGAGGAGTACCAGGGACTCGTCGCCCGGCTCCTCGGCGCCGCGGCGTGAACACCGGTGTCCCGGACGAGCCTGCCGCCCGTCCGGGACACTGACGCCATGGCCGCCCACCGCCCCCAAGTCCGCGTCACCCAGCCCCGCGGAGGC
>NZ_JBSFEO010000167.1:0-1114 GCF_053594475.1 Embleya sp. NPDC001921
TGGCACGTCACCGCCGGCCTCATCGCCTTCGCCGCAGTCGCCCTCCTCCTCGCGGGCACCGTCATCGTCGGCATGCGCGTCTCCTGGGTCCCCCTCCGAGACACCGCCACCGGCATCGGCCTCGGCGAAGTCGCCAGCCCCTGGTACCCCCTGAGCATCGACGGCCTCGACGGCGTCGCCCTCATCGCCGCAATCTGCCTCTACGGCCGCGACGGCTACCGCGCCGCCATCGGCACCGTCATCGGACTCACCGTCCTGTCGACCATGCTGAACGTCGCGCACGGCCTCGACGCCGCGGGCGTCACCGCCGAGTCCGCATGGACCACCTGGTCCCACGTGATCCTCGCCGCGGCCGCCCCGAACGCCTGCATCGCGCTCGGCGCCCACCTCGTAGCGGTCATGTTCCACCAGCGGCTGCGCGTCCTCATCGAGACCTGGCTCGACCAACGCGCGACACGCGAGCCTCGCGCGCCGAAGGTCGAGCGTCCGCGCCCCAGTCGGCCCCGCAAGGCGCCGCCGGCCGTCGCCACACCCCGGCCGAGCGTCGCGCCCCGGGCCGAAGACGCGACCTCCGAGCCCGAGACGCGACCCGCGAGCGCGAAGCCCACGCCGAAGCGCGACCTCGTCACCGCGAAGCAGGCCGCCGGACTCACCGGCGTCCACCGCGCGACCATCGACACCTGGGTCCGCGAGGGCCGACTGCCCATCGCCACCAAGCACGAGATGGGTTGGCGCCTCTACGACGCCGACGTCGTCCGCACCCTCGCTCGCACCGGCAGCAACTGATGCACCCCGCCGTCATCGGCGTGCTGGCGGCGGGGCTCGGCCTCATCGGCCTCCTGGCCCTCGCGCCGAGCCTGCCCCCGCGCACCGTCCGCGCCATCGCCTTCAACCTCGCGTGCTTCTGGGCGGCCATCGCAGCCGCCGCCGCGCTCTACACCCACTGAGGACCCGCCATGAACCTGCACGCACTCGCCGGCGAAATGCTCGCCACCCAAGCCCCCACCGCCCCCGTCACGCCCACCGCGGGCGGCGGCGCCCTCACCGTCAACGTCCTCGCCGTCCTCGCCCTCTCCGCACTCACCTGGTACAACGCCAAACACAAGAAAGCCAG
>NZ_JBSFEO010000168.1:0-1107 GCF_053594475.1 Embleya sp. NPDC001921
GCCGTTGAGGGTGTTGTTCGCTCGGGTGTGTCGTCCGGTGGCGGTGCCGGGGACGGTCGGGGCGTGGTACCGCGGGCGGCGTCTGGTCGCTGTGGACGGCACGACCTTCGACCTGCCCGACAGCGAGGCGAACGCGGGGTTCTTCGGCCGGCCGGGTACGAGTCGGGGCCAGGGTCGGAGCGCGTATCCGCAGGCGAGGGTGGCCGTGTTGGTCGAGTGCGGCACCCACGTGGTGTTCGCGGCCGACATCGCGCCGCTCGCCGTGCGCGAGACGACCGCGGCCAGGCGGTTGTTCGCGTCGTTGGAGCCCGGGATGCTCCTGTTGGCCGACCGGGGTTTCCACGACTTCGAACTGTGGCGGGCGGCCTCCGCGACCGGCGCGGACCTGTTGTGGCGGATCAAGGGCAACGCCGTGCTCCCGGTCCTGACCTCCCTGCCCGACGGGTCCTACCTCTCGGAGATCTTCGCCGGTCACGACAGGAGACGCGTCGATCCGATCCGGGTCCGTGTGGTCGAGTACACCCTGGGCCCGGGCGCCGGGGAGGAGATCGTGTATCGGCTGATCACCACCCTCCACGATCCCTCGGCGGCTCCGGCCGCCGAGTTGGCGGCGCTGTATCACGAGCGATGGGAGATCGAGACCGCCCTCGACGAGATCAAGACCCACCAGGGCGGTCCCGGCCACGTGTTGCGTTCCCGTCACCCGGCGGGTGTCGAACAGGAGATCCTCGGTGTTCTCCTGGTCCACCACGCCCTGCGCGACCTGATGCACCACGCCGCTCGGGACGCGGACTGCGACCCGGACAGGCTGTCCTTCATCCGAACCCTGCGCGTCGTCCGCCGCCACGTCACCGATCAGGCGGCGTTTTCCCCCCTCCCGACTCGCCGTCGCACTCCTCGCCACCCTGTGTGAGATCCACGAACGGCCCCTGCCGCCGAGGCGGTTACGCTCCAACCCCCGCGTCATCAAGCGCAAGATGTCCAACTGGGCGCTCAAGCGAACCGAGCACCGCAGCACACCCCCACCGAACCCACCCGACGTCACGCTCGTCGGACCGACCCGCACCACCCCAACCCGCCGCAGAAAGACCTAAAACACCGGTATTG
>NZ_JBSFEO010000169.1:0-1099 GCF_053594475.1 Embleya sp. NPDC001921
CCGGTGGTGCGCTGGTGTGTGGACAACCTGGCTGTGGCGATGGACCCGGCCGGGAACGTGAAGCCCGACAAGGCGGCGTCCGGCGACAAGATCGATGGCGTGTCCGCGCTGGCCACGGCCATGGCGGAGGTCGTCGCCCGGCCGCCCAAGCGCCGGTCGGTCTACGAGGACGACGACACAGCAATGATGATCGTCTGAGGGGGTCGCATGTTCTGGTGGCGCCGCACGGCCCTCCGTAAGCGCGTCGTCGTCAACCTGGCGGACAAGGCTTTCCGCGCCGTGTTGTGGGCCAAGCGTGGTCCGCTGCTCGTGCTGCGGGACGTCGAGTTGCTGGAGGCGGGACGCGAGCCGCAGGCCATCGACGGTGAGGTCGTCGTCGAGCGCGCCCGGGTGGAGTTCATCCAGGTGCTGGCGGGCGGTGGCTGATGGCGTTCGTCGTTTCGTCCGGGCAGTTGCAGGTGACCGGCGGGATCGGTGGCCTGGCGGGCACGGTCTACGGGGCGCTGCCCCTGTCGGGTGCGCCGTGGGAGTTCGCGGAGATCTGGCGGTGTCAGCCGCAGGTCCGCACGGTCGTCAGCTTCCTGGCACGCAACATCGCCTCGATCGGGCTGCACCTGTACCGGCGGGTCAGCGACACCGACAGGGAGCGCCTGGCGGAGCATCCGCTCGCGCTGCTGCTGTCGGCGCCGATGCCGCGGATGACCAGGTACCGGCTGATCG
The DNA here is from genome assembly GCF_053594475.1 of Embleya sp. NPDC001921. Lineage (NCBI taxonomy): Bacteria > Bacillati > Actinomycetota > Actinomycetes > Kitasatosporales > Streptomycetaceae > Embleya > Embleya sp. NPDC001921. The sequence goes on from NZ_JBSFEO010000169.1 coordinate 721, forward strand.
AGCGCCTGGTGTCGGATATCGCGATCTACGACGAGGCGTTCTGGATCAAGCTGCGGCTGGCCGGTTCGATGCGCCTGTTGCCGGTGCCGCCGACGCTGATCCGCCCGGCCGGCGGAACGTGGATCGCCCCGAGCCACTACGAGACTGCGGGCGGCAGGCGGTTCGAGGTGGACGAGGTCGTCCACTTCCACGGGTACACGCCGGACGACCTGCGGGTGGGGTCGTCGTCGATCGAGTCGCTGCGCGCGTTGCTGATGGAGGAGCGCGAGTCGAGCGCGCAGCGTGCCGCGATGTGGCGCAACGGCGCCCGCACCACAGGCGTCCTGACCCGCCCGGCGGACGCGGAGGAATGGAGCCCGGACGCGCGCCGGCGTTTCCA
>NZ_JBSFEO010000170.1:0-1097 GCF_053594475.1 Embleya sp. NPDC001921
TTCCGGCCGAAGGCAGCCGTGGACTTGGCCATCAGGCAGAGGTTCCTGGCCGGCTGCCCCGGGTCCTTGAGCCACAGCATGTACGGCTCGTCCGGCGGCGGCACGACCACATCCACGGTGCTGGTCGACCCGCCGCCCGAGGCGTACTCGTAGTGGATCGAGACTCCGAGCGGAGCCTCGTAGTCCTCGAAGATCATCGTCGTGCCGGTCGTCGCCAGCGCGACCGCGTCCCCGCCCATCGCCCGCACCGGGTGACGCGAGCCGTCCGGATGCACGCGGGTGAGCGTCACTGTCCCGGGAAACGCCAAGCCCGTGATCTGGATCGTGACCGACGCCGTCTCCTGATGCGGCGTCAGGATGTACGGCGGCGCGGTCTGCACCAGGGAGAACTGATCCAAGAAGAAAACCTGGCCCGGCGTGCTGGCCTGGGGCAGCGACACGAACCGGGCGTAGGCGGCACCGGGCGGCGCCATCCGGCCGATCAGGTTCGCGCGCCACTGCGCAGCTGGGCCCGCGGCGTCCTGGTCCGGGAACCCGTGCCCGAGATAGGTGGTGCCATCGCTGGCGTACCAGTCGATGTCAGTCCAGACCTGGTGCAGGCCGGTGCCGTAGTGCCGCTGCTGGGCTACGTAGTACAACCCTGCCGTGACCGGCACCAGGGCGGCGGCCTCGACCCGGGCTTGCCCGGCCGCCGTCGCCGTGACCTTGAGGGAGCGGCCGTCGACATACGACGGATCCGCCGGCGCCGACTGGGCAATCGTGCAGTTCGAGGCGGCCGTCCACCCGGTGGCGTCCACCTCGAGGGACTGCGTCGGGTAGGAGATGAGGTTGCCCGCGACCAGCGCAACACTGGTGGGACGGACCACGATCTGGTCGAAGTACCACGCCTCGCTGGACGCCCCGGCGGTCGGCCGCAGCCGCACCTCCACATGCGTCGCACCCACCGGGGCGGTCGCGACCAGCGCCCACCGCTCCCAGATCGCCGTCTGCTGGGTCGTCACCGTCCGCGTCGACGTCGCGAGGAGCGTGCCGGACGTGAGCGCGTCGTACCAGCGCGCCTCCCACACGAGTGTCCTGCCGACAGCCGGCGGAGCGAG
>NZ_JBSFEO010000171.1:0-1076 GCF_053594475.1 Embleya sp. NPDC001921
CGCCTGGTCCACATGGCGAAGAAGAAGCCAAGCTCGAGCCCGCATCAGCCATTACAGACGCCGAGGACATCCCGAAGTGTCGTTGCAGTACTAAGAGGTCCTAACAAAGGCGTTTCACGTGGCGGTAGGTGATGAGGCAGACGGCGATGCCGAGGAGGGCTTCGTGGATGTCGTCGCGTCGTTCCCAGCGGATGCGGAGTCGACGGAAGCCGTGCAGCCACGAAATCGTGCGCTCCACGACCCAACGCACCCGTCCGAGCCCTGATCCGTGGGGTTGCCCCCGCCGGGCGATCACGGGTCTGGTACCCCGAGCCCACACAAGGCGGCGGTATTTGTCGTGGTCGTAACCCCGGTCACCGTAGAGGGAATCGGGCCGATGGCGAGGCCGACCGACACGCCCTCGAACGTGGGGCACCTTGGCGAGCAGGGGCAGAACCTGCGTGACGTCGTTGCGGTTTCCGCCGGTCAGGGACACCGCGAGTGGGATTCCGCGCCCCTCGACCAGGACGTGGTGCTTGCTGCCCGGTCGCGCGCGATCGACCGGGCTCGGTCCACTTTTGGGCCCCTTCGGGCGGCCCGGACATGGCTGGAGTCGATCACCGCCCGCGACCAGTCGAGCTGTTTGGCCGCGTGCAGTCTCGCGAGCAGGATCGCGTGCAGGCGGTCCCACATCCCGGCCTCGTTCCAGGCCGCGAGACGACGCCAACACGTCATCCCCGACCCGAAACCCGGCTCCTGCGGCAGGAACTCCCACTGGATCCCGGTGTGCAGGACGAACAGGATCCCGCACAAAGCCTGCCGATCCGGCACACGAGGTCGACCCGGCACCGCCTTCGGCGCCGGCTCGGGCAGCAACGGCTCGATCAGGGACCACAGTTCGTCCGAAACGACCCACGGACGCGACTCACCTCTGCGCACACCAGGCCCAACGACCGAACAAGCCGATAGTCACACCAAACTCATTATTTGTTAGGACCTCTCAGTGGGGATTTAGGTATGGAGCGCGGTAGTAAGTCGCTTTGCCGTCAGTGGCCTTCGATGGGATTTGCGCCTTACGTGCCTCTCCGCGGCCGTGA